>NZ_JBKVCH010000003.1:0-332350 GCF_046966505.1 Zhenhengia sp.
TCCAACTCTAATTGTACGATTTTTATTTTTGGACACCTTCTAATTAATCGCTTACGTTTGATTTTATTTCTCTATGTACTAGAATGCAATCAAAAATGCCAGCCTTCAAATGATGAAAGCTGGCTAATTTTTTATCTCTATATTCTTTGAGTGATTCATCAAGAAGCCTATTTCTCTTATGCTCTGGTATTTACGTTTTAAATCATTTGTCACAAAAGGTAGTATATTACTCTTATGGCATACTGCTTTTTTATTGCTTAAAAGCTATTTACTTTACATACGTCATGGTATTATAATTGATAGGGTTGTAATACAACTTATTCTACATACTGTCCCCACGTAGAACAACTTAGGAGTAGATTATTCGTCTACTCCTATTTTGGTGCAAAAAATAAAGCTCGAACATAAACCCTACCTTCAAGGCATCTTTTATGTACTTCTATCTTTTATGTACTTCTATCTTTTATGTCATTGAATATATAGGGACTTCTGCTAAATACATTTGTCTTTTTGTTATAATTCATCTCTAGCAGATATCCTATAGTATTAATTTCTTTACAAAGTTCCTTACTTAGAGTATATTAAAGATTTTGTGTTAATTGGATATATTCATCTCTCGAAATCTCTTTTCGAGTACTCGTATCTAAATCATAAGCTATATATGTATTATTTTTATAGTAATACAGCTTATTCGTATTAAAATCATAATCATATATACGCGTGCTAATAGTTTCTATCGTTTTCATCTGTTCAGGATCAAAGATATGTACAAAGCCTTCATCTTGCGCATTTAAGCCACTAAAAATAATTTTATTCTGTGGGGTCCAATGGTGTGTTTCAAAACCATGTGTGGTATTAAGCTTATAACTTTTTCCTGTGCTAAAATCTCGTAAATAAAGGCTCTTATACTGATGATTATTATAGAAATTTATTTCATTCCAAATGCCCCAATTTAAATTAGGTGACCTCTCAAATTCAATCTTTTCCTCTTTAACTGGAGGCGTTATAATGTCTGTTCGTACATCTATCCTCTTGTCCGTATCAGAAAATTTTACAGAATAGCCAAACAGCTCACTTACAGCTCGTAATGGCACATACACCCTATTTTCATAAAGAAAAGGGGCTTCTCTCATAAAAAAGATTTCTTTACCTTTATATGCATTAATATCATCAATATTAAATTTCACATACTCCACATTGTTTGAAATTTCAACAGAAGGATTGTTCCATTCTACATCCAAATCAAGTTCCCTAGATATTACCCCAATAGGAACAAAAGTTGTATTACGTAACGAAATTGGATCCGCACCTCCTAATTTAACGCCATTTAGATAAAGATTAACTTCACCAGCAAAAATATTAATTTTCAAGCTCATTAACATAATAGCGCCTAATAAAATTCTTTTTTTTAACATCATAAACCTCCTTCTTATAATTAGTATTAGATCTTTTTTATAAAAGGATATTACTTTAAATAAGACGATGAGCTAAGTTATACGTTATCTGAATCGGCTTATAAAGAGTATAATCATTATTTAAGTAAAAAATAAAGGCTAGAACTTAAGACCTGGCCCAAACCATATTTTTATTACGCATCAAATAACCATTGAACTAAACTGCTATCGTAGTGATTTTTGCATCACTTTATTTTCTACCCTTTATTTTTTCTAAAAATTGTAATAAACGTTTTAATTCATAATATAATTACAATATATGCAAAATGCAAAGGAGAGTTAGAGATGCAACGTACTAAAATAAATCTTACCACTCTATTCTTAGGAATAATAGCCTTAATGTTATCCATTATAGTAATCTATACTACCGTTGGACTAGTTGTGGCAAATAGCATAACCACAGGTGAAATAATATGTGAACCCGTGCCCCCTGAAAACGATGATATTACCTTTATTATTGAGGACTAGCTTTCCACAACAAATCCTTTATACACTTCAATAATGGATCAAATTGCTGAATCTATGCAATAGCTATTTTAAAACAGTATATTTTCTCTGCTTCTCCTTCAAAATTAGAAGTACTCCAAGTACAAATCTATTTTGAAAAAGTTTTTTTATGACACAAGAAGAAGTTTTAGAAAAGTTAGCTACTGATATACGATTATGGGTGATGAGTGAAAAATAGTTGTATCCTATTATGCGCCAAGCAACTGCAATTACAATGAGCTTCATTCAATTTACCTCGTAAATCTCTGTTTAATAAATTCTCATTTAACCATCTATAAAATATCTATTTGTTTGATTAAAGCGTAGGAATATTTATTCTAAATTAAGCTTATATATATAACTCTTATATATAATATCAGTTCCTTGCTTATTAAAGCATCCTTCCTTTTCTACAGTAAAACCTAACTTTTTTATTACTGTATTAGATGCAATATTTTCTTGTGCAACATCTGCTGTAAATTTACGACCACCTTGAGTATACCCAAAATTAATCAATGCTTTTATTAGTTCTGTCGCATACCCTTGTCTCCAATACTTTTTATGAATACAATATCCTAAATCCCAATGTGTTGAATCCTCCATTGGAACAAGGCTACCTGTTCCAACAAACTCATTACTGTCCTTTAAAAAAGCTACAAAAGGATACCAACTTTCATCATCTTCAATTCCTTTTGCGAAATTCATGTATGATTCACTAGCATTAGCACGAGTTGGATCAGATAAATACTTTCCCATCTCATCATCTAACCAAATACTAAAACATAATGAACTATACTCTTCTCTCATACTTTTAATAATCAATCTGTCAGTTATTATATCATTTGTTAACATTACTGCTCCTCCCTCTTTGCAAATATTTATTCTAAATTTTTTAATATATTTCTACAAAAAATCATTATTTGTGCAAAAAAATAAGGCTAGATTCGAAGTCCTATAGTTAGAATAATTAATATACTTGCTCTTACTATCATTATTGCTCTTAATCATTCTATAAAAAAGACCTCCCTCTTTTGTAGGAGTATGGTCCCAAATAATCACTAACTATTTTAGTCTATTAAATGCTATGCTCACTTTCTTTGAGTTATTAACTGTACTCGTGACGTTAGTGCATATTTATTTTCCACAGAATTTACATCAACTGTTATTGCATCTCCCACAACAAAATCATCAAATTCTAAATCAATTGTTTTACCTGTTTCATTATTTACATAGATAAAATATATACTTGGATTTTCGCAATTTATGTAGCATTTTTCCCCTAGAATACTATTTTCATCTAATCCTTTAACAACAAACCCATTAAGTTCACTGTTAATCTCTAAAATTTCTGCATTTACCCCAACATATGTAACCTCTTTATTATCACAAGCAGTCAGGAGTAACAAAAATGAAATTGTACATATAGAAACGATCACTTTCTTCATTTTCTTTTCCCTTTATCCATTTTCTTTTTACAAAATAACTAATTGATTAAGTGAAAATTATGCTTATCTTCTTAACCTAATTTGAAACAGTATTCTCTATTAGGTTTTTAAAATTTTCAACACCATTAATTAGCTTCCAATCAAAATTCTCAGATTTGAAATAACTGTCTTCTTTAAAATAATATGTTTTAGTGGCTTCATCCTCATATGTGTAAGTCACACTATATTCAGCTCCATTTTCCATATCAGGATTTTCATCCTTAAGGTCATTCCATGTTAAGCGCCTTATATAGTCACAAATTTCTTCAATCTTTATAGCATCTGAATAATGACGAGTATAATCCTCTTGTTGTGGTTGTGAAGCAATATCAATTGCTATTACAGTCTTCTCTTTAACTGCCACTGTGTTCGGAAAACCTGAAATGGTTTTGTTGTCACAGGCAACGAGTAATATACAAATAATTGTGATACACAAAATACACGATGCTATTTTTTTCATTTCAAATTTCTCCTAAATTTCTTTCTGATACACAGATTTTTAATAAAATAAGATATCTATTTTTTCTTACTCTTAAATTTATCATATTTTTCTAAAGAAGTCAGTATTTACGCACAAAAAAGAAGGATAAGCTCATCAGGGCCTATCCTCAAAAGATATTTTGTTGAAATAACTATTGGATTAATTGCGTATTTCATAACTTCTCTAATGTGCATTTATATCGTCGGTACTCTTTATTCTCATAAACCTTTACAATATCTTCTATTTTAAACCCACAATGTCTATAAAATAATATGGCGTCATCATCGGTCTCAGCAAACAAAGATTTAATTTTCAAGCTCTGAAAAACAAATTCTATAAGTTGTCTGCCAATCCCTTTTTGACGGTATAAGAAGTCAACTGCAATCCCTTTGATTTCAGCACTCTGTTGAGTACCTTTTTGCATAACTAATACTCCTATAATGTTATTGTTATGTACACACCCCAATATACTAACTAAGTCGTCATTTATAAGGAGGTTAGCTTGTTCGCAAAACTTTTCCCATGTAGGCATGTACATACATGCTGAATAAATATCATAGACTTGTTGAGAAACAAATCTATTTCTTAAATCAATTATTCCATTCATTACTCACCTCATAAAATTATCTTCTAACCTTTTTTAATCTAACAAATATCTATTTTGATTACCCATCAAGTAACTATTTAGTTGGTTAATAGTAGTTTTTAAATTACTCCTATCAGTATAAATAACTTCAGCCTATTCTAATTGAGGTTGGTCACACGTTTACAATCTCACAAATAATATAATTGTCTATTACAGTTTCTGAAAGAATCCTTACTTTTCCATGAGACTTATTTAAAATATTTTCTCTACTTTTTAAAGAAGCTCCGTTATATCTATAATAATGAATTATGATAAGCCCATCGGAACCTATCCTTAAATGATATTTTTATTGAAATAACTATTTATTGGACCATCTTTGATGTGTTTTTACACATCATCTTCTGGTTCTGCAAACGAGATCATGGTAGCTCAATTCTTACCTAGACATAAAACTTCCACAATCCTTTCACTTGCCCCATAATGACATCCAAATCCCAAGTAATATTACTTCTTTTCCTGCTATCTGAATCATTAACAATAATTTTTCCATCTTCTGTTATACCTGTCATTAGTATAAAATGTCCGCTAGTTGTAAAATCTCCTGGTTTCATGGATGCTATAATAGGTTGCCCTTTTTCCAAAGCTGAAAGAATACTTTTTTCACTTAATGGAATTTCCTCTCCTTGTATACCAAATGCTTTTGCTCCTTCGGTCATCAGGCTCCAACTTGTCCCTACATTTTCTACATAGTAACCATTCTGAGCACTAAAATCTGCAACTACCTTAGGATTTATACTGGTATCTCCTGTTAGTCCAACGATAACCATAGCTAGATTAGTAGGCCCACAGCCGTTAATTGCCATATATGTATCTCCATATCTATCATATCCCCATCGTTCATCCCATTGTATAAATAATGGGAACTGGCCTTCTATGTACTCTTTATCTATATTTATTTTATTTTTATCTTTTATATTCTTATTATAATTATATACAAAATCTACTGTTTCTTCTTTTTTTAAGGCAAGTTCTACTAGTTCCTGAGGATAGACATCCTTATTTTCTATAATTTCTTTTATTTTATATCCTATAAACTTTTCATTATTTATACTAAAACTAGCTATAGACTTATTTTTCATGCCCAAAAGTATACTACAACATCCTATTCCTATTAAAAATATTCCTATTATCTTCTTCCTCTTTGTTTTTTTAGGTTTCTCGTTCCTTTTCATATACGCTCTTCTCCTTAAGTAACTTTTTATGATTAAATTATCTAGTTTTATAAAAATTTGTTTTAAGATAATTTTATTGTAGCCTTAAAATCTTAAGGATAAAGTACCACATTTCTTAAATTTCCTTAAAGAACTTGGATATATTTTCTACTGTTTCATTTCACTTTTTACTATATAAAAACTAGAGTATCTTGTTTGATTTAATATACTTAGCTACTCCAACTTATTTCATTCTATTATTTATCATATTTACCTACTAAAATCAGTATTCGGATAAAAAATAAGAGATAGTTTCATAAAACCTACCTCGAAATAACTATTTGGTTGAAGGAAATTTTTTATAAAAATAAATGAGAAGTATCTGCCTCAAGTTCTATTTCTATTTTGGTATCCTGTATATTTAAGATAGTTAAGCTTGTATCTTTAATAAAGGGTGGGTTCCAAAATTCATTTCTTTTAAGTCATCGCAATAGGTAATCACAAGTGGTTTATCCCCAATAATATGAGCAGCAGTTTCTTGTGCCCTACCTAAAGAGCTACAATAAACAGCATCAAATCTAATATCTTCTAAATGCTGACCTAATTTCTTAGCATTTTCTATTCCTTTCAAAGATAGATTGGAATTTTTCCAACCTTGCATTTTTCCCTCTTGATTCCATAATGTTTCTCCATGTCTTGTAATATATACCTTCATATTATTCTAACCCTCGCTTAACACTATTGAAAAATTCTTTTGTTTCGTCAAGTGTAATAATGTCCAAAACATTATCATATTTAACAAACATAATGTCATCAATTTCATCATCTTGTATCTTTATATCGCTTCTATCACCTGTATATACCACATGGTACATCACAGTTTCTTGAGCTTCGTATTTATGCCCTTCTGGAAAACTAAAATTAATAGTTTCAGCAAATCTTTTTTCTATCTTATATTGTGTTGAACCAGTTTCTTCTTTAAGTTCTCTCATTAAGGCTTCTTCTAAAGTAGTATCTAGAGGTAATACTCCACCCTTAGGAAAATCCCAAGTTCCTTGAATTGCTTGTGGCTCTCCAAGTACATCCATTAATTTGACTTTATGTATAAGTAAAATCTCATTGTTCTGAGTTATAATAGCACCGACAGCATTCCTAATCTTTTTAATTTCCATAAACTCATTTATTCCCCTATTCTGTTGTTTTAATTTCCTCGAAAAATCTTTCTACTCATAAAATATCTAATTGCAAACATAAGAGAGGCGTTACAATAAATAAAGTCAAAATAAAAACGCCCCATTATGTTTAGTAAGCTTTGAATGAAGTGACATTGATTATTTAAATACATTTGTTTTTTTATTAATTAAATCATCTAATAAATCCTGATGTTGTTGATTAAATAATTTAGGTGTCTTATCAATATCAAAGTATCTCAATTCCATTGTCTCTTCATTTTGATATATTTCACTACCACCTACCACATGGGCAGTAAAGATATGGCTAATGACTTGTGCTTTATCCCCATTACTATATTTATCAAAGTACTTTGAGTAGACACCATACAGTGAGTCAATTTCAACCCGAAGACCTGATTCTTCAAAAACTTCTCTGACAGCAGCCTCTGCAACTGATTCACCTAATTCAACTACTCCACCCATAAAGCCCCATTGTTCACAATCTCTACGTTTATATAGTAGTATTTGATTGAACTCATTATAAATGATACAACCTGCACAATTAAGTATGATTTCAGAATGCCCAACTTTTTCTCTAATATATCTCACATAATCCATGTATATCCCTCTTTCTAAATAACTATTTGGTTACGTACGGTGCTGTTATAATAACTTCATAAATTGGAATCTGTAGTTCACCATAATTTTAAATATCAACTTCAAAAGAAAATATTTAAGTTTTACCATCCATAAACATCAAAATGCACGCCTGATGTATAGTTTTCTATTCCTCTTTTAATATATGGGATAATATTGCTTGGAAGATTATCCATTTCGAACCATGATAAATCATCACATTTTTGTGGCTCCATATTTATCACTTCGCCTTTCCACTCATCTGCTACAAAAAAGAAATCAATTCTTTCGTCATCTGATTTTCTGTGCATAACACTTGCAAAATTGATGTTCTTAGAAGTTATTTCAATACTAGCTTCCTCTTTTTCTTCTCTTATCATTGCAGTAGTTACATCCTCATCTCCATCTGTGTGACCTGCCACAACACTATAGTTCCCATCTTCATAACCTGTATTAAATCTTCTTAGTAATAATATTTACTATCTTTAATTAGCAAAAGATGTACTGCAACAGGCATCTCAAATCTTTTCTTCTTCATATTAAAAGCTCCGTTCTATATATAACTTATATCATAATATATTTTGTAAACAAGTATTCATTTAGTCTAATGAGTGTATTCTAATTTATGGACTTATAAAATATCTCTTCTAAATATTGTCACACTTGTCTAATCAAGTCAGTATTTTAGCATAAAAAAGAAGGATAAGTCCATCAGTACTTATCTTCAAATGATATTTTTATTCCCCATCAAGTAACTACTTTATTGATTTAATACTCTAATACTAACTTTGCACTATACCCTTAGGTCAGGCAAAATATTAATTTTCAACAGAAGTTGTTATGTCAATTTCATATCGTAATATTTGATTGCCGTCTTCCATAAATTCTTGGATTAATACGCCCCCATTTTTAAGTATTGTTTTTATAGCACCTTGATTATCCTTGCGTGGAGTAATGTGTACAGTGGGAATTCCAGCATCAAAGCATTTTTGTAAGGCAAGGCTCAACATTTTAGTACCATAGCCCTTTCCCCTATGCCATGGTACAATGCCTGCATGAAGATGCCCTCTATGCGTGTCTTTATGATTCATAACGATACACCCAACAATCTCTTTCTTATCCTTAATCATGAAAAATAATGTGCAGGGGACATTATTTTTCAACATTGAGCCTGTTGTGCGGTCATCTTCACAATACTCCAACCATTTATCAAATGGTATATTAGAGCCTAAATTTTTGCTATACCGACGCATTAGTTCAGGTTGAATATTATTTTCCATACTTTCCCATTTATCCATAACACGTTCATATTCCACTTTGTGTCTCATATTAGGAATTTCAAGACAATAATTAGACATACTCTACCTCCTGTTATATAAATAATCTCCACTAGACAAATATCTATTTTTCTTACTCTAAATTTATCATATTTTTATAATTAAGTCATTATTTTTAGTAAAAACAAAGGATAAGTCCATTAGGACCTATCCTCAAAATGATATTTTTATTGAAATAACTATTTTATAAGTTGAAAACTTTACTCACCTTTATTCAGACTTACACCATAAAAAGAATATGGACCATTTTTTAAGTTCCCCTTATAATCTATTTTTTCAAAGCCAAGCTTAGGATTTTTTGCACAATTAATTAAGTGCTTAGTTAATTCGGGCACATCATCCCTTACCATAGCTTCATCAATATCTACCCATAACACTTCACTATTTTCATCATTATCTGTGGCCGCTTCTCCTGAAATATACTCTGCTGAAAAAGCAACATACCAGTCATGAAAATTAAATCTAATCCCTATTATTTGCTTAGGCTCAATTATAATGTTGGCCTCTTCAAAGAATTCTCTCTTTAAAGCTTCTTGAGGTGTTTCATTATAATTAATATATCCTCCCGGTACAATGAGCATACCGTTACCATTTCCATAAGTATGACGTGCTAATAAGACCTTATTATTCTTAATTACTACACCGGTAACAGATTGTCCCCAATTAGTATTCGTTTCATGTGTCATATATTCCCTCCACAAAATATCTATTCTAAATATTATCATATTTTTCTACAAAAATCACTATTTAAACAAAAAATAAAGGTAAGGCCAAGCCCTACCTCTGCGTGTTCTCTCTTTCTATTTCTTTTAATCTCCTAAACAGCCCTCATAAAATTAGTAGGTCCATTAAACCACATCCACTCAAGAAATTTTGTATTCCTATGAATAGTAATCTAACTATACCAACTCCTTTAGAGATAATATGGATATAATAGGATAATTTTAGTCAATGAAAAAGAGTAGGCATAACGATTACTCTAAAACGATATTTTTATTGATCTAATTGTCTAACTTTTAAACTTCCCTTAATACCGTCTCCCGATGAATTAGTAATTTTTACATAATAAGTACTATCAGCAGTGCCTCGAAATCCTTCATAATCAGTTGATCCTGCTTTAACAGTGAAAGATCCAATAAAAGTATCCTTAGATAATCCTACTTTATATAACTTTGCTATAGCTGATGATGTCCCATCATTAGTAAAGCTAACATTAATATTATTTGAATTTGAAGATGGTGTTGCAAAATTGCCTGAAGTATACGTGGAGTTATCTACAGAGATATTGTAAGCAGTATGTAGCACTCCGCGAAATGCATTCTCATTTTCTACTAATTGAATATCTTGTGCTGTTTCTATATTTGAAGCATATATACATGAAGACATTAACGCTATCCCAGTTAAAACTAAGACAAATATTTTTTTCATCTCTCTCCTCCTAAATTTCTTTCTGATACACAGATATTTAATAAAATAAGATATCTATTTTCCTTACTCTAAATTTATCATACTTTTCTAATTAAATCAGCATTTTATCATAAAAAAGAAGGATAAGCCCATTAGGACCTATCCTCAAATGATATTTTTATTGAAATAACTATTTTTTGTGTCTTACCTTAGGACTAACCTACTTCTTTTTCAGTTCATTTGCAACTTTTTTAAGAGGTAGTAATGCAGTAGCCAGTCCTATACTAAGACTTAGTACATTACTTAATGTAAGTAATAATAGCAAATTAGCATCATCGAATATAAAAAATATTATGCTACTTATTAGTGTTATGATAAACGCAAGACCAAAGTGAATCAGGACTTTTCTTCGTAAGTAATTGCGTTTTTCAGAACCCATTCTCCTAATGTCATCTGCATGAATTTGAAAAATGTCAATATTCATGCCTGGAGGTATCTTTTCAGTTATACTAAGAGGAAATACAATTGTAAATATAAAAAATACAGTTGGACATATAAAATACATCTCAAACATTACATATCATCTCCTATTCTATTAACAAATTATCGTTCATTTGTATCAATATGCTCTCTTATTAGAGCTTCATATTTTAAACATAACTCATAACTTTTTTTCATAAATTCAACCATATTCATTGATTGATACATCTCATATAAAATATCTAAGATAGGTCTATTTTCAATCTTTAGAGTGTAGAAATATGGATAAACACACCCTCCCCCATCAAAATAAGGATTTATTGCTCTAAGCCTTTCATCTCGCATAATTGGTTCAACAACCATTTCACTTAATATCCACTTCAGATGAGGTAATTCGTATTCATCATACGAGTCATGAAAATAATTATTCCATACATGAAACCAAACGAAATGAATAATTTCATGTATGGATAATCCTAATGCCCCTTTTTCACTATTTAAATAAAATACATCAAAAGTATTATTTTCAAGATACCTCGGACAAACTGGATTAAAAGTTATATATCCTCTCATATCATTGAACAACTCCATCAAATCTACGCCAAAAGCTTCTTGCAAAGCATCGACAATCTGTGATTGATAAGTTTCCCATCTCTCATTATACTTATAAATCTTTTCATCAATAATCTCTTTATTCTCTTTTTCGAACCTAAAAAAATAATCTATTAAATATTGTTTTCTTTGTTCATTAGTAAGTGTTTTAAACCTTTTCTTATCTATATCAGGGAAAAAATAAAAAAAAGGCTCACTCCAAAAATCAGTTTGTTCTTCGCCAGTAAACGCCATAATACTATCAATACTACGCATAATACCACTATATTCATATATTAAATTCATATACCCTCCACATCAACTTAATTTTTAATTTAATAAAATATCTATTTTTGTTCATTCTAGATTTATCATATTTTTCTAATAAAGTCAGTATTTTAGCACAAAAAAAAGAAGGATAATCCCATTAGGACTTATCCTCAAATGATATTTTTACTTACCTATTAAATAACTATTTTATTGGACTAACGTCTATTTGAAATATTACTACTCTTCTTCAACTTTCTTATAAGCCAATTAAATTGACTTCATTTTATTTTTCGTGCATTTATAAGAATTCATTAGAACAAATAAGCTTAATACCAACTGGATAATGCTTACAACTATAAATTCTATAGTTGGTAAATAAACTTCTTCTAGTATTTTTATAGAGAACAACATGCTAACTAATAATAATATACCCATAGTAATTGAAACTACTACCCCTATATCATTTTTACTTAGACTAAATATAGTAGCTAGTAAATTGCCTATTCCATAAATCACCATAGCAATAATGCCCGGAAATATCCAGTTGGTAAACGGAAGCTTTCCTATCCATTCTACAGGGTACTTACCTAAAGCTCCTGTCACCATCATAGTACCACACCATATTGCTCCTAGTGCTAGAAATAAATTGTAACAACATAAGATACGCCTACTAATTTTACCTTTCATAATCTTTTCCCCTTTTTAAATTCAAAATAACAAATATATATTCTAGATATTATTATATATTCCCACAAAAATCATTATTTGAACAAAAAAAACAAAGGCTAGAACCAAAGTTCTAGCTAAATAATATTTTATTTACTTGTTAAATAACTCTTTTAGTGAATTTAGTTCCACTCAAAATCTGAGACCAATTCACTACGGCTAGATAATTTTTCTAGAATATTTAAAGCTTCTTTTCTATTATTAGCTGGATAAGAAATAAATAATGTATTTTTGCTAGACCATAGTGAAGGATTACTATTTTGGCCCCCATCAAAAAGAATAGAAAAATTATCAAATCCCGGTGTAGCTAATATTATTCCTAAAGTTTTACTGTCTATTGACCATTCTCCCAAAGGTGTATTATTCAATTTTATATATCTTAAAATACCATATCCATCATTGAATACAATATCTACAGTATGCCATTCTTCTGTAAAGTCGTAGTTGTTCAAGTGAATAGAACCTTTAAAAAGATCATCTTTAAAAAGAGATCTATAATATTTACCTTCTATTTGTATAGATAGTGGTTGTTCATAAGAAAGATTGTTATTTTGATATTGTACTAGTTGAATACTTTTATCTACAGGCCATGGTATATACTGTAAAAAGATTATTAAAAGAAGTATAGTGCAGACTATTACAACTTTATATTTTTTTAAATTTTTCATTTTCTCCCTCAACATCTCTTCATAATATATTTATTTTTTACTCTAAATTTATCATATTTTTATAATTAAATCAGTATTTTCAGCAAAAAAGAAGGATAAGCCCATTAGGACTTACCCTATATTAAATAATATTTTTACTTAAATAAAAGTTTCATAAGTTATTTTTTTATACTATTCTAATCTTTAGTAAGCATGAATAGTATCTATAGCAATATTTTCCCCATTAATATCGTATAAGGACACCCTCCCATCATCTGATGGTGGTATAATAACTACAAAAGGTTTAGCGGGGTCAAGCTGAATAGTTTGTATTTCTACACCATTTTCTATTTTAATCTCCTTAATTCCTTTACCATTTAATGAAAGTAACACCATCCCTTTACCCTGATAAGAAATTCCTTGTATTTCTGCTTTATCGCCAAATAAGCTACCACCAAACTGAAACATATATCCAAGTGAAAAATTATCTTTATTTAAATATATAGAAAAGACATGATGATTTATTTCCTCATCATAAAAGAGCAATCCCGCCATTTTATCATTTACATCTTTTGCAACAAGCCAACTCTCATCTATCTTTTGACTTTTACGAGCATCTTCCTCTATTTTGTTTTTTGCAACTCCAATAATATCATAGCTCCAAACAGATACATAAAGTAAAGATAAAATTATAATAATACTTAATACAAATAACAACATCTTATTAGATTTCATAATTTATCCTTTCCTCACAAAAACATTTATTCTAAATATTATCATATTCTCTTAACAAATTCATTATTTACTTAGAGTAATTTTTACCTTTAATATACTTAATTTAGAAACTTTACTATTTCCCCTATACGTATTTTAAGTTTACTTTTTTATTTAGCTATAGGATAGATTATAAATCCAAAAATACGTGCTTTAACTACCGATAATATAGACTTTAAAAATGGTATCATTAATAGAGATAAACAAATAGGGGCCCATAGAAAATGAAAAAGGACGGTTAATTTTCCGTCCCATCTTCCGATTTGTCTTGTTGTTCCTTCACACTTGCGATATGAGTACACATGTCATAATATTGATATAAATAGTTTGTGTGATAATCTTACTGATTAGTTTAAGTTTGCTTAAATCAACTTGTTTTTTACATATTTCTAAATTTAATTAGAGTAAGTCCGTTGATATTGCTTCTTTGCAAAAAATAATTTAAAAATCTTATCTAATTTTCTGTAACGAACTTAAGTTTCGTAAGTCTTATATTTGAAACGAGGTGAAAACGTGACTGAATTTGAAAAAATATATTCTGAAAGACAGCGGTTTTGATTAAAATCAGACCGCTGTTTCCTTTTTCTTTCATATAAATAGACTTATTATTGAAATTAGTTAAAGACACGGCGGTATCAAGGAGGTCTCACTGTACTTATCCTTGATAGCTTTAACGAACCTCACCTTTTTAAAAAAATTCTGCCCACACATATGAAGTGTTGTTCCCCTCCCACCGTCCTTTCAAATTCAGCTTTTAACCCAAATTTGAAAGTATACCATTATGTATCCGTAAATATTACTTGTCCGCTGCAGTAATATTTATAAAAGAACCCTACAACTCCCCTAAATTTATAGGGCTCCTTTGGCTTAAGAAGTAGATTCCCCAGTCTATTTCTTTTTCATGAAAAAAATAAGAGTAGGGCTGAGTTCCTAGCTTATCAAATAAAAAAGATACTAATTTAACCTCCATTAAATGTAGTATCTTGTTCTATATTTATTCCCCTAAATAATCCCCAACATTAAATATTATATCACTTTATTAGGTATATTTCTACAAAACATAAATAATTAACTATAATATTTTATAATATATTATCAAATATTGACTCATTTTGTATTTAAATGTTATTATATATCCATAAATATTACTTGTCCGTTGCGGTAATATTTATAAATACACCCTGTAACTCCCCTCAAATTACAAGGTCCCTAACAAAAAAGAAGTAGATCCACAGTCTACTTCTTTTTTCATGCCAAAAATAAAGCTAGAGCATAGCCCTAGCCAAATGATACTTTTATTTTATAAACTTGTTTGTTATGTATTCTATAAAAGCTTTGCTCTCTTCCTCATCCCCAATAATTTTTTTAGGTATAATCAATGCATCCACATCAGAAACATATATAAATAGATTATCTTTACTTACTCCCATTTTTACAATTTTCTTCCATGACTTAAATGTTTTATGATCTATTATTTCTTCTGTTATTTCTCTTTCATTAACAACAACTTGTCTTAAATCAAATAAACTTGTATCTTTCCCCTCATCAATTATTCTTGTTATGTTTCTTTTTATTGATTTAAAGTGAAGTCTTGGACAATATATAAACCATAAAAGAGAACTTATCCCATATATAATTATCCCTATTAAATCTTTATATCCATCCGTCATATAGTATCCTCCTAGTAAAATTAAAAGAGGCCCTACTACTCTATATACCATCAACATCTTATTAACTATTTTTGAGTTCTTAGCATGGTATAAGTTAAAATCTACATAATCTGATTTAGTCAATTCATATTCAAATTCATACATCTTGATCTCTCCCTATAAAACTATATATTACTTACCTATAATTCATATTAACACAACTATTTTATAAAATCAGTATTTTATCACCAAAAAGAAGGATAAGCCCATTAGGACCTATCCTCAAATGATATTTTTATTTACTTGTTAAATAACTATTTGTTGTGTACATAATTTTATTTAGGGTTGCTCTATAAATTATACTTTAGAAGTTTAGATTAGCTTAAAGATTTAGTGAGCTTTGTTGAAACAACTTTAAAATTATTTGAGGAAAAATATTTTTTCTAACAAATTTACGGTAAACTATTTCTTCCTCCGTTCTCCCACTAACCAAAGATTTATTTATAATTGCATTATCAGATACGCTAAAAATAGCAGCTATTGATATATTCGCTATTTTTGCAGCACGAAAAGCAGCAGCTGTTTCCATTTCAATAACATTACAGTTCAGCTTTAAGATTGTATCAATATGAGCAAACTGTGCAAAAATTGTATCAATACTAAAGTTTCTTCCCAAGTGCCATTTAATATTGTTTTCTTCACAAATATTTTTTGTTATGTTTTTAACTTCATTTAAGAAATCTAAATCAGGGTAGACACTTTCTCCCCAACAATCCTGATTGTTTAAAGTATCTGAAGCTATGTATCTACTTGCACCATCCCCACAAATACTAAATTCAGGAATAACAATATCCCCTATACCAATTTTTTCATCTAAAGAACCTACTGAACCGATAAAAATTACTTTTCTACATTTAGTTACACCTAATGTCAATAATACATCCATTAAAACAGGAGCTCCAATTCCAGTTTTAATATAAGTAATTTTATTCTCTTCTGTAGTAATATCCCATACTTTAATAGCTGAAAAATCTGATTTACTTAAATAGTTAGCTTCTCCTAAATCTGGTAAAAAAGATGGTTCCCACCAAGGAGCAATAATAACATTTTCATTAACCTGCTCAGGAAGTATGCCTATACCATGTATACAGATTTCTCTTTCTGACGAACCAAATCTTTTTATCCCATCAATAAGCCTATTATAATCCATATTATCACCTCATCTAATAGATTTTTTCCTAAAAACTATGATTGATTGACTTATAAAATATCTATTCTAAATATTATTACATCTCCCTGTTATAATCATTATTTAAACAAAAAATAAGAGGTAAGCCATAGATCTACCTCTGCGAGTTCTCTTTTTCAATTTCTTTTAATCTCCTGAATAGCCCCCATAAAATTAGTAGGCCATTAAACCACAACCACTTAAAAAATTTTGCATTCCTATAAATATAATTTTAGTCAATGAAAAAGAGTAAACATAACACCTACTCTAAAATGATATTTTTATTTGCTTGTTAAATAACTATGTGTTGAGTAGAATAAATTCCTACGTTATTCCTTTGAATCAAGTATCAATGTTGCAAATGCAAATTCTGATTTACCTATTTTACATTTTATTAATAGACAATGAATATTTTTATTATCAATTACATAATCCTCATACTTTCTAGATTCTACTGTATCTATAAACTTAAAATAAGCTTTATTATCTTCGTATTTCCCACTACACTACCTGCTGTATTAAAGTCCGAAATGATATTACCTCTTCTTTTTATTTTACTGTATGAACCAGTTCCATTATGCTCTCCATATCTGTACCAACACTTACCTGTACAGAATATGAAAACTCACTATTTATCCATATTGCAAGATATTTTGTTTCACCATATCCTTTTACTGTAATTTCCACATCATCAACAGTAATCTTTTCCTCTGAATCATATGTAGTATAATCTCCACTAATGTCTTCTTTTAAAGCCGCTTTGCGAATCATTATATCATTCTCATCAGCAGTGTAGATTGCCTGAATCATCTCATTATCAATTGCCTGAATAATTCGTGTTGAATAACCCTCAATAGTTTCTGGGATTGTCATATCAAATCCTGCTATATGAGCTGCTTCTTCCAGTGTGCTGCAATCAATAAATGGACTTGCAGGCTGAACTGTACTTTCATCCTCTACTGTTCCCCATGTTGCTGGATCTCCACCAATCACTCCATTAGCATCCTGCGTTTTATTCTTGCCTCCACATGCTACAAGAGATAGTGTCATTAGTGCACAAAGTACATAGATTATTAATTTTTTCATAGTTTTTATTCCCTTTCTTTAATAAAAGTTTTAACAGCTTTATTTACCGTTCTAACTTATATACAGATGGAAATATGAAAATGTTGCATCCCTATAAATATTAATTTATTAACTTCTAAAATATCTATTTTTTCTCATAGGGATACTATGTTCTATCCTCTATTTTACAATCATTAATATCAACCCGAACTATAGTTTTTAACCAATCTGCTTTCTTAAAACTTCTAGACCTTTATCAAGTATACTATCTTTACCCTCTAATAACTTATCAAAAGTTAAATCTTTATAAATATGTAGTTTAATACTAATATTAATGAACTCTTTATCATTTGAATAGGTATATCGTCGCATACAGATTCTTGCCAAACCATTACCTAGTAAATTAATTAAAAGATCTTCTGACGAAGAACCTGTTCTTGCATTCTCAACACTAACACTAATAATCTTATACTGATTCCTTTTGCGGGTTCTGGTAGTGAAATCATTAGCTGCATTAACAATAAAAGGAAGTTTATTGCTTCCAAAATCAATCCTAGTTATGTAGAAGACATTATTTTACATCGTATTATTCAACATAACCCCTAGACACTGGATTCTATATTCTAGTTATTTATTACTATATTTTACATCCTAGGACAAGCTTATTGGCAAATCACTACCTATTTAGACATACCCCACTAATGCTCAACATATATTTCTCTTGAACTTATTTTATTAGGGTGATGTCTATGCGTAGTACTCACTTTATTCAATCCTTACGTAGTGCTGATTCTGAAAAACTAATTGAAAGTACCTATCACAAAGAGCTATTGAAGTACTATCCTCTCGGTAACATTCACACGGTATGCAATACAGATGGTGTCCTTGAAACTCCTCTAAGTTATAACTCTCATCATATTCTTAAAATCATTATTGAAACTAAATTTGAAGAAAGCTTTACTTCTGCTTATGTGAGGAGTATTGCTATAGGCCAGGTTCTTTATTACTTAAAAAAATTCTCCCTAATTGGTGAAACATTGCCCGATATTATTCTAATAGGAGATCGAGATGAATGTTTTGTTCTACATAGCAACTATCTTATTCCTTACTTAGATAAACCCTACAATTGGAAGGTAGCTCCTTCTAGTGTAAAAGATAAGAATCCTGATCTTATCTTAGAGTTGACCAACGACATTAAATTACAATCGGAGTGTTTTGTTTTTGATATTAACGATAACTTCTCTTTTGATGAAGTTATTGAAAAAATTGAAAATCTTGCTCAAAACATCAAGACTTATGTTCGTATCACACCGCAAAGCATCTCTAGGGTATTTGATTATTTTTCATTAAGAGTACTCAAACACAAAGCTGATGGTACAAACAAATATACTCCTCGTGAACAAGTTGAACTCTTTATGCAACTTATTGTTTCGCAAGATGATTGCTACCCACATCCAAAGAAAAAAGATAGGGCGACATTTGGAGATAAAAATAATATTGAAGTTTATACAGATGCATTTAATGCTTTTACACAACACTACCAATTTGTCTATAATGCAAAAGATAAAAGAATATTTACTGCTATATGTGATCGTTTAATATTTGATAGCGAAAGAAGGTATAACGGTGACTTCTATACTCCTTCAGTTTGGTGTGATGAATGCCATCGCGCTATTAATAAACATGTAGGTTATACATGGCGTGATGATTATATGGTATGGGATTGTGCTTGGGGAACAGGTAATTTAACTAGGGATTATAACTTCGCCAATCTCTTTGTAAGTACACTAGAAGACCATGACCTAGCAATTGCTACGAATTACAACACTACTGCTACGAAGTTTCAATATGATTTTTTGAATGATGATATAGAACTATTCTCTAAACTAATTGACAAGGTTAAAAATAATTATGATTTATCCTTAGCAGATTTTAAGTCCAGTAAACTTTACAAAAAGGCACCTTCTCTTATCAAAGGATTGTTAAATGGTGAAAAACTTCTTTTTTTAATAAATCCGCCTTACGGCACCAGTGGTGATATGAGTTCTTCACATACTGGCAAACAAAAAAATCTGGAATTGCAAAAACTAAACTACATACACTTATGACGAATAATTCAGTTGGCCCTTGTTCACAACAACTTTATGCTCAGTTTATCTACAGAATCTATCTCTTTAAAATTTTATTTAAATCACACATTGTTCTAGGCCTCTTTTCTCCAGTTGCTTTACTTACTAGTATTCATTTAGATTCCCTCAACAAGCTATTGCAGCAGCATCTTCATTATCATTATGGAATGCTTTTTCAAGCCTCTCAATTCGCTGATGTTAAAGATAACTGGGGCATTGCATTTACTTTATGGGGGAGTAGTGCTATAAATAATCCTCCAAATTTAGAAATTAAAAGCTGCGTAGAAAATGGCATTATACAAATAGGCTCTAAACAAATGTACGCTGTCTCTCATACACAAAAGGCCTCCACTTGGTTAAAAGAGCGTTGCCAGTCTTATTTTAAAACCTTTACTATGTCTAATGCACTAACACCTAGTGATGGGGTATGTGGTACATCTTCTAAAGTATGGTGTTGGGCCATGATGGACAGTAATATCATAGAAAAAAACACTCAACTTGTTACCATTCTTCCTCGCAAACTAAAAGGGCACATTAGTTCTTTCCCCATTATGTCCGATAATATCTTTGATATTGTATCCCTTTTTACAGCTAGAAGATTAATTACCGGAAAATATGCAACATGGATTAATGGAAAAGATGAATATATGGCTCCTAATGTTAACCACCCTCTATATTCTCAGTGGAATAATGATGCTCTTATTTATACCTTATTTAATACTGGTTTTAATATGACATCCCTTCGACACATAGGACCTACTGAATTAAAGACCGATATATTGAATCCATTTTTCTTTATGTCTAAAGATTCTATAGAATAACTGTCGCTTGGACTAGATGACATTTCTACAATTAATGATTTTACCTATAGTGATTTAGAAATTTACGGTAAAGTAGAGTCTCCTATTTACCAAATACTTCAAACACTCATTCTGTCACCTGAGGCTCAACAAATTCTTGACTATGCTATCAATCTAATTAAACTTTCCTTTAAATACAGGCTGATATTTAATGAAGAAAATCCTGATTATCAAATAAACAACTGGGATGCAAGTTGGTATCAACTTAAACCTCTCATAAAAAAACATCTGCCTACTGAATGGGAAACGTTTAATACAATGTATATAGATTTTGAGAATAGATTGCGTCCATTAGTCTATGAATTAGGTTTCTTATCCCTTTAGTTCTTATTGCACGGATTATACTTCTGTAGGTAGGCGGAATTTTATAAGTAAAAATTTCGTCTACTTACTCTATAACATACCTTTTTTAATTCTCCACTTCATAATTCAAGAAACCATAAATGTACTGATATATCTTAATCATCCAATAGTCATCTAATTTTTATTAACTATTTTTCCCCCACTCTCTATCCCTATCCCCAAAACAAAAGACTTAAAGGTTTTTGACACCTCTAAGCCTTGATTTTACGTTGATTATTTAATTAATTTTACGACCGTCTCCACATGCCATTAGGCATAGGGGGCAATACTTAAAAACGAAATACTAGTAGTTTCCCCCCATGTGCACCACAATAAGATATTAGTGACTTACAATTAAACTTTTATTTAACCTTATAACTCATTAAATCATAAATAGGATATAATAACTTGAATTTTTCTGTGATAGTTTCAATAATATTGTCATCATTTATTCTAATATCATCTGGCTCATAGTAATATTCTAAATAAGAATAGAATCCCTCCGTGATAAGATACTTATAATATTCATTCACAAACTTTTTGGCTGTTATAGTATCGAATTCAACTCTGATTTCATGATCTCCTTTTAGATTAAAATTTGATTCCTTCTTGAATACCCACTCAGCACTCGTATTTTCTATTTTTTCTAATGTATTTATTAGACTACTTAGAAATACTCTATCAGATCTTTTATCATCTAAATAGGCTCTATCTACAGCATCTTTGGGCACAGCATGAAATAATGCAATATGGAAACCTTTTTCAGTAATAAAATATTGTAGATTAGCATGTTTTTGATATCCTATGTAATCAATATCTTTTTCAAAAAATTGAGCTAATCCTAGCTCATTTAATTGTTTAATTTGTTCTTTACTTTTTCCAAACCTTATTGCAAGCCAATTTACTTTTCCTTTATTCCATTCATCTGGCCTAATGGAAGAAGTTATATTACTTGGATTCCAATGAACATTTAAATCTATATGTTCTGATTTTAAGTTAGCTAATACTTTTCGATGTACCTCTAACATTTTTTCTTTTACAACATATCTTGGTTGATAGTATACCTTACGAATATTTCTATCAAAGAAAGCTTCATAATCCTTAAAATCAAAAAATTGATTTTCGAAATTATACACTTCTTCATTAAAAGCATCTTTACTTCTATCGGTGAGAGCCGCATTTACTTTTAATTGTTCTTCTTCTTCAAGTTCTTCAATATCTTTAAAATCATCTTGAATCCTTCTGTATATATCAATTGTATTTTCATCAACTGTTAGACTTTTCCTATCGATAGCTTCTATAAAATTATTTATATAAAGGTACTCCTTATCATCTAGAGTCTTATATATATTCATTTCGATATTTTTAACGAGTCCTCCATCTGTTAAGTTAGATGAACCCAAAATTAATTTATTAGTAGAATCTCTGGATTTAATTAAGTATAATTTAGGATGAAAAAACTTACCCCCTTCACTATTTACAATATTTACAGTAGCTATTTCGCTCAGCTGGCTTAAAATATCATCACAATTTCTAGTGCTAAATTTATTCGATAAATAAACTGTTATTTTTTTCTTGTCTAACCTATTATTTTCTTTTACAGAATTAAGAATTTCTACTCCTTTCAAAGAGCAGTATGCACTGCATATAATTAATTCCTTAATTCCTTTCAAACTTAACATCATATCTTTAATGCCTCTTTCACCAAGATTCCAGTAAAAAGGATTATTATTTTCCATCATATCTTCTTCCCCTCTATATTATTTTTAATACCCTAACTACTAATTAAAGGTTTGCTACTCATTGTGTATTCATCTGAAAAACTAAATACTTTTATTTCTTCTGCGAAAAATCTCACTAATTCACTATCATCACACCCGTTATTCAAATCATTAACTTTCACTAAGTAACTTCCTTTTTTACTTTTATGATGTTGTTGTGTAATCTTATTGACAGCTTGTTTATCTAATACATATGTTTTATTATTCATGCCATCTAAAAGTACAGCTAAATATGTTCTATTTTCTAGGTATTCTAAAATTTTTGTTTCCAGCCCAAAGAATGTTTTATCTAATGCATTACTACATTTAATATAGATATATATTTCTGAGCCATCTACTTGATCCATTGTTACATATAGTGAATCAGTTCCTATATCACACTGTACTGCTCCCCCTAGTAACAACATTTTAATAAATTCTTTCTTTTTCAACTTTGAATTCCCCCTAACTGATAACCCCAACTGTTGGACATGCATAATCCATATGTATGCATTGAGTCTGTTTAATAGTCTAATATTGAATTAATTTTTTATTTTTAGGAGATCTGTTACCTATAAGACATATATCATCCCTACTTATCTGTGGAAGGCTTTCAAATAAAAAAGCCTACCCTTTATTTATTGGTAAGCTTTAGATTCTATTGTATTTCTCTATACTCCTACTTTAGGATACTTCTTCAAAACTCTATCTGGGACAACACATTTTCTTTAATAATCTTTTCGGAAACCAGCTTACTCTTATAAACTATAAGCTTAAACCAATGTACGAATCACGACATAACCCTTATACAAATTTTATTCCGGAATCAAACTATTCTAAGTTAATACAATAAAGTTCTTCTTCATTAATTTCATCATTTTCATCTATTAATTGTTCTATCTTAAATGTATTAATATACACCTTATAAAGAATTTTTCCAAATTCAGTTATTATGGCATTTATATGTTCTCTAGGATCTAGTATATATGCCAATATGCTTTCTTCACCCCTTGTAAATGAATTATTAAGTCGATGATTACCATCAACAACTATGTAACTATCATCTTCTATTCTAAGAACAACAATAGGGGTTATCTGATATTCTCCCTTATATCTTTGTGCGATATTTGTTCCATCTACATACTGTATATAATCTTTTACATTCACTTGTATAGGGCTTATCTCATGTTCTTGAATAATACTTCTTATTCTATCTATAGACCAATGTATTTTCAAAATTTTATTATGAAAACTAATCTCACTTGTATAAATTTGTGAATCTCTTCCACTACCCTCTAGTTCTTCTCTAAATTCTTTTTCAGCATGTACTAAATTATGGATAAGGGTGTCTCTATACTTATCGAATATATCTTTTAGTTTAGTATACACTAGTTCATTATATTTAACTTTATTTTTTACATCATCAAATATATCATCTACTATAAGCTCTAAATGCTCATCTTCTAATAGTATTTCAGGATTTTCTAATAAGTCTCTATGGGCTTTAAGTGTATTTTCAAGAATACTTTGATTTTCTTTTGTATAGAATTTTCCATACCTTTCATAATACCTTAATTCGTCTGCATTTGTGTTCATAACTAATAGTTGTGTACTTGTAATAGCGCGTAAAACCTTAAACTTCTGCTGTTTATTCTTGGTAATTCTTCTAAAGTTCTGTTTATCTACACCTCTTACTACTGATTTTGTAATGGCATTGTTGTTATATTTATTTAAATAATCCCTGAGTATTTCTGCATCTTTCTCTGTTATACATATACAAGGTACTCCTTCTTGTTCTACCACACCTGGGTATAGACCATTCTTTCCCCATCTCATTACCGTCCAAAACGGTTCTCCTTTAATCTCCGGTCCTGGTAATCCTATATCAATATACTGCATATGTTATCTCCTCTTCTATATGAACTCTTACACAATTATACTTATTTGTACTAACTCACTACTACAGTAACTTTTCTGTTGCCTCACGTATATCGTTGGCAACTTTTTTAGCCGTATATTCCACAAAAGGTAATTACCTAATAGGCCGTATGCTCAAAGACCTCTCCCCGGCCTTGAAGTTTCTATCTTCAAACTGACTAGGGAGTTTTCTAATAATTACACCCCCACTAAACTTCACTATAATCACAATGCATTCTAATATAATTAACAATTGGATAAATCTTGTATGCACTCTCTAGCCTAATTGTTTCCATTTTATTTGTATTTCCTTCAATTGTTATCTCTATAACTGTTAAATTATCTTCACGAGTTAAATTCATTTCCCCTAAGTATGTTTCTTCTTTAATAGTTTTCTTATTTTTAACAATGCTCATGATACGATATAATTGCCATTTATTTTCACAGCTATTCTTCAGTACCATATTGTCAGGTAGATTAGCTTTTATCATCTGTATTGTCTCATTTCTCACTTTACACATAATATCAACATTAGTACTATCAATAATTGCTTTTTGTTCATCTATACTATTTTTCAACTTACCATATGTGTTCTTCACATAATCATCTATAGCTCCTAATTGTTCTAACCTATTAGCTATTTCTTTTAATTCCATTGCTATTTCTTTTAATGTTCCCAAATGTTCATCTTTTTTTGTAGCCTCTTTTTTCATTTTATCCATTTTACTACTTATGCTACTGAAAATTTCACTCACTTCATTTACTGGTATCATAACTTCTTTACTACACATATATATCCCCCCTATACTTGTACTGTATTCATAAAACGGATTGTCCTATTACTTTATTTATTTTATACTCCTACAAATCTAGTTTCATTAAAGCTACTTTGTCATCCTACCTAACTTTTCTCCAAACACTTAGAAATATTTTACGCAATTATATTTATACTTCAACATATACTTTTGCGCAAATATCCTTTATTTCGTTTATTAGTATACCCCCCTAACCCTTTGGGAACATATAAAATATATTCCCTCACACGTATTTACACATAAAAAAAGGGCGAGCCTAATCGCTCAAACCCTTGGTATTACTTAATTTTCTTTAACAAACAGTGCTACCGTCTCCACATGGGTCGTCTCCGGGAACATATCCACTGGTTGTACCTTTTCTACTTTATAGCCATTTCCTACTAGATATCCTAAATCTCTTGCAAGGGTTGCAGGGTCACAGGATACGTATACGATTTTCTCTGGGGCCATTTTAATAAGTGTTTCAAGAAGTGCTTCGTCGCAGCCTTTGCGTGGTGGGTCTACTACGATTGTATCCGCTACAAGGCCCTCTTTGTACTTAGCCGGAATGACTTCTTCTGCTTTCCCGACGAAGAACTCTGCATTGGTAATGCTATTAAGTTCTGCGTTGGCATTGGCATTTTCAATGGCAGGGGCTACGATTTCTACGCCGTATACCTTCTTAGCTTTTTGTGCTAGGAAAAGTGAAATACTTCCTGTCCCGCAGTAGGCATCCCATACCGTTTCATTACCTGTAAGCTCTGCATACTCTAATGCTTTGTCATAGAGCACTTTAGTCTGCACTGGATTCACTTGGAAGAAGGAAAGGGCTGAAATCTTAAATTTTAAATCCCCAATTGTATCAATAATATAATCTCGGCCTTGGAGCACTTTGATCTCATAACCCAGAATTACATTGGTCTTAGCTTTATTAATGCTTAACACAACACTTGTAATGCCTTCTACAGCTTCAAGTGCTTTTAAAAAGGCCTCTGTATGTGGCAGGCTGTCTCCATTTATGACAAGGCATACCATCATTTCCCCTGTAAAGAATCCTGTGCGCACCATTAAATGCCTTACAAGGCCTGTATGCTTTTCTTCATCATAAATAGAAATATTATGTGTCTCTAAGAAGTTTCTAACAATCTTAATAACCTGTTCGCATCTTGCATCTTGGATGCCACAGCTTTCCCAGTCAACAACGCGGTGACTACGGCTTGCATAAAAACCGATTTGTACCTTGCCATCTTCCTTACGAATTGGGTACTGTGCCTTATTACGGTAGTGAGCTTGATTTTCCATACCGAGTGTAGGCAGCACTTCTATATCTTTTAAGCCTCCAATACGTGTAAGAGCATTGTATACTTTATTTTGTTTCCACTCTAACTGCGCCTTGTAAGAAAGGTGTTGAAGCTGACACCCTCCGCACTTCTTAGATACAGCGCAGTAAGGCTCTCTTCTAAGAGGCGACGGCTCTATTACTTCTTCAACCTTACCGTAAGCTAGATTCTTTTTCACTTTAAGTATTTTCACTTTAAGTTTATCACCTGTTACAGCATCCGGTATAAAAATGACCAATTCATTAAGCTTCCCAATGCCTTCTCCATTCGTGCCTATATCTGTAATCTCTATTTCATAAATGTCGTTTTTCTTCACTGTTTCGTTCATTCTAATCCTCTTCCTCACATTCGCAGACTGTATACTGGCAAATGCAATTTTTACATTTCAAGTAATTCTTAGTCGTTCTGGCTCCACCATATTCATCGAGCATATCTCGCATTTCTTCAAGTACCTTTTTAAGCTGATTGCGATGCCTCCATGTATTACGTACTTTAAAGGTTTTATTACTATAAACCAGCCTGCCATAAGGTGGTCTTGTGCCATACGCTTCTTCTACTAAGATAAAATAGGCTAGAAGTTGCATCAAGTCTCCTTCATGTGGCCAGTCTTCCTTAGCTTTCCCACTTTTGATTTCAAAAGGAATATACCGATTTCTAAACCATTTTTTAAAGATATAATCTGGTTTTCCTTGCAAATCCCACTCTTCTGATACTAAAAGTTTCCCCCCTGTTTCATCTGTATAAACAAGGCTAGCAAATTTTTCTCCTGCCTGTACCTTATGATATACCTTAATACTCGGTCTTAAAAGCACATATAAAAGTCCTAAAAAAACTGCTATTATACTTACAAAAACTACTGTATCCACTCAATCACCACTTTCATCACGCTAAGAACAATGATCAGCATAATGACCCATCTTACATAACATAATAAACGGTATTTCAGATGATATCTTTTATGATGCTGCATTCCCTTTTCAAAGTTGGATTCATGGCTACTGCTTTCTATGCCTAAAGCCTTATACTGCTCATTAAGGGCTTTAGTGCCATAGATTCTTTTGTAATACCATTGGTTAGGGCAGTACATAAAGCGGTTAATTTCATTAGCTGAAATACGTGTTTCGCTTTTTCTCATAAAATAGTACGCCTTATATTACGATTTAAAATTTTATGATAGCCTAAATTATTCTCGTTTTCATCTGTTGCCTGAAGAAGTTCTTCAAACATTTTAAGCTTAGAGTCTGCATTATCTGCAAGGTGTACAATCATCGCTTCTATACATTTTGGACGCTTTGGTGAACCATATTCATATTCGCCATGATGGGCCAGCAAGATATGTTTTAAAATAAGACCTGCTTCCTTTGGAAAATCTGGAATTTCCCTACTTGCTTCAATCACTTTTTCAAGCCCTAAGATAAGATGCCCTAAAAGTTGCCCTTCATCTGTATAATCATTTTGTGGGAATGGTGAAAGCTCGTATAACTTCCCTATATCATGAAGTAAGCATCCTGCAATGACTAAATCACGGTTCACCCCTTCATAAAGCCCTGACAAGTACACACCAATATGGGCTACATTGATTGTATGCTCTAAAAGTCCACTTATATAAGCGTGGTGTACACTTTTTGCTGCTGCTGCTAGCATAAAGTTCTTATAGACCGCTTCATCACAGAAAATATTTTCAAGGAGCTGTCTAATAGCAGGATGTTCGACCTGGTCGATTAACTCTAATAGGCTATTTTCAAGTTCCTTCACATCTTTACGCGTATGTGGGAGTAAGGCAGTTAGGTCATAACTACCTTCTTCAGCTCTTCTAATTTTACCTACGTTGAGCTGAAGGTTATCTTGATAGAGCACTACATCTCCCTCTACATAAACCACTTCATCGGCTAAAAAGCTTTCTATACCGGGATGAATAGACCAAATCTTCCCTTCTAAAAGGCCTGATTCATCTTGGAGTTTAATCGTAATGTACTCCTTACCATTTTTATTCTTAAGGATTTGTTTATATTTACACAGATAGTTCCCTTGCACTTTATCCTCTGGTTTTAATTCATTAATAAGGCTCATAGTATCCGCTCCTTTACTGCCTTACATTGTATCATAAATCTTTACAATATAAAAGAATGCCGAGGGTGTCCTCGGCATTCTTTTTCAATTTATTGTACAGCTGGCTGTGCTTTTCCTTGAAGTTTTACATCTAGTGTAAGTTTTTGTGAACCACGTACTACTTTCACTTTCACTTGGTCCCCTACTTTTCTATCTAAAAGTAACTCCTTAAGTTCTTCCATCGTACTGATGCGTTGTCCATCAAATTCAAGGATAACATCTCCTTGTTTAATACCTGCTACATCAGCACTTGTACCTGGCTGTACCTGTACAACCATAATCCCTACTGGAATATCCCAGTAATTACCAAGTTCTTCTGTAAGGTTTTCTCCTACAATGCCAAGCACTGGTCTTGCAATGCTACCTGTTGTCATAAGCTCTTCTACAATCGGTTTAACGTCATTGATTGGAATCGCAAAGCCCATACCTTCAATTTCACTATCAACTAACTTAATCGTATTAATTCCAACAACTTCACCTGTTGGCCCTACCAAAGCGCCACCACTGTTACCAGGGTTAATGGCTGCATCTGTTTGGATTAAGTTAAGCTTTTGATCTGTTAAGCTGATTTCACGGTCAAGGGCACTTACTACCCCTACTGTTACTGTATTTTCATAAGCCTCATCAATTGGTGTACCAATAGCTATTGCTAAGTCACCTACGCGAAGCTTGTCATTGTCTCCTAATGTAGCTGGTTTAATTTGGCCTACAATATCAGCTGGAATATCTGCTTTATCTACAGCTACTACTGCAATGTCTGTTATGGTATCATACCCAACAATATTGGCTGGCACTTTTGAGTTCCCTAAGAATGTAACAGTAAGTGTAGTAGCTCCTTCAACAACGTGTGCATTAGAAATGATATACACTTTCTGATCATCTACCTTAAAGATAACACCTGAACCAAGTCCTTCTTGATTAAATTCCCCTGCCCATGTTGTTACAACTTTATTATTTTTAATGGATACAACAGATGGTCCTACACTTTCTGCAATGTCTGCAATAGAATTATTCGCTGAAAGTGGTGTTACATATCCTGTTGACTGTGCATAAGGTGTTACTTCATTTTTTTCTGCAACTTCTTTTGTAATACCGTACTTGTCTTCATAGAGCTTATTTGCAAGAGGTGCTGTAAAAGCATAACCTGCGCCTAATGATACACCACCTACCATACTTACAATAACAAGCCCTGCTGCAAACTTACCGAAACCACCAGGCCCTTGTTTCTTACTTGCCTTACTTCCACGTTTTTTCTCTTTAATGGTTTCATGATAATAAGTCCCATTTGGCTCAATGTAAGGTGGAAGAGGAATATCTTTATTAGCTCTTGGCTGAGCTGTTTCCTTTGCATAAGTAGCTTCTTCTTGATTCATTTCATCTTCTGGCTTTGGCTCTGATGTATAAGGTACATCTATAATTGAATCTTGTTCATTAGGATTATTTAAGTTATTGTCTTGCATAACGTCGCCTCCATTTACAACTTCTTATCTTATGACTGTAGTATAGGGTTGCTTTTTGAATACTGTATTAACACATTGTAAAAAGAAGGTAGTATTATTTTGAACTAAATCTTAGAAAGTGTGAAATAAAATGTGACCATTTCACCTTCTTTAGAGATAATACCGAGTTCTTCATTATGCTGTTTCATGGTTTCTTTTACAATGACAAGACCTATACCCATGCCCTTTTTATCTTTACCTCTTGATAAATCAGCCTTATAGAAGCGTTCCCATATATTTTTTTGTTCTTCTTCTGGAATAGCCGGGCCACTGTTACGGATATAGACCCATATTTTATGTTGTTTAGCTACAGTCTCTACCTCAATTGTTCCCTGTTTGTTAACAAATTTAAACGCGTTATCTAATAAATTTTGAACAACTCTCGCTATTTTTTCAGGATCTGCAAACACCATCTGATCTTTTTTATCTAAAATCACATTGACCTTGACTTCTTTCTCTTTCGTAACCTGCTCAAAGTTATCTAAAAGGTCCCGAATCATTTCATGAATGTCAAATTCCATCTTCTTAAGGGGCAAATTACCTTCTTCCATTTTATTCAGTTCTAGAATATCATTGGTCATCTTAATCATACGCTGTGACTCATTAAGAACAATGCGTAAATACTTCTCGTGCTTTTCGGGTGGGATTGTCCCATCTAAAATGGCTGTAACAAAGCCCTGTATAGACGTAAGGGGCGAACGCATATCATGAGATACATTGGCGATAAAGGACTTACGGTTAGCCTCTATCTTATCTAACTCTCCTGCCATATAGTTAAGAGAGCTACCTAGCTGACTGATTTCATCCTCTCCATCTATTGATACACGCTTTTCAAAGTCCCCATTAGCGATTTTCTTAGCAATTTGGTTCATTTGTTTAAGCGGTTTAGTCATCTGCTTAGACATAAAATAAATAAGTACAAAAATTATACTCGTTGTAATAAATACAGCCTTCATTAAAATATCACGTACTTCATCAATGATTTTCTGAATCTGAGGCATAGGTGTGTGAATAAAGAGTGCATATTCGATCTGATTACCAAGTATAATCGGATAGCCTACTGTGAGTACTGGTGTCGCAAAGTACTGCTCAAACCCTGTCTGCTGTGAAATAACATTGCCTTTAAACACTTCCTGAATGACTTCTGGGTTGGCAAGCTTACGGTCCATCATCATAGAATCCTGCTTGCCTGAAGCCACTACCATATTATAATCTCTGTCTACAATCCAAGTTGTCGCATCTAGATAGCTGTCTAATACTTCTACACGCAAGAAGACACGTTCTAACGTCTTTTGCAAAGATTGTTTCATACTTCCTACTTCTTGATACTCACTTGCAATCAGCTTCGCCTGCTTAATCATAATATTTTCTGTATAGTCTACATAGTATTTTTGAAAAGCATTCGAGAAGATCGCAAAGAAGAATATAAAAGTAACAACTAAAATACTTAGGTATAAAGTAAGTAGTTTACTAAATAAAGTTGGAAACAGAGATTTTCTCTTTATCTCTCGAACTTGTATCCTACTCCCCATACTGTTTTTATACTCCATGGATGATCACCTTCAAATTTATCTCTTAGCCTTTTAATATGCACATCTACTGTACGTGTATCACCTACAAAATCATAGCCCCAGATTTTGTCTAAAAGCTGCTCTCTTGTAAATACTTGTTTCGGATGACTTGCAAGGAAGTAAAGCACTTCAAGTTCCTTTGGTGGTAATTCTAATAAGTTACCTTGATAAGTTACTGAATAATTGTCTTTATCGACAATAAGGTCTTCGAGTACAATACGATTTTTCACCTCTATAGGCACTTCTTCATCTTTAATGGTTCTTCTTAGTACAGCTTTAACACGTGCAATAAGTTCTTTTGGATCAAATGGTTTTGAAATATAGTCATCAGCACCAAGTTCTAAGCCTAATACTTTATCAAATACATCACATTTAGCTGTGAGCATAATAATAGGTGTTTTGCTTGTGCGTCTTATAGCCTTACATACATCATAACCGTCCATTTCAGGTAGCATAACATCTAGTAAGATTAAATCTGGTTTATAAGTTTCATAAACTTCAACAGCTTGTTTACCACTGTATACTTCTTGTGTTTCATACCCTTCCTTTTGAAGGTATAGGGAAATTAGTTCTGCAATATTCGTATCGTCATCTACAACGAGAATTTTTGTCTTATTCATAAGTTTTCCTCCTTATTATTTAATTTCTACAACTGTTACACCCATTTCACCTTCACCATATAGACCTGGTCTATGTGAAGCAACATGTGGGTGGCGTTTTAGCATCTGCGTAACAGCTTGTCTTAAGGCACCTGTGCCTTTACCATGAATAATTGTTACTTGTTTAAGGCCTGAAAGGTAAGCATCATCTAAATATTTATCTACAATAGGTAGTGCCTCATCTACCATTAAGCCTCTTACATCTACATCTGTTTTAATGTTCATAGTTTTACTAATACGATGACTTACACCGCTATTTGTTTTAGGTTTATCTTTTTTAACTGGTTGAGACACAGCTTCTTCATCTATGCGTTGAAGATCTGTCAGTTTCACTTTAACAGGAAGAATCCCTACCTGTACAAGTACTTTACCACTGCTATCTGGTGCTTCTAAAATAACACCTGGCTGCATAAGGGTTGTAACCATAACTTTTTCACCTGGTTGAATATTTTTAGAAACCTTTTTGTGTCCTACTTTGCGCCCTACAGCTTTTTGCAGTTTACCCTGCATCTTAGTAGTCCCTTCTGTTAATTGCTTCTTAGCATCATGAAGACCTTTTTCATCAATAACAACTTGTGCCTGACGTGCTGCCTGACGTACTTCTTTTAACATATCATCAGCTTGCTTTTGTACTTCTTTTAAGAGGACATTCGCTTTCTCATTTGCACGTTCCATGATTTTTTGTTTAGATTTTTCAAGTTTTTTACGTTCTTTCTGGATTTCATCTTTTAAGCGTTCGGCTTCTTTTCTAAAGCCTTCTGCTTTTTCTTTTTCAATCTCAGACATACGTTTACTATATTCTAACTCTACTAAAATATCTTCCATTTTTACATTTTCTTTATGTAAAAACTGTTTTGCATCTTCAATAAGATGTTCTGGAAGTCCAAGCTTCATAGAAATGGCAAAAGCATTACTCTTACCTGGTACACCAATAAGTAACTTATAAGTTGGTCTTAAAGATTCTACATCAAATTCACAACTTGCATTTTCTACGCCCTCTGTTGAAACAGCATAGAGCTTAAGTTCGCTATAGTGTGTTGTAGCAACCGTACGAATTTGTTGCTTTCTTAAATGCTCTAAAATAGACATAGCTAAAGCTGCCCCTTCAATTGGGTCAGTACCTGAACCTACCTCATCAAGTAAAATAAGTGAATTAAGTGTCATATCATTTAAAATACGCACTAAGTTAGTCATATGAGCTGAGAAGGTACTTAAGCTTTGCTCAATACTTTGTTCATCACCTAAATCTGCAAAAACATCATCAAAGACATTAATCATACTTCCTTCACCTGCTGGAATCTGCATCCCTGCTTGTGCCATAAGTGTAAAGACACCTAATGTTTTAAGTGTTACGGTTTTCCCCCCTGTATTAGGTCCTGTAATAAGAAGAGTCGTAAACTGATCCCCTACATACACATCAATAGGCACAACTTCATTTTGATTAAGGAGTGGATGTCTTGCTTTTTTAAGATTAATATACCCTTTATTATTAAGTTTTGGCTCTCTTGCATCGATTTTAAGAGCAAATTCTGCTTTAGCAAAAATCACATCTAACGCTGTAATATTCTCATAGTTCATTAAAATAAATGGTGCTACATCTGCTACTAAATTCGTAAGGTTCGTTAAAATCTTTTCGATTTCATCCACTTCTTTCATATGAAGCCCTTTAAGGTTGTTGTTTAATTCTACAACTGCTACTGGCTCCATAAATACAGTTGAACCGGTTGAAGATTGGTCATGTACAATCCCCTTAAAAGCATTCTTATACTCCACTTTAACCGGTACACAGTAGCGGTCCTGACGCATCGTTACAACGGCCTCTTGAAGCATGTCCTGATATTTTGAAGAATAAATAATACTATGAAGGGTCTCACGGATTTTGCCATTAGCTGCTTTTATTTGCTTTCTAATTTGAGCAAGTTCAGGTGATGCATCATCTGCAATTTCATCTACTGCTACAATACAACGTGTAATTTCACGTTCTACATCAGGGTATACTGCTAAACTTTCAAAGTAACCTTCAAGAGCTGGCGACTTAACTTCTTCTACATCTTCCTTGTAATAACTTTTAAGGCGTCTACTTGTTCTTAGAATACTGGCTATATTAAGAAGCTCCCCACTGCTTAATATAGCACCTATTTCCACACGTTTTAGAGCTGTGCGAATCTCTTTTGTGCTGCCAAGAGGTGCTTTACCTTTTTTAACAGACATAGCTAAAGCCTCGGCTGTTTCTTGTTGAAGCTTTACAACTTCTTCATAGTCAGAGCTTGGAAGGAGTGCTTCTACACGTTCTTTACCGCTCTCCGTTACAGCGTGTGCTTTAAGCATTTCTTTTATCTTATGAAATTCTAATTTTTTTAAGGTTCTTTCATTCATAATCAATAACCCTCTATACTTTCTTCCTTTTATATCTCATTTTATCCTTATTATTACACATTTTTGAGCTTTTGAAAACAAAAAAAGAAGCTACTTGATAAGTAGCCTCTTTTCTTCATCCATTAAAGCACACGAATGGCTTTTACATAGTTACGTGTATAATAACCACTGCTTAGATTACTAACCGTCACACCTCTTGTACTTTCTGAGTGAATAAACTTGTCATCTCCCATATAGATACCCACATGTGAAATCTGACCATTATTGATACCTGTTGTATCAAAGAAAATAAGATCCCCTGTTCTTAATTCATTCTTACTGACTTCTTTGCCATCTAAAGCCTGCATATAAGAAACTCTGCTGATATCAATATCAAAAGCACCAAATACTTGTTGGGTAAAGCCTGAACAGTCTACACCACCCGTTAAGTTATTTCCACCCCATACATAAGGTGTACCTAGAAACTGTAAGCCATACTCTACAAGTTCTTCGCCTTTCACCTTAGCATAAGGAATAAGTTCTTCACGCTGCACCTCTATATACGTATTATACACCCAGCCTTCTCCGTTTTGTGTTAAAACCTTATACCATTCGTGGTTCTTGCCTACTACTTGAACAGGTTTATGGCTTACCTTCTCAATAACATCTGCATGTACATCTGGATGATTACGTATATTAACATTTTTTCCTACTATCTCGCCAGTCATACCAAGAGACTTAGGAAATAAACTTTGACTTCCACTATTAGCCGCATATACATTTACACATGTACATAAGATGAATCCCATTACAAGTATATGCCTCTTTAATGTTCTCATAGTTCCTCCTGAGTATAATTTTTCAAATACTGTTATATTATGATACAGCTTTATCCATTCTATACATCAAGAGATATTTTTCTTACCAATGAAGACGATGGAGCGCTCCTTCTGTCTGAAGCAGTTTAAAATCTGTCTGTCTTAAAGCCTCATAGAGAATAACGGCTACAGAGTTAGATAAATTAAGTGATCTTGCCTCTGGAATCATAGGAATACGTACACAGGTATCTGGGTACTTTACTAAAATCTCCTCTGGAATCCCTGCACTTTCTTTCCCAAACATAATATAGCTGTCTTCATCATACTTCACATCTACATGTGTATGTTGAGACTTGGTTGTAGCCATATAAATTTTAGGATAGTTATTCTTTTCTAGAAATTCCTCAAAATTTTTATACGTTTTAACATCTAAAAGGTGCCAGTAATCAAGACCTGCACGCTTTAAAGCTTTTTCATCAATTGAAAAACCTAATGGCTCAATAAGGTGCAGTTTGGCACCTGTTGCTGCGCATGTACGCGCAATATTTCCTGTATTTTGTGGTATTTCTGGTTCATGTAATACAATATGCATAGCTATGCCTCCTTAGTTTCTATGCTCATTATAGTACACTTTATTTTCTTTTATCAAGTTCAATGGCACTATCTTCCCATTTTATGTCTTGTGCTGCCCTTAAAACACTTAAAGAATACAAAGTGTTTTCCATACTGGATATATTTCATACAATTCTCTCTCCAAAAAATCTATTAATTTTTAATATATTCTAAACATTATCTAATAGCGTTAAATCTATTTTCTAAGCATAATCTATGGCTTATCCACATATTATTTGTTAAAATAGACTTACCTAGAAGGAGGGACTGACATGGCGATTATTAGACCAGAACAAAAAGATGACTATACATCAATCTTTGCTGTACATCAATCTGCTTTCAATCGTACTATTGAAGCTGAGCTTGTTGACAGACTTAGAACAACTAATTACTACCATAGTGAACTTTCTTTAGTTGCAGAGGAAAACTCTGAAATTTTAGGACATATTCTTTTCACACGCGTTGTTATTAAAGATGGCAATAAAACTTATCCGGCCTTAGCGCTTGCGCCTCTAGGTGTAAAAGAAGACGCTCAGAAAAAAGGTATTGGGAGTTTACTTATTGAGGAAGGGCTAAAAAAAGCAAAATACTTAGGACATAAGCTCATCATTGTATTAGGTGATCCAAAATTCTATGGACGTTTTGGTTTTGAACCAGCTTCTCAATATGAAATTACACCACCTGCTAGCTTCCCAGAAGAAGCTTTTCTTGTGAAAAAACTTAGTCCTGAAGAATTAGACTTCAAAGGACAAGTTCTTTACCCTGTACAATTTAATATGGCTATAGAAAAATAAAAGGTGCTAATCAAACTTAGCACCTTTTATTTATTTATTTGTTATTTTATTCTGCTGTTGCACCGCCACCGCCGGCACCTGCACCGCCACCAGATTCTCCAGCACCTTCTGATGCAGAGGATGCTTTGTCGCTACCTTCTGAGTTTTTATTGTTTTCAGGTGAATTAGGGCTTCCATCCCCACCATTATCATAAGTTGGTGCATTTTCACCTTCTGGTTTTTGCTCCTGAACTTGCTTATCGTCTGTGATGCCTTTATCATCTGTTGTTGTATTTGGGTTACCGTTGCCATAGTTATTGGCACTGACTTCACCATTAAAGTATTGTTTATAAGCTTGATCTGCCATAGCCATAAACTCTGTAGAAGTCTGTGTTGCACCTGTTACAATATCTACTGCTGTTGGATTTTGTACAGCAATAAGATTTTGGCGAAGCATTTCCTGTGCTTCTTTAGCACTCACACCTGTCTTTTCTTTCATTGTTGAATTGTATTCTTCATCATCAGATTTCTTAGCGCCATTATCATCAATGTAGTCAAAATAAACCTCTGTCAATGTGTCTCCATTGAAAGTGAGTCGCATATGAGGGAACCAGCCATATTGGTCTTGTTGTCCTTCCAGTTCTACTACTTGCCCATTAGCTGCTGCATCTACTTTACCTTGGTCATCTCTACTACAGCCTGTAAGTAATAGGCTAAATCCAAGGCTTACAATGAGCATGGTCATGAATTTCTTCATTATACTGCCTCCTTAATTCTCATTTGAAAGATATAGTTTTCTATAAGGTGTAGTTTCCCTCAAAAGAAAAAGACTATGCATCTTTTGGCATAGTCTTTTTAAATGATTTATACTCTATTCGTTTAAGGCACCGCGAAGTTCTGCTAAATTTTTAAATCCGTAACGTTCCATATATTCCACAAGTTCACGTTTAATATCTACTGGTGCTGTTGGATTAACAAGTGCTGCTGTTCCTACTGAAATAGCATCTGCACCAGCTAAGATAAACTCTGCGGCATCTTCCCCTGTCATAATGCCGCCAAGTCCAATAATTGGCACATTTACTGCACGTCTTACTTGGTAAACCATACGTACTGCTACTGGCTTAATAGCTGGTCCTGAGAAACCACCCATTTTATTTGCTATTACAGGACGCATACGATGGACATCAATTTTCATCCCAAGGAGTGTATTGATTAAAGAAATTGCATCAGCGCCTTCCGCTTCTACAGCTTTTGCAATCTCTGTAATATCTGTTACATTTGGTGAAAGTTTAATAATAAGAGGTTTCTTAGAAATACGTCTTACCTCTTTTACAACGCTTCCCGCTAAATCGCATTGTACACCAAAACCAATACCACCTTTTTTAACATTTGGGCATGAAATATTTACTTCTAATGCATCTACATCTGTTTCACTTAATTTTTCTACTACTTCACAGTAATCTTCAATACTACGTCCTGCTACATTTGCAATGACTTTTGTATTAAACTGTTTAGCAAATGGTAATTCATGTTCAATAAAGTAATCTACTCCTGGATTTTGAAGACCTACAGAGTTGATCATCCCACCGTAAGTTTCTGCAATACGAGGTGTTGGATTACCTTCCCAAGGAACATTGGCAATACCTTTTGTAATCATTGCACCAAGTTCATTAAGATCATAGAACTCACTACTTTCTCTTGGTGAGAAAGTACCTGATGCTGTTGTAATAGGGTTATCTAAAATAAGTCCCCCCCCAATATTTACGCTTAAGTCTATTTTACTCATTACCAAGCTACCTCGCTTCCTAAAAAGACAGGGCCGTCTTTACACACTTTCTTTTGCTCATAGCCTACTTCATTTGCAGCTTTTGTTTTACATACACAGCCTACGCAAGCACCATAGCCACATCCCATACGTTCTTCTAAAGAAACTTGTACAGGTTTACCTTTTGCCTCACAGAAAGCAGCAAGTGCACGAAGCATTGGTTTTGGTCCACAGCTGTAGTAGTAGTCTCCTACTAAGCCTTTCTCTTCCATAAGCTCTACAACATTTCCTTTAAAGCCATGTGCACCACTATCTGTTGCTACATAAACTTTAACACCAAGCTCTTCTAAACGTTCATGTAAGAATGGTGCCTCTCTAAATCCAATGACTGCAATTTTTTCACCTTCAAGGTGTTTTGCAAGTTCTACAAGTGGTGGTACACCAATGCCGCCCCCTACAAGAATGTGTACCTTAGCATCTGCTGGTGTAAAGCCATTCCCAAGGGCTGTTGTAAGTTTAATAGCATCCCCTACATTGTAGCTTGAAAACTCTTTTGTCCCTTTTCCTACTACACCATATACAAGTGTCAGTGTATCTGTGCCAATTTCACAAATACTAATTGGACGAGGAAGAAGCATACTTTCTGATTTTGTATAAAGGTTTACAAATTGGCCAGGAGCTGCACTTTTTGCAGCTTCCTCCTGGCGAATAACCATTTTATAAACATCTTTTTCAATCATTTCATTTAATAGGACTTTACCTAATACAACTTTTTTACTCATCTCTTTTATCTCCCATGTTGAAGATACCTGTTTGTTCGATTGTTAAATCTTTTACCGTAATATCAGCCATTGCACGTAATGTATCAAGTGATGTTACGATTTGAAGTGATGATTCGATAGCATGACGTCTAATTTTGAAACCGTCACGTGTTGAGTCATTCCCTTTTGTTGGTGTGTTCACAAGCAGATCAATTTCACCACTTCTAATAAGGTCGATGATTTCATTGCTACCTTCTGAAAGTTTACCAACTTCTCTTACTTCCATGCCATTTTCTCTAAGTTTCTTAGCTGTTCCTTCTGTAGCAATGAAGTTATAGCCAAGTTCATTAAAGCGTTTAGCAATTTCAATAAACTCATCTTGGTCGTATTTTTGGATTGTTGCAAAGATTGTACCTTGTTTACTTGGAAGTTTTTTGCCTGCTGCGATAAAGCCTTTGTAAAGTGCCTCTTCGATTGTGCTTCCAATACCAAGTACTTCCCCTGTAGATTTCATTTCTGGTCCAAGGCTTACTTCTACTCTTGGAAGTTTTTCTGTTGAGAATACTGGTACTTTTACAGCATAGAAGTTTTCTGGTTCTGGATAAAGATCAATGCCATAACCTAAGTCTGGTAATTTATCTCCTAACATACAACGTGTTGCAAGATCGATAATTGGTACACCTGTTACTTTTGAGATGTAAGGTACTGTACGGCTTGAACGAGGGTTTACTTCAATGATGTAAAGTTCATTTTTGTATTCGATATATTGGATATTGATCATACCAAGTACTTCTAGCTCTTTTGCAAGAAGACGTGTACATTCAATAATTTTTTCTTTAATTCTATCTGAAATATTTACACTTGGGTAAAGTGTTGTACTATCTCCAGAGTGGATACCTGCTCTTTCTAAGTGTTCCATAATACCTGGGATTAAGATATTTTCACCGTCGCAAATTGCATCTACTTCGATCTCGCGTCCCATAAGGTAACGGTCAATAAGAACTGGATTTTCTGGGTCACGGTCAAAAGCATTTACAAGGTATCTTGAAAGCTGTTCTTCTTCAAATGTAATTTCCATACCTTGACCACCAAGTACGTATGAAGGACGTACAAGTACTGGATATTCAAGTTCTGCTGCTACTTTAAGACCTTCTTCTACAGACCAAATGGCTTTACCTTTTGGACGTTTGATTTGAAGTTTTTCTAAGATTTCATCAAACTTCTCACGGTCTTCTGCTGCATCAACTTGTTTTGGTTGTGTACCAAGTACTGGAATACCCATTTTGTCACAGAACTTAGCAAGTTTAATCGCTGTTTGACCACCAAACTGAAGGATAACACCTTTTGGTTGTTCTTTCATAATGATGTGGTAAGCATCTTCATCTGTAAGTGGTTCAAAGTAAAGTTTATCTGATGTATTAAAGTCTGTGCTTACGGTTTCTGGGTTGTTGTTTACGATGATTGTTTCAATACCGCGGCGTTTAAGCGCTTGAACAGCATGTACAGAGCAGTAATCGAACTCAATACCTTGACCGATACGGATTGGACCTGAACCCATAACCATAACTTTTTCACGGTCTGATACAACAACTTCATCGATTTCATCATAGGTTGAGTAGTAGTATGGAGATTCCGCTTCAAACTCTCCACCACATGTATCAACCATTTTATAGACAGGCATGATGTTCCATTTAATGCGAAGTTCACGGATATCATCTTCTGTTACACCAATGAATTCTGCAATGGCTTTATCTGCAAAACCACGACGTTTTAATTTGCGAAGGTATTTTGGTGTAAGATCTTCATATTCCATTTCTTTAAGTTTTTCTTCTTGTTCTACAATCCATTTGAAACGTTTTACATAGAAGATATCCATACCTGTGATTTTACATACTTGTTCTTCTCTATAGTGCATACGAAGCATTGCAGCAAGTGCAAAGATTCTTTCATCATCTGCTGTAATTACTTTTTCTTTAAGCTCGTCTAAGCTACACGCTTCAAGTTTTTTATGTTCAAAGCTAAATTGACCGATTTCAAGTGAACGAAGCCCTTTAAGGAAAGCACTTTCAAAGTTATTTCCGATAGCCATGATTTCACCTGTCGCCATCATTTTTGTACCAAGTGTACGTTTAGCTGTGTAGAATTTATCGAATGGCCATTTTGGAATTTTAACAACGCAGTAGTCAAGTGTTGGTTCAAAACATGCGTATGTTTTACCTGTTACGGCATTTTTGATTTCATCAAGGCCATAACCAAGTGCGATTTTAGCTGATACTCTTGCAATTGGATAACCTGTTGCTTTAGAAGCAAGTGCTGATGAACGGCTTACACGAGGGTTAATCTCGATAATAGCGTATTCAAAGCTGTCTGGGTTAAGAGCAATCTGTACGTTACAGCCCCCACGTATATCACAAGCTGAGATAATGTCAAGTGATGCACGGCGAAGCATTTGGTATTCTCTATCTGAAAGTGTTTGAGATGGTGCAACTACGATACTATCCCCTGTATGGATACCAACTGGGTCAATATTTTCCATGTTACATACTGTAATAACTGTGCCGTATTGGTCACGCATTACTTCGTACTCAATTTCTTTCCAGCCTTTAATACATTTTTCAATAAGAACTTGGTTTACGCGTGATAAGTGGATACCACTTGCTGCGATTTCACGAAGTTCGCTTTCTGTTTCGGCAATACCACCGCCAGTACCACCTAATGTGTAAGCTGGTCTTACAACAACTGGGTAACCGATTTTTCTAGCGAAAGCTACAGCATCTTCTACAGATTCTACGATTTCACTTTCGATAACTGGTTGGTTAATTCTTGCCATTAAATCTCTAAAGAGTTCCCTATCTTCCCCTTCTTTAATAGCAGAGATTTGTGTACCGATGACACGTACACCATATTTATCTAAAATCCCTTTATCATGAAGCTCTACAGCAAGGTTAAGACCTGTCTGTCCACCTACACCTGCAAGAAGACTGTCTGGTCTTTCTTTTGCAATGATTTTTTCAAGCATCTCAGCATTAAGAGGCTCGATGTAGATTTTGTCAGCGATTTCTCTATCTGTCATAATTGTCGCTGGGTTAGAGTTTACAAGGACAACTTCAATACCTTCTTCACGAATAGCTTGACAAGCCTGTGTTCCTGAATAGTCAAACTCCGCTGCTTGCCCAATTACAATTGGGCCTGATCCGATTACTAATACTTTTTTAATACTTAAGTCTCTTGGCATTATAGTTTTCCTCCTTGCATTACCTTAATGAATTCATCGAAGATGTGTGCTGTATCTGTAGGTCCTGGACATGCTTCAGGGTGGAACTGTACGCTGTAGATGTCAAGCTCTTTAAAGTACATACCTTCTACTGTGTTGTCATTTAAGTTTGTATGTGTCACCACTGCACCTTCTGGAAGTGTGCTTACATAGTAGTTATGGTTTTGTGATGTAATGTATACACGGTTTGAAATATGGTCTTTAACTGGATGGTTACAACCATGGTGACCGAATTTAAGTTTTGATGTATCCCCGCCAAGTGCAAGTGATAAAAGTTGGTGCCCAAGACAGATTGCTGTAATTGGCTTTTTACCAACAATTTCTTTAATCATATTGACTACAGTCGGTACATCTTTAGGGTCAGCTGGTCCATTTGATAAGAATACACCATCTGGATTTACTGCAAGTACCTCATCAGCTGTAGCATCATATGGGAATACTGTTAATTTACATCCTCTTTCATTGAATGAACGTACGATATTTTGTTTCATACCGCAGTCAATCATAGCTACATGAAGGCCGTCTCCTTCTACTGTATAAACTTCTTTTGTTGTTACTTCTGGTACTGCATGTTGGTTATTGAAGCTATCAATTTTAAGTTTGATTTGACTTGGTGTAAGTTCTCTTACTGCGATAATGGCACGCATTGTTCCGTGATTTCTAAGTACTTTTGTAAGTGCTCTTGTATCAATGCCTTCAAGACCAATAATTTTTTGTGCTTTAAGGTAACCATCAAGTGTTAATTCGCATCTGAAGTTGTTAGGGAAGTCACATTTTTCTCTTACGATGAATGCTCTTACGTGTGCTTTAGTTGACTCCATATCTTCAAGGTTTACCCCATAGTTCCCGATTAATGGATAAGTCATAACAACCATTTGACCATAATAAGATGGGTCTGTAAGAATTTCTTGGTATCCTGTCATCCCCGTATTGAATACAACCTCACCGATTGTCTCTTTAAGGTATCCGAAGGCTTTACCTTCAAATACCATACCATTTTCTAGTATTAATTGTGCTTTCATATTAACCCATCACTCCTTGTAAGTCATTTCTCATTGCAATTACTGCTTTTCTTGAAGCTTTAGCAAAATCTCTTTCGCCAAATTCTGTATCATTTTTGTAGGCTGCAATAATGCCTCTTGAAGAGTTTACAATGCTTCCTAAACCATCTTTATCAAAGAAACCTTTAAGGTTTTCAGCTGTTCCGCCTTGTGCACCATAACCTGGCACAAGGAAGAATGTATGTGGCATACGTGCTCTAAGTTCAGTACCTTGTTCTTTATGTGTTGCCCCAACAACTGCACCAACACGGCTATAACCCATATCTCCCATAGTAAGCTCGCCCCACTTACTTACTAAATCTGCTGTTTTATCATAAATTGGCATTCCATCTACTAATAAGTCTTGAATTTCACTACTACTTGGATTACTTGTTTTAACAAGGATAAATAAGCCTTTATCTTGTTTGTTACATGCTTCGATAAAAGGTTCAATGCCGTCAAAGCCCATGTATGGGTTAAGTGTTACGGCATCTTCTTGCCATAAATCAAAGTGCTCACCTTCAATGTCTACCCCAGCGATATGACCTGCATAAGCTGCTGCTGTTGAAGCAATATCGCCTCTTTTAATATCCCCAATTACGATAAGACCCTTACTTTTTGCATATTCACACGTTTCCATGTAAGCACGAAGCCCTTCTAAACCATATTGCTCATACATAGCAATTTGAGGTTTAACTGAAGGAATGAGGTCATAAACTTCATCAATGATTGCTTTATTGAACTTAATAAACATTTCTGCTACAGCCTTAGGTGTTCTTCCATAGCGCTCTAGCATTTCTTCCTTAATAAAGGTTGGAATCATGCTATAAGTTGGATCAAGTCCTACTACAGTTGGGTTTTGTAATGTTTGTATTTTGGTGAGTAATCTATCAATCATGGCTCTTCTCCTCTGTTTTCTTAATCTACTATTTCTAATTTCTATTATACTACTTATCTACAGTCATAGTGAATATTTATTTATAGTTGTAAATATTTATTTATTTTTGATATACAATTTTTCCATCTACTAAAGTTACTTCAACATCTCCGTATACTTCCATGCCGTTGAATGGTGTATTTTTACCTTTTGAAACAAATGTACTTGAATCAATTACATATGGTGTATCAACTTCAATGATTGCTATATCTGCTGGTGCACCTACTTCTAATCTACCTGCTGGATGATTAATAATTTGTGCTGGTTTATAGCTCATTTTTTCAATAAGTTCAAGCGGTGTAAGGATACCTGTTCGAACTAAGTGTGTGTAGCTTAATGCAAAACTTGTTTCAAGACCAACAATACCAAATGGTGCTTTTTCAAGCTCTACATTTTTCTCATCATAATGATGTGGTGCATGATCTGTTGCAATAACATCAATGATACCTTCTTTAAGTGCACGCTTCATAGCTTCTACATCTTCGCTTGTACGAAGTGGAGGGCTCATTTTTTTGTTAGCATCGTAGTCTCCTAAAATACTATCATCTAAAATAAAGTAGTGAGGTGCTGTCTCTGCTGTTAAGTTGTTCATTCCCCATACTTTTTTACCCATTTCAATAAGGTCAATACTTCCTTTTGTACTCATATGTGAAAGGTGAAGTTTTGCACCTGTTGTACGTGCTAAGATAATATCACGTGCGACAATAACTTCTTCTGCATCGCGTCCGATTCCTTTAATGCCAAAGATCTGTGCATTTACACCTGCATTCATAGCACCACCTGAAAGGTTACGGTCTTCCGTGTGTGAGAAAATTGGAAGGTCAAAAGGCTTAGCATAGCTCATACCTTTTTTCATAAGGCCTGCATCTGCAACTGTTTTACCATCTTCACTAATTGCGCAGATACCATGTTCTTTCATTTTACCGATATTTGCGAGGCTTTCTCCTTCTAAACCTTTTGTGATTGCCCCTACTGGAAGTACTTTAACGCCGTTTGCACGTTTTGCCATTGTATTGATGTATTCTACAACACATTCATTATCAATCACTGGGTTTGTATTTGGCATACAGCACATAGTTGTTACGCCACCTTTAGCTGCTGCATTACAACCTGTTTCAATTGTTTCTTTGTGCTCAAAGCCTGGCTCTCTAAGGTGTACATGAAGATCAATTAATCCTGGTACTACCCATTTTCCCTCTGCATGAATGACATTCATGCCTTCTTCATCTACATTTCCAATTGCGGTGATAACCCCATCTTCAATAAGGATATCTGCGATTTCTTCCATTTTTGTACTTGGGTTAATAACTAACCCGCCTTTTATACAAGTTTTCATTATTTGCCTCTCCTTTCATTAAGTAATGCTAAAATAGCCATACGTACTGCTACTCCGTTCATAACTTGCTCATCGATTACACTTACGTTGCTGTCTAGTAATTCTGGCATCAGCTCAACCCCACGGTTAACTGGTGCTGGATGCATTAAAATAGCATCTGGTCTTGCTAAGCTGAACATTTCTTCATCTAAACCATAAATTTGGCTGTATTCTCTAAGGTTAGGGAAAAGGCCACCTTTTTGACGTTCCATTTGAATACGAAGTCCCATGACAACATCTGCATCTTTAAGAGCTGCTTTAAGGTCATGTGTTACTGTAGCACCTAATGCCTCCATTGTGCCTGATGCAAGCGTGCCGCATCCTGCGAGTGTTACATTAGCGCCTAACTTTTTAAGCCCGAACACGTTAGATCTCGCTACACGACTATGTGCAATATCTCCTACAATTGTTACATTTAAATCTTTAAAGCTTCCTTTTTTATCAAGCATTGTATAGAAGTCTAAAAGTGCTTGTGTAGGATGCTCATTTGCTCCGTCTCCTGCATTGATTACAGATGCTTTTACATTTTTAGCAAGTAGATGAGGGGCTCCGCTTAAACTATGTCTCATAACCATAAAATCTATGCCCATTTGGTCTAGTGTCACACCTGTATCTACAAGTGTTTCTCCTTTTTGTACACTACTTGTTGCTACACCTAAGTCAGTTACCATAGCTCCTTGATAAAGGCCAGCCATGTTAAAGGATACTTTTGTACGCGTGCTATTTTCGTAGAATAAGGTAATCATGCTTCTACCCTTTAAAGTATCTTCTCTTAAACTAGCATTTATAATTTTTGCTTTCATTTCTTTTGCAAGTTCTAAGATACTCATGATTTCACTTACTTCTAAATCCCTAATACCTAGTAAATCTTTACTTTTCAACATTTTTGTATCCTCCTTTTGGCAAATAAAAAAGGCAATAAAAAGACCTACGTCTTTCCATTGCCTTTAAGCGTCTAAAAAACTTTACCCGAAACCAGACTATAGCCTTAACCTTTGTTAAATCTATAACCTATTTCTTCTATCTAAATGCTTATTGAATTGTCTATAATCTTTATCTAAACCTGTCATTTGCTGTAATGTCTGGTTAAATTTTTTCATTCATTTCGTTTCCTTTTTGATCTCACGGGATCAAGCTTAAAGGCGTATGTTACTATTTAATTTTCTGTTTCATATAGTAACATAGTCCTTTTAAATTGTCAATAAATTCTATTTAAGTATATTTTAAAATTTCCTCATTCCTTTGTAGGACAACCCATGCACCGTTTTCTAAAAGTTCCTCTTCTGTCCTAAATCCCCAAGAAGCACCTAGTCCTTTAACCTGTGCATTTTGGGCTGTCTGCATATCTACATCTGAATCTCCTATGTATAATACTTCATCTGACACCCTCTCATACTTTGTCATAATTTGACGAACGACTGTAGGATCTGGCTTATGTGGAATGCCTTCTCTTTGTCCCCATACTTCTATAAAAGTATCTGGCTTAAAGCATGCCCTAACAACTCGTAAAGCCTGTGGATGAGGTTTATTGGTAACAACAGCTAACTGTATACCGCTCATTTTAAGCTTCTCTATGGTTTCAAGTATTCCCTCATAAGGTTTTGTATAATCGGTTAAATGTGCATCATAATACGCAATAAAAGATTCTTTAATTTTATTAATTTCTTCCTCCGTACGAGCCTCACATGGTAAAGCTCTTTCAATAAGTTTATAAACGCCATTCCCTACAAAATATTTATAGGCCTCTATAGGATGCTGCGGATAGCCATGCTCCTTAAGTGCAACATTGGTACTCACAGCTAAATCTTCAAGTGTATTAACGAGTGTGCCATCTAAATCAAATAGAATTAATTTAATTTTATTCATTAAGCTTCCTCCATTCTTCTCTTATTTTAACATTGTATAAGTTTTTTACATACTCTTTCATAAAATATTCTTAAGTTCTTCTCCTTATAAAACACCCCATATTTAAAAGGCTAACACTCTATAAAAGGGAACCACTTATATAGGGTTCCCTTTTATCTTTCACCTAGGTTTAGCTCTTTTCTTAAGCCTTTTCCTTTAATACTTAGGTTGAATGTTTCTTATAATCAATCCACTTCGAGGCGATGATGGAATATTTGTAAGACTATAACTTAAATCTTGTTTAGGAATGTCAAATTTCATTTTATGGATTAGAAAGTCTAAGCTTACCTTCATAAGCTCTATTGTGATCCCTTCACCAGGACATCTATGCCCTGTAACTAAGTTACCTCCACCTTGAGGAATAAAGTCAAATACATGTGCTCCCTGGTCTTTAAAACGTTCTGGTCTAAAAACATAGGGGGCATTCCATATATCCTCATTGTGGTTAGTACCATAAATATCAATAAGAACAAGTGTCCCTTTCTTAAATTTACATCCACGCCATATAAAGTTTTTACGTACGATTGCTCCTAAAAAGGGTGCAAAAGGATAGTAACGTCTTACTTCCTGTACAAACATTTCTAAGTCACGCTCATCACCTTGGCCTAACTTTTCTTTAGAGTCTTCATGCTCATAGAGTGCTAAAGCTGTAAAAGTAATAAAGATTGAAATAGCAATAATAGGACGTAGCAGATTAATCAGTTCTATGGCTGCCATTTGAACATCTAGTACATTTCCTTCTAAGTCTTTATAAGTAGCTGCCTGATAGAGCGCTAAATGGGGTAGGATGTGTCTCTTTCCTGTCCTAACCTCTTCAATCAAGCCTTTTATCCATGCCTCAGTTCTCTTCCTTGCCCTTTTTCCTTGCCAATACTTTGGTCCTACTGCTCCTATAGCATTCACCATGGCGTAAAAATCGTCTGCTCGCCTTTTAACCTCGGATTGCCCTAAAGGTACACCCGCCCACTCGCATACTGCCTCACACAAAATATATTTGACTTCATCTAAAAGTACAATCTCATCAGTAGCTTGCCATCTTCTAAGTGCCATCTGCCACTTTATCTTTGTAATGCTTACTAGCCTTTTTTGACCCGCTTCATTAAGTAGGTCTAAGAAAAATAGCCTTCTATGCCTATGCCTTTCATCATCCATCGTTTGAATCGCATTAACACCAAAGAGTGTCTTCTGTATACGTTTAGGTAAGGCTCCTTTTCTTTGAAAGAGTTCTTCATTATAAAATAATTTTGCTGCATGCTTCCCACTTATACAAATTACTTTTTTACCTAATAATCTTGTTTCAAAAATAGAAGATTGATAAGCCTTCACCCTATTAGGAATAAAGAGGTAGCCCTCCTTTAATAACTTAAGCGTATGGTCTATCCCTTTCTCCTGAGGGATTATCTTATTGGTCAACATATCCCTGCACGTTCCTTTCTCCCTTATCAAAGGGTATGTTCAAAACACTTATGCCAGGCCTATGCATCATCCTATTTGATTTAAAACTCAAATTTAACAGGTCTTAAAAATAAATCAATAAGTACCTTAGAAGTTTCTTTATGCTCAAACAAAATTTCATAAAGGGCATGGCAAATAGGTAGTTCTACTTCATATTCCTGTGAAAGATGGTGCAGTGCTTCTACAGTTGCGACCCCTTCTGCTAGTTTATGAAATGGAATACCTTTTACATAGTCTTCCCCGAATCTTCTGTTATTACTATGTGGTGAGAAAAGTGTCGCTTCATAATCTCCCAAATGGCTTAAACCATAAATGGTAATATCATTGCCGCCCATTGCACGTACAATTCTAGAAAGTTCTCTTGTTCCTCTTGCCATAAGGGCTCCTTTAAGGCTGCTATACCCTGCTCCATCTAGCATACCTGCTGCAATACCCATTACATTTTTAGTAGCTGCCCCTATTTCATTGCCGATTAAGTCTTGCCCATAATAAAAGCGAATTAAATCACTATTAAAGGCTTCTACCACTTTCTTAGTTACGCCAATCTCATCACTTCCAACAACCATACAGTTAGGAATATTTCTTGTAAAGTCCTGTACATGTCCAGGCCCTAACCATACACCAACATGAGCAGCAGCGCCCATTTCTTCTTTGAACACCTGTGTCAAGCGCTTACCTGTATCAGCCTCTAATCCTTTCATACATAATACAAAAGTTTTATCTTTTAAACCTGGCAGTTTGCTTACTGTTTTTAAAAACGAACGTAGTTGCTGTGCGCTAATGGAAATTAAAATAATCTCAGCACTCCTTACTGCCTCTTCTAAATCATCTGTAAGTCTTACAGACTCTGGTAGTTCTAAATACTCATTTTTATGTTCAGCCGTTAACGTCATTAAATTCTTTGATCCTGGTCTTCCCCAAAGTGTTACGGTATGGTGCACGCGATTTGCATACCATGCTAGGAAAGTTCCCCATCTTCCACACCCTAATACGGAAATATTCATTAAAGTATCCTCCTCTTATGTTTAAACTTGCTTCTTTTATATATTAGTTCCTAAGCACTGATCAAATATACCTGCACATTCAATCGTATCCTTATGTGGCATAATACTACTTTCTAATGCCCCTCTTTCCATGCAACCTATCATCTCTTTAATTTGGTACTCAAAACCATTATCATGCGGTTTTTGGAAGTGTTCTACCACGCCCTCTTCAGTATATATAAAACACTCCTGTGTATAATGCATATTTGGAATATGGATATAACCCTTTGTCCCATAAACATATAGACTATTTGGACAGCTTGCTGTAACCATACACTGTAAATTCGCTATAGTGTTTTCAAATTTTAAGGTAATACTGTTTACTTTATCTACACCTGTTTCGGCATAAGTTGTCATAGTTTGAACTTCTTGTATAGGCGCTTGAATAAGATATGTCATAATTTCAATAGCATACACACCTATATCATACATGGCCCCACCTGCTAATTTAGGATTCATAATGCGATTTTCTGGATTGCTATCTGCTTTAAACCCAATAAGACAGTTGGCAAGTTCAATCTCTCCTATTCTTCCCTCTAAAATCCACTCTCTAGCCTGCTTAATAGCTGGTAAAAATCGAGACCACATAGCCTCCATCACAAATACTTTTGCTTCTCTCGCTGCACGAAATACTTCTTCCGCTTCTTTTTTAGTTAAAACAAAACACTTTTCACATAGAACAGCTTTTTTATGTTTAATACATGCCATAGCATTTTCATAATGAAAGTTATGTGTTGTAGCAATATAAACTGCATCAACCTCTGGATTCTCTAAGAGTGCTTCATAAGTGTTATAGCTTAGTGCAATGCCCTCTTCTTTAGCAAATGTTAAAGCTTTACCTTCTGTTTGACTCGCAACGGCAATGACACTTGCACCTTCTACGCGTTCTACTGCTTTGCAAAACTTATGTGCAATGCGACCCGCTCCTATAATTCCAAACTTTATAGCCATTTTAATCCTCTTTTCATAAATAGATATTTTATTAAAATTGAAATAAGCTTTATGTAGGTATGCGCTTATTCACATCCAGCCTATACAAAAAGAGCTACTTAAAGAGCTCTTTTACTTTGTTCAAAATTCTTTTTTAGTGCGCCTTAGATTTCTACTCACTGACCTATACTAGGAGTATAATCAGTTTAAAGATCCAGTTAGCTGCAATACCTGCGAAGATTCCCCCTACTGTATGGGCAAAGATTGCCTTTCCTGTAAGTACTCTACATTTTAAACTATCCATCATCGCTGTATGTGTACTTAAATACCCACTCCAGCACATACACATGGCTGTAAACACTGCGATATCATTGGCATTTGCAAGCCCTTCACTCACTAAGTTGGGTATAAGGCCAATAGCTGCACCTGCTGCACCTAGTGATGTGATCGGAACAGCAATAGCCTCTGGTGAGGAAAAGCCGAATAGAGGCTGTAATAAGAAGTTTAATTTTTCTCCTATAATAGGTAAAATCCCTACTCCCTCATAAGCCGCACCTGTATAAATACCACTTGCTGAAGGACCATTAGTAAGCATTAAAACAAAGGTACAGATAATGAGTACACCTGGTATAATTGCCATCCCCATACCTACACCTGAATGCCCACCTTCAAGAAGTGCATTCATAAAACGTTCACCAAAGCTTCCTGTTCTTACTTCCCTGTAGTTAATGAGGTCGATACTTTCATCAATAACCTCTTCACACCAAGCTTCAGTGCCATAATATTTCTTAGTATAATGCATCATAAGTTTTGTACTTACAATACTTCCTATAATAGCTCCTACATTACCAATAACAACAGCAATTCCTAAATGCTTTTCTACTCCTGGAACACCTATCATAAAGACTGTAATCATAAGCCCCATACCAAAAGCTGTACCTAAATTAGTAAGAGCTGGTAATTGATATTTCTTAAAATACTGCCTAAAACGTTTATCATCACATAAAGTTAAAATAGCTGGATTATCTGAAAAATAAGTGGTTAATACACTCATAATACTGGCACCTGGTAAATCATAAAGTGGTTTCATCAGCCTTGAAAGAAGCTTATTAATAATAGCTAAGCCCCCAAACTCTGTTAAAACCCCAGCAAAAGCTCCAGCTATAACCGCAATAGCCATAATATAAAAGACTGTTCCCATTAAAAGGTCATAAGAAGTATTAAGCATGGTATTAAACATATTGGCTACTCCCATTTTTCTTCCTAATAAAAATAGCCCACCAAATGTAACAATAAGACAAATCATGCCTTCTATGCTTACAGCCTTTTTCAGTACATAGCGTACTTCTTGATTCTCTTGTTTCTTTTGTGTCATTTCGTGTTGTCTCCTTCTAGTTGTCAGTTTCTGCTCTTACTTCCAAATATGCATATAATTGCTTTTATCTACACCTGCATCTTCAAAAGTTCCCATACCTAATAAAGTGTATTGTGCCATATCTAATAAATTGAAAAGAATCGGGCAACCACTACCTTCTCCTAATCTCATATCTAAGTTAAAATGTGGTTCAAGCCCTATATGCTGTAAAATAAGAGCCATACCGGCTTCTTTAGATAAGTGTGACGCAATCATATAGGCTTTGGTTATAGGTGCCAGTTTATAAGCTACAAGTGCTGCTGCAGCTGCAATAAACCCATCAATAACAACTACTTTACCATGTTTAGCAGCTGCAATATAGACACCTACAAGGCCTGCAATATCTAAGCCTCCCACCTTTGCTAGTACATCAATGGGATCCGCTATAGTAGGCTGGTGCACTTTAAGAGCTGTTTTAATAGCCTCTACTTTATTATGATATACTGTATCTAAAGCACCCGAACCTTTACCTGTTACCTTTATAATCTCTTCTTCTAACAAAGCCGCTGTAATAGCTGCAGATGTTGTGGTATTTCCTATACCCATCTCACCTGTTCCAAAGATTTCATAGCCTTTTTCAATAAGTTTTTCAGTCTCTTCTATCCCAACTGAAATAGCCTGCAAAGCTTCTTGTTCAGTCATGGCAGGCTCTATAGCCATATTTTTAGTTCCATAACACACTTTACGATTATGAATAAGAGGATGACTAAAGTCTGCCTTTACACCAACATCCACAATATGTATATCTGCTTTAGCAAATTCACTAAGCCTATTCATTCCTGTAATGCCTCTTGTAAAGTTATAAGTTACCGTTGCTGTTACTTCCTGAGGACAACTGCTTACACCCACATCGCATACCCCATTGTCACTGCACATAATAACGGTTACCTTAGGCTGCGTTTTAACCTCCACCGTTCCCGCAGCACCTGCAAACTGAATCATTAAGTTTTCAAGCTTCCCTAAAGCCCCAACTGGCTTAGTAAGCCCATCTAGATACTGCTCCATCTGCATCATGGCTTCCCTATTTAATGGTCTTATTTGCTCTATATAAGCTTTTAGACTTTCTCTATTCATCTCTCTTCCTCCTTCTCATTCCTTAGATTGTCTGTAAAACCCTTCAGTCACTTCCTCTATAGCATTTGACTCACTATAAGAAGGTAAACCATTACAATCCATTCTGTCATCTGACTTGCTGCTCCTAAGCAATCTCCATTTAGCCCTGTAAGCTTATGTGTAAATTTCTTATTTAAAAGAACTGCCACGCCGTAAACAAGCCCTAAGCCAATTACAGCGAGTTCCCAAGGTAAAAGTATGCAACCTATAAATAAAAATAGAACTAAATTCACAAAAAGTCCTGCTTTAGAAATATTTTCAATCCATAAAGCTCCAAGGCCCTTTTTAATATTCTTGCCAATATCACATAAAACACATACCGTAAACTTAGCACTAATAGGGACCCATATAATAAGAAGAGGCATATCCTTTAATAAATAAAATCCAACCATATGAAAAGCAAAGTCTATCATAAGTGCCAGTACACCAAAGCTCCCTATCCTGCTATCTTTCATAATTTCTAAAGTTCTTTCAGTATCTCGATTGGCTCCAAAGCCATCAAACACATCTGCTAGCCCATCTAAGTGCATGCCTCCTGTAATCCAGATCCCACCTATAGTCGCTAAAAGTGCCCCTAGTAAAGGATCAATCTGCATACCAAGGCTAAAGAGTAGCCACTCTAAAGTTCCTATTATAAGACCTACAACCGTAAAAAAGCAGAGCGCCCCTTTAAAATCAGAAGGCTCTGCCGGCATATTGGCTCTAATAGGGATACGCGTTAGAAACTGTACCCCTAAAATAAACTGCTTTAATTTTTTCATCTTTATTCCCACTCTCTTTTAGTAGTTCTCCCTAGATAAATCTAAATACCAATAATTGTGCTCATAACATGTGGTTACCACTGTACCGGTATGTACATTAAACTTCCAGAACATATCTAAATTGCCCCCTAGCATATAGCATATAGCCATACGAATAGTTCCTGCATGACACACTACAATAGCATCTTCTCCTAATGCCTCTAGTTCTTTAATGAAGCTTACAACACGTTCATACTGCATCCTTGCACTTTCTCCTTCTGGAATGCAGTAATCCTGCCAGTTCTCATCCCACATTTTACACTCATGAGGATATTTTTTGCCAATTTCTCCATAGTTCATGCCTTCAAAAATCCCCATGTTACGCTCCAACAACCTGGCATCTGCTTTAAAATAGACATTTGAAAATAATATCCCTGCCGTTTCGATTGCTCTTGCTGCGGGACTGGTATATACATTAATACAATCATTAAAGTTTGTTTGAATTTCTTTAATTTCTCTTACGCCTTCAGGTGTAAGGCGTACATCTAACTTTCCATAATAGTTGTTCTTTTCGTTTTGTTGTGTTTTACCATGTCTTACCCAGTAAATTTTCATGGTCTCACCTCTCACATTTTTCAAGTGCTTGAATTAAAACAGTATTCATCTGTGGTGTTTTAATACCAATGCGGTAGTACTGCGCTGAAAGTCCTCTATAATTACCACAGTGCCTAATCAGAATACCCTCATTTGCTAACTGCTTATGAATATCTGGAATAGGTGATTTAAAAAATAAGTAGTCCGCATAAGAAGCATATACTCTAAAGCCTAACCTCTTTAAGGCTTCTTTTAAATAAGTTCTTTGCTCCTTAATCATGCTTAATGTTTCTTCTTTATAAGCTATATCTTCCAGTGCTGCTACACCTGCTAGTTGTGCCAGTGAAGATACTGCCCAAGGCTGAGCTGCCTTTTGCAGTGCATCTTTTAACACCTTATCACCGATTAAGGCATATCCTAATCTAAGGCCAGCCATCCCATAAAACTTTGTAAAAGCTTTAAGAATCGTTACATGCTTACTTTTCTCTACTTCTTCTATCATACTATACGCACTATCCTCTTCTATAAAATCCATAAAGCATTCATCTACGATCATTTGAATATTATGCGCTTCACATTTTCTAAGTAGTCTAAGCATAAGCGATTTAGGTGTAAGCTGTCCGGTAGGATTATTAGGATTACAAATCCAAATCATATCTAAATCTGGGGTTAGAAGCTCTAATAGGTCCTCTTCTACCTTATAATCTGTTTCTTCTTTTAAGTTATAATATGAAATCTTACATCCCACCTGACTTAATGCGAGCTCATATTCAGCAAAAGTAGGTGCTAGTATTAAAGCGTGCTTAGGCTGACAGACGTAGGCTAATCTAAAAATCAAATCCGCTGCACCATTCCCACATAAAATATGCTCTTTGTCCATCTGGTGCTGCTGGCTTAAGGCTTCAATCAGCTTTCTACATAAGGGATCAGGATAAGCTACTGCTAAATCAATATGTTCTATTAAGGCCTTTCTAACTTTAGGTGAAAGCCCTAGTGGATTAATATTAACAGAGAAATCCATAATCTCTGTATCTTTTTTATTTAATTTTTCGGCGAGTGTAAAAATATCGCCACCATGTATCAGTGCCATGTACGCTCCTTTATAAACAAGTTAAGTTTTTATAAAATGATTAGGATTAATAAACGTATAAGACTTAGTACAATTAATGTGCATGTACAAGTGCTATACATAAGCTTATTCGTACGTTTAATATCTTCTGCTTCTACACTTCTTAAGGCATCTCCTATAGTAGGTTTTTTGCAAAGTTTGCCAAAATAGTATGCATCTCCTGCAAGCTGAATACCTAGTGCCCCTGCACACACTGCTTCTGTATGTGCACTGTTAGGACTTTTATGATTATAGCGGTCTCTTCTATAGATCTTATACGCCGCTTTAGCATCATAGCCACATAACTTGCTTGCTGCAATCATCATATAGGCACTGAGCCTTGCAGGAATATAGTTGACTACATCATCTAGTTTAGCCCCAAAAGTACCAAAATATTGATAGCGTTCATTTTGGTAACCAATCATAGAATCTAAGGTATTTATTGCCTTATAAGCAAAGCCAAGTGGTACCCCGCCAATAAGAAGGTAAACAAGTGGCCCTACAATACCATCGGAAGTATTTTCTGCTACCGTTTCAATAGTAGCTTTTGCCACACCTTCTTCAGTAAGGCTCGCTGTGTCTCTTCCTACAATCATGCTAACAGCATAACGTGCACCTTCTAAATCATGCTTTTGAAGTGCCTTATAAACCTTCATACTTTCATCCTTAAGGCTTTTGGTAGCAAGTGCTTGATAACACAAAATCACACTTACTATCCAACCAATAAGAGGATGAATACCATAAGCAACTTTTAAAATAAGCCATGTCGCTCCAAAAGTTATCCCTACCACACCTATTACAAGAATTATGCCACCTATACGTTCACCCTTTTTTGTCTTAGGTAGTATACTTCTTATGTGCTTTTCTCCCCTTGAAATCATCTTACCAATCCATCTAACAGGATGAGGGAAGTTATGTGGGTCTCCTAGTATTAAGTCTAAAATAAATCCACTTATAACAATCAAAATAATTGAATCCATATAAATCCTTTCTCTTTGTTTATTCTACTTTACCATCTTTACAATTTACCATATGTTATATAAAAAGTAAAAGGCTTAAAATATCCATGTAGTTGTCTGAAGTATAGGAAATAGTGAATTCATCTATCTGTCTTGCCCCTGGATAAAAAGAATATTTGTAAGCATCTTGATGCTTGTTAAAAACAATCTTTAGGTTAAAGACTTCTGGTATTTTTACATCACTTTGCCAACCTACTTTCTTAAGATCTAATAGACTCTCTTTAACTGTTTTTTCAATGCGCTCTAGTGCAAGGTCTGGGTGAATACTAATCAATCCCCCGCCAAAGCCTTCCTGTACAGCTACGGTTGCAATCTTATCATCAAACTGATTTACTTCTCGTACAAGACCACCATCTCCTGTTACAGCTATAATAGGTACACTTAATAAGTAAGCTACATAAGCATATAAAGTAAATTCACTTGCTGGTTGATTATTTAAATAAATCCCCCTAATTACATTTGGAAATAATGTATGTGCAAGAGGAGAGGTATTCGATAAGCCTTGACTATGGTAACCAATAAAAATAATACCATCAAAAGTATCATCAAGTCCTTCTACCATATTATAAGGATGATTACTCCATCCTGATAAAAGTTTTGCATTTCTAGGCAATAAGTTCCCTAAAAGGTTATGACCTTCTCCATGTGCATCTTTAATAACAAAATCCAAAGCACCTGCACTAATAGCTCCCTTACATGCTGCTACTACTTCCTTTGTCATACGTTCCTTTGCTTCATACGGTGGCACGTCGGCTGCCATATTCCAGTTAGAAATGCCTGTAATTCCTTCAATATCTGCAGTAATAAATAAACGCATACCTTTCCCCCTGTCTTTTGTATCTTTTGTTTATAGTATATCAAACGTTTATAATTATTTCCATTTTTCTATTATGTTTTAAGTAAAAAAGTAGTATACTAAAGCTATTCAATTTCTTTATTTTGAAAGGAGTAAACGATGTCAACTTTAATTAAACGTAGTGATGTTGCACTTCAAGATACATGGTGCCTTGAAGATATTTTTACAACAGATGATCTTGTAAAAGAAGGTATGAAAGAGGCTAGAGCACTTCTTGACGGTTTTAAAGTATATGAAGGTAAACTCACTTCTTCTGCAGAAGTTTTATATGAAGCACTTCAAAAAAGTGATGAGGCAAGCAAGCTTGTTGAAAAAATTTATGTATACAGCCATATGCGTCTTCATCAAGATGGTGGCAACAGTTTTTACCAAGATTTATCAAGTCAAAGCGAAAAGCTTCTTGTAGACTTCCAGACTGCTCTTTCTTTTGTAAATCCTGAACTTAGTACACTTACTGAAACGGATGTAGAGAAGCTTATCGCTTCTTATGAACCCCTTAAACTTTACAAACGTAGTCTAGAAGAAGTACTTCGTCAAAAAGAACATATTTTAGATGCTAAAATGGAGGATGTACTTTCTCAGTTCAGAGAAATTGCTACTGCACCAAGTAATACTTATGCTATGTTCAATAATGCGGATATTAAATTCCCTATTATTCAAGATAGCCAAGGTACTCCTATCCAAATTACTCACGGTAACTTCATTGACTTCTTGGAAGGTCATGATCGCAGAGTAAGAGAAGAAGCTTTTAAAGGTGTCTATCATACGTACTCAAGCTTCAAAAACACATTAGGAACTAACTTTGCAGCTAATGTGACACAGTACAGCCTTTTTGCTAAACTTAGAAATTTCAAATCTCCTCTTCATGCAGCTTTAGATGCTAATAATATTCCTGTTGAAGTATATAATAATTTAATTCATACAATGGGCGAACATATGAATCTTATGCACCGTTATATGGGGCTTCGTAAAGAAATCATGGGTGTAGATGAACTTCATATGTATGACCTATTTGTACCACTTGTAAGTGATTTTACAAAAGAAATTACTTATGACGAAGCCTGTAGCATTGTGCTAGAAGCCCTTAAACCACTTGGTGAAGACTACACTGCTCTTGTAAAAGAAGCTTTCGAAAATCGCTGGGTAGACAAGTATGAAAATGAAGGAAAACGTAGCGGTGCTTATTCATGGGGCTGCTTCGATGCACCACATCCTTATGTTCTTATGAACTATACAAATAATGTAAACAATCTCTTTACTTTAGCACATGAGATAGGTCATGCAATGCATAGTTATCTTTCTTCTCATACTCAACCGTATCCATATGCAGACTACTGTATCTTTGTAGCTGAAGTTGCTTCTACCGTAAATGAAGCGCTTCTTATGCAATACCTTCTTAAAACAACAACAGATGAAGCATTCCGTAAATACCTTGTAAACTACTTTATGGAACAGTTCAGAACAACCATCTACCGCCAAACTATGTTTGCTGAATTTGAAAAAATGGTTTATGACATGCATATGGAAGGTGTTACTTTAACAAGCCAAACTTTATCTGACACTTACTATGCCCTTGTTAAAAAATATCATGGTGATCATATGGTAGTAGATAGGGAAATTGCTATGGAATGGGCACGTATTCCTCACTTCTATACACCATTCTATGTTTACCAATATGCAACAGGCTACTCTGCAGCTATTGCTTTATCTGAAAGCATCTTAAGCGAAGGTGAAGAAGCTGTTAAACGTTACAAAAACTTCTTAAGCGGTGGTTCTTCTAAAGACCCTATCGACCTGCTAAAAGATGCCGGTGTAGATATGAGCACACCAGCACCTATTGAAGCAGCACTTAAAGTCTTTGAAAATCTTATTGAGGAAATGCGTAGTCTTTAACCAATACCGCATCCCCATCTTATAAGAATATAGAAGCTTATAACAAATAAACCAAGCAGAATGTTCCGTGTTACCATGGACTTTCTGCTTTTTTTAGTCCAAAAACTATATATAAGTAACACAGCTAATACAGGTAACATGACATAACCATTAAACCAAAGCATAATCTCACTATGCTTCCACCAATCCATAAACTGCTCTTGTAGAATATTCATTCCAAAAAAGCCTGTTACAAAAGTGGGGATAACAAGTGCTGTACCTATAATAGTCAAAAAATCCATTTTCCCTTTAGATTGTGCCTTATCAATTAAAGTAGCATATTCATGAATTTCCTGCATTTCAAAATCCAGTTCTTTCACGCCTCTTTCAATACTTAACTGCCTTAAAAGTTCATTATAAATATAGCTTCCTTGTACATCTACTGTTACCTCATTAAAGCGCATTTGACTGATAAACTGAATATAAATTTCATATAAATTCCCTATAGCAGATACCAATTCGTTTTTAGGTAGATCTGCAATAAAAGCAATCTGATTACCAAAATGAAGCAATGAAGCTTTCTGCATAAGTGCTAAAATCACAAGCTGATTATAAAGCTTGCTTTCTTTATTAGACTCCATCATACAAACTAAAGAAAATCTACTAATCCCATAAACGACTTTAGGTAAATCTAAATAAGTTGCGCCTTCTAGTAGCTTCTCTTTTTTACTAAATAAAATAAAACTATTTAAAAAGCGTTTAGAAACTACCTTATTTTTAACATCTCTAAGAAAACTAGGATTTTGATACATACATAAAGCAAACATACGATTGCCAAATAAGGGCTCTACAAAAAGCTTACCTTTTTCTAGAAACTTATAGTCAAAGATAAAACTTGGTCCTAATACTTTCCTAATCATGTCACAAATACACATAGGTGCTTGCTTATAGTCTTTTTCGAACTTTTCTACTATCTCTTCATGCGCATTAAAATGAATAATGACCTCTTTAGGAAATAAGTCTTTATGCGCATTTTCAAGGGGAAGCTTATAAGGATAGACGCTCTTACTTAAGCTATTAATAGCTATAATATCTTCTGGATTACCATATTCTTTATTAAGACATTTAAAGCTTAAAAGTCCTATACCATTTTTATATAGCCTAAGCTCCATGTTTCTCAGTACTGTCTTATATGTCTTTTCTCCTACTTTAATCTGAATAAAGCTTTCTTTCTCTATTCCCTGTTTTTCATAGTTATAAACCATACTCTTGCCTTCTACATCATAAAGCATCTGAAAGGCTGGCTTATAAAAGTATACATATTCATTATAACTTTCATCTGTTAAAGCTTTAAATACCCTATCCTTCCATCCTTCTAAGGGAATTCTGTCCTTTGTTTTTTCATGTTTATGTCCTTTAAGTACCTGTCTTCCACTAATATTTTTAAGTTCCCATGAAAAAGGAAGATAAAATACGTGAGTACTTATAATACTATCTTGCATACATGATTCATCCCATCATTTACCTTTTATTAGTTTAACTTATCTGCTAAGTTTATGTAAAAAGAACATAAAAAATACCCTGACTCGTTCTATAAACGAATCAGGGTATTTCGATTAAGTATATTTAGTTGCTACGCCTTCAATAAAGGTTGGGTAAAGCACGAAAGCAATTTCTAACATCCATACAGCACTATTAAGCACTGCCTTGTTTACATCTAATTCCATGCGCTCATGCATGGTATGACAATTTGCTATTTCCGCTTTATAACTTTCATTTTCCATATAGATATAAGCATCTATTCCTTTTTTTCTAAGCTCATTCCATTTTTTAAAGATAAGACTAATATCAAAATGCTGAGTAAGGTCTCTAATATGACGATGCATATAAACCTCATACTTACGATGCTGTCTTAAAGATAAATCATGAAAGTTATGCGCATAGCAAAAGGTATCACTAATATAATGACTCATAATGCCTGCCGCATAAGATATAAGCCAAATAGTATAACGTCTCTTATGCACAAATTCTGTAAAAGACTCCCATTCTTTTGCTGCAATTTTTATATTATGTGCTTTGAATCTTCTATGTGGTGCTAGGTCAGGCATTCCTGCCCCTAAACTGATTGCTTTTTCATTAAAAGTTATAGGAAGATACGCCTTAACAAGTTCATACGCTGTATGAGCTATAACTTGATGTGTCTTAACTTTCAATTACCTAACCTCTTTTCCTTTGTTATAATATGCTCTTTAAACTCTATGAATAGGTGTAAGATTATAGCGATTAGCAACCGTAACCTGTAAGTCTTTTCCTATTTCTATCTGTTTCTCTAGTAGAGCATTTTTAGCACTTAAATACGCTAAATCTGGAAGATTGTTCTCGTTGCTAAGATGCCCAAGTATTGCCCATTTTAAGTTTGGATGATAAATATGAGCCAGTACTTTTGCTGCAAGCTCATTATTTAAGTGCCCATAGTCGCCTAATATACGTTGTTTAAGTGGAAAAGGATAACTTCCTACTTCTACCATATTCACATCATGATTAAACTCAAGGAGTATACCATCTGCATTATAAAAACGCTCTACTATTTTCCTGTCCACTTTTCCCATATCTGTTGCAAGAACCATTTTTTTACCCATATACTCAAATACATAGCCTACAGGATCTACAGAGTCGTGATAAATGCTATAAGGTGTTACCATTAACTCTCCAAAGTAAATAGGCTCATCTTTAGAGATAATTCTTTGATTATGTTCTTTGACTTTACCAAGCATTTGAGCACTTTCCATACGCTCCCAAGTAGGTTTTGTTGCATAAATAGGTAAGTCATATTTACGACTTATAATACCTACACCTTTGATATGATCACTATGTTCATGTGTAATGAGAATACCTTTTAGTGTAGTAGGATCAATATCAATTTCGGTAAGTCCTTCTGTTACACGTTTCCCACTTACACCAACATCTATCAGTAATCTTTGTTCATCAGCATGTAGATATGTACAGTTTCCACTACTCCCACTTGCAATGGGACATAAATAAAATTCCATTTCAGTCCTCCATTTTAGTCACGCTTATTTTGTTACATATATGTAGTTTATCATATTCACCCCTATTCGTATACGTTTAGCTCACTCAAAAAATAGAGGGCAAAAAACTGGATAAACCTTGACTCATCCAGCTTTTTGCCTCTTTATTAATTATTTTCAATAAGTACTTTTTTATCCTCACTACAAATCACCTTACGTTCAAATCCTGTAAGATATGTCTTTAGAATGACTTTACCACCCCAAAGAGCTTGAATATGTTTAAGTGTTTCCGTAGCATAAGAAAGCTGAAGTTCACGCCCATCATAAATATGTCTGAGAATGAGTGTATGATCACCACGCTGCATATCTTCTACAATAATATTAGGAATACTACCTACTCCTACATTATTAGCAAGTGTATTACGTACCTGCCTCCAGCCATCTTCATTAGATACTTCTGTAATTACATAATAGCGCTCTTCTTCTTCAAATTCAAAAAGGTTAGCTGTATTAGCAAGGTCATAAGTTAAATAATTACGAATAAAAGACGCATCTCTTTCCACGCTTCTAATACGTGCAAGTTCCTTAAAACTATGGTCATACTTTTCATAAAGGTCTTCCCAAATTTGAAACCCTATAAAATAAGGATTAAGTCTACCGGGTACACTACAAATAACATTATTATGATGTTTCAAAAATTCAATTTGCATACCGGAAGAGAGTCCTAATTCATTAACAATATGATAGTGCCAAAAACTTGCCCATCCCTCATTCATAATTTTAGTTTCAATTTGTGGGGTAAAGTATCTACTTTCCTCCATAACAATGAGTAAGATGTCTTTTTGCCACTCATTAAGCTCCCCTTCTCTCCATAAGAATTCTAACAGGTTCTCATAGGGATATTCTATTTTCTCTTCAAAATTAGTAGTCAGCTGGCAGAAGGCACCACAATGATATTTAATAGAGTGCGCCGCATCCAATATACGTTCCACTTCTTCATAACCTATGCTGGGATCTTGAATATATTCTCTGATACGATTGGCATGGTTTTTAAACATGTCAATCGTTAAATTAGCCCTTGTATACTCTTTGAAAAGACGGTTATTCTTAAAAAAGTCGTTATGCCCATACACATGAGCCATAGTCAGTATTTGTAATACTAAACTATTATCTTTCATTAAGTAGGCAATACAAGGATCGGAATTAATAACCATCTCATAAGGGAGCCCTGTCAAGTTATACTGATAAAGTGTCTTAATGCGCTCGTAATTTTTCCCATAACTCCAATGTGGATAATGAGAGGGCATCCCTACATAAGCTTCATAGCAAATCATATCTTCAAAACTAATAACCTCAAACTCCTGCTCATAATAGTCAAGGCCTATTCTTTGAGCAATTTCTTCTATCTGGGTATTATAGTCCATTAACTCCTTCAAAGAATAGTTCATTACGCACCCCCATCTTCACTTGTTCGCTTCTCAATTTTCAGCATATCCATAAAGGCTTTCCACACGTCTTCCTTCTTGAAGATTCTAACAGCTGAAAAATTCGTTTTCTTTACTTCTTCCATATATTTATTCATAATAGTACTCGTATAAGTACTAATTTTAATTTCACCATACCCAAAGAGATTACATACATCACACAGTTCATTAGCCAATACTACTGCCTGTTCATTATCTTCTCCCCAGTTATCTCCATCACTACAATGAAAAGCATAAATATTCCAGCTGTCTGGAGGGTATTTTTCTGCGATAACGTCTAGTGCTTTTTGATAGCCACTACTAATATAAGTCCCTCCACTTTCTCCTCGATGGAAAAAGTCATCTTCTGTTACTTCCTTAGCTGTAGTGGTATGTGCAATAAAGACAATCTCTACATTAATGTATTTAACCTTTAAGAATTGATAAAGAAGGAAATAAAAACTTCTTGCTAGGTACTTCTTCGTATGTCCCATAGAGCCAGAGGTATCCATGATACAAATAACAACAGCATTAGAATCCCTTTGCATCTTAATCTTTCTTCTAAAATATTTCAGATCATCTTCATGAAAAGGTATTCTCTCATTAGTAACCTCAAGACCAAGCTCATGTGCTGCACGCTGCAAGCACTTCTCCCTCTTGATTTTAGCCATCATAGTATGTTTTTTAGAAAGGCGGGGAGGGATCCCCTTTTGCTGAATACCCCATTTTTTACTACTCGCCTCTGATTCTATTTCTTTAAATTTCTTTTGCTCTAGATAGGGCAAATCAAGATCTTCAAACAAATAATGAATGGCCTCATCTATGGTAATTTCTGTTTCATAGATGTCTTCACCTTCTGCATTGCCTGCCCCTTGATTCTGACCACTTTCATCTCCTTTAGCTACACGTTTTCCTTTTTCTTCCTTTCCTGTTCCAGCCCCAATATTTTGCTGATTCTTACCATATCTAAAATAATATTCTTTAACCCCTTTAATAGGAATTTTAATCTTCTTATTTTTAGTCTGTCCAATAATACTTTCTTCAGAAATAATGCTGCCTATATTCTCTTTAATACTCTTTTCTACTAATTCTTTATGCCTGCGTCTATCTTCTACACTCCTATCTCTGCTATTCGGTTGAAACTCTTTAAAAATAGCCATGTGCATCACCTAGTCTTTCCAAAGGTTATTGGCAGCATATTTCAAAATAACGTTACAACAGTGGTCACAGTAACCATTATTCTTCATTTCTTCAACCATTGCATCATACTTCTCATTTTGCTCTTTATCTCTTACCTTACTCTTTGTAATAATACGAGAAAGTTCTCTTACAGACGCTGTAAGTTTCTTTTCTATTGCTTCTTTAAGGGGTTCATAAGATGTATAATCTACACTTGTACCATTACGAATAACTGAGAACATATAGGCTGTTACATCTTGTCTAAAGCCTTTAGCACCACTTTGTGTTACACCAATCTGCTCTTCTATAGAACGCATGAATACTTCATCAGGTGTTAACTCTTCTCCTGTACTGCTGTCTTTTAGCTTTGTTTTATTCACATAAGCCTCTGCATGGTCTAAATAGTTATTAAACAAATCTTGAGCCTGTTCTTTGTAACCATGAATAAAGGCTTTCGTGACTTCTTTTTCTAACATCTTATGATATTCTTTTTTAATCGTATCCTGCAAAAATCCTAAATAACGTTTTTTAAGTTCATCCGATACAGCCATTTCTTTAATTTCTTTTAAGAGTACTTCCATTAGGCCGATAGGGTTAATACAGTCATATTCAGACTCTGATAAAGCTGTATCAAGAGCTTTAGAAATAAATCTTGTTGAAATACCTGACATACCTTCTCTTTCAGCTTCATCTTTTAGTTCCATAATATCGATACGTTTTGTTGTTCCTTTTTCAATAATTTCTTCTCCATTATAAATTTTAAGCTTAGTCATAGGATCAACCTTTGCAGATGGGCCAAGTCTTGTTAAAATAGCAAACATAGAAGCAATCTCAAGTGTGTGCGGTGCAATATGCGCTTCAAAATTAGAACTTTTAAGCATCTTACGATAAATCTTCACTTCTTCATCTAATTCTAAGCAATAAGGCACTTCTACCTTAACAATACGGTCTAGAATAGCTTCGTTAGTATGATCAGATTTAAACTTATTCCACTCCGCTTCATTAGAATGGGCTAAAATCACACCATCAAAATAAATCATAGCCCCTTTACCTGGTGAAGGGATATTTTTCTCCTGGGTAGCTGTAATCATCGTATGGAGATACTCCACATCATTTTTGAAAACTTCAATGAATTCTACTAATCCCCTATTTCCTACATTAAAAGCACCATTTAAAGAAAGTACACGTGGGTCATCCTCTGGATATAAGTCCATTTTTGAAATATCGACTGAACCAACTAATACAGACGTATCTTGATTATTAGGATCAACAGGTGGCACAACACCTATTCCTTTACGTGAACGAATGGAATAATCTGTTTGACTTACTGGAAATCTTTCATATTCTCCTTTAAACTCATGAATTAAGCGGTATCGACATACAGGACATAAGTCTCCTTCAATTTTTACTCCTAAAATATCTTCAAATGCTTTACGACTGTGTTTAGGAATAAGATGAAGTGGCTCTTCTCTCATAGGGCAACCTTCTAGTGCATAGATTGGCTCACTATTTTCTACTAAGTTCTTAATACTATCAATTAAAGAAGATTTTCCTGCACCTACTGGTCCTACTAGGTAGAGCACCTGCCTTGCTTCTTCTCCTTGCATAGCCGCAGAATGTAAATACCTTACAATCTTCATCAAAGTCTTATCAATGCCAAAGAAATTGTCTTTAAAGAAATGATAGCGTTTAAGAGTATCCTTTCCATAGATTCTTCTTAGTCTAGGATTTTCTTCCGTTTTAACGAACTCAACCCCTTGATCTACTATTAAATCATAAATACGTTTATGCGCCAGCTTATAAAGTTCTGGATGTTCATATAAAATATGTAAGTAGTCAAGAAAAGTTCCTTCAAAATGTTCAACTTTCCTTGACTGCCTATCGTTTAAAATCATCTTAGAAAAATCTACCATATATTTAATCACTCCTTTAAAAGTGTATAAACTTACTTATATCAAATATATGGCTTAAACTACTTTTCCATGATTAAAAAATTAAAACTGCATATTGTAAGTTTCGAGTAAATTTTCTATACTGAAATATCTATTGCCGTCTAAATAATCAATATAAGGAACTCCTCTTGTATCAATTGTATTAAACAGTGTACGTACATAGCCCTTTTCTATATATTTCTCATCTTCTATTTGTAAAACAGGGACTGTATACTTCATCTGCTCCGTTCCACTTACAGGTGTCTCTTCCTCGACTTCATGCAAAAATCTATCGGATTGAAGTAACCCATGATAGGCATTCACTAACTCAGCTTGGCTAGAGATACGGTAATCATCCTTTCCGCTACTCGCTACTTCCTTCATATCTACATCAATATAAAGCATGCCCTTAATTCTTGGGTAAATCTTTGGAATCGTATCATAAAAGTAATTTAAAGTTTCAGTAGCTTCTCCTACTTTATACGTATGATCTACACGTGAAAAATGAGAGACTGCAATTCCAGAGAGCATCATAGGCTTACTAGTCTGAAAGTTTTTATACCAAAAGTCTAGCCCATCCCCTAAAGAGAATTCATAACGCTTACCATTTTGATATCTTGGTATATACACATTAAGCCCTACCCAATCTACCATGTGGTCTCCAGGATAATAAGTCATACAGTCATAAACTGAGTCTGCACTAATACTCCATACGACTACTGACTCTGGCAAATACCTTTTAATGAGCTTATAGGCTCTTTCATAATAATTCTTATAATTCGAAGGATCCTTCACAGAACTATCTACTGGATAAAGCTCAATAAACACAGGCATACTATAACGTGTCTTAATATTGCTAATCATATGATAAATAGGATTAATATCATAGTCCTTAGTTGGGAGTACTTTAATATAAGGTACTTGCTTATCTGCCAGACATTCTAACATTTGCCTACTCGTTACATCTGAAGCAGTCCTATACTGCATGACACGAATAGCATGCTTTTGCCCTGTCACTTGTTCAAACTGCGTCATACTATAATCAAGTTCAATATTATCCTCTACATAAGCACCGATATAAATGCCGTCTGCTGGCTCTAGCTTGCTATAATCTATTTGTTTAGGTAGATATAAGTCTACTAATTTTTCTGTAACGTCTAGCTCCATTAAAGCTTCCGTAGTCAATTCAGGCTCACTCACTACCTGATTGGCACACCCTGTTAAAAAAGCAGTCATTAAAAAAATCCCTATGAGTGTTTTCTTCATCTTTCTCACCTCATAAGGATTATGGACAGCTTTTCAATTTTATATACTTCTTTTAGATGCAATATACCTGGATAAAGGCTTTAAATAATTCAGATATAGGCCCCCTTCTATAAAAATCTCCATATTATCTTGAAAAGCTGTATAGGGAATAGACTTACGTCCTCCACTTACTGATGCATCATAGTATTTACGTACTTCATCTATCATAAATAGGAAATAACGATCGTATTTTTTAAAGTACACAATAAGGAAGGCCTCACCCCCTTGCTTCACAAAGTCTTCCATAAAGGTAATTTGATGGAGATGAATATTAGCTAGCGGCAGAGATTCTTTTGTAGTCTCTTTCGCATCAAAACAGAGTGGAACCCCTTGTGCTACCCCTATGTAGTCAACTGTACTTTTTTGGTCAAAATAAGCCAGTGTAATAACACCTTTTCCCTTATCAATATTAATAGGCTTAATGGGCGTAGGAACCTTCTGAATTAAAGCCAAATTTTTTTCTCTATAAAGATCATTTGTTAGATTAATCGTTTCTTCTAGAACGCTTCCCCTAAGACCACGTGTATTCCAATATCCCATTTGTTTCCTCTTTTCTTGATTTTTTGTAATTATTTGGTAAAATAAAATTAAGTTCATTAGATTGGAGGGGCTTTATGTATTATGTTCTTTTTATTATAAAATGTCTATTTACAAAGTTCAATTTCTTTCGTCTTACTTCCAATGAAAAAGCTTTGGTCCTTAAAAGAAACCACCTTTATTTCGCTTCTGGGTTACTTTATATGAAAAACAAATCTTATCAAAAGGCCATTTACTGTCTTGAAAAAGCTCATGCCTTTAAGCAGCTTATGGTGTGCTACGAAAAATTAGGTGCAACTTCCTGTGCTATTGGACTAGCTGAAGAACATGGTTATTATAAACAGGGTGCTCTTATCTGTATGAAACATCATAACAAAAAAAAAGCTGCTTACTTCTATAGTTTCACGAAACCACTTTATGCTGCTAAGCTGTATAAAGAATGTGACTGTTACTATGAGGCAGGTATAGCTTATATGAAAACTTATCAATTTCTTCAGGCTATCGAATGTTTCTATAAGGCGACTGACCCTCTTCAGAAACTGGACGGGCTCAGACAAATTGAAGAAGTTGCCATTGTACTTTATCTAAGTAAACAATATGAAGATAGCCTTAAGCTCTTTGAAGCACTTGGCGATTATTACTCTGTTTTAGAATGTGCTAAACGCTGCAAGAATACTGAGCTTGTTAGAAGACTGCAAGAACTTATTGCAACTTATGAAGCACATGAAAACAACTATCTAACAGCAGCACATTACATAGCTTCCTTAAATATGGATAGGGCAAGACTTTATTACTATTTAGATCAATCTTCCAATGACGCTCTTAAACTTGCTATTGATAAGGGTAATTATTTTAGTGCACTTAAAATTTGTTTTAATACGAATAATTTACCCCTTGCAAAACAAGTGGCGAAACTCTATGCATAGAGCTTCGCCACTTTAACTACCTATTAGTCCTTCACCTAAGCAGATTTCACTATAAATCTTCGGTGCTGCCACAGTAAAGACACGGTTTTCCATATATTCAAATAAACTTTCACAAAGTTCAAATTTAATCTTATATGCACAAAGTACCTGATAACAAAGGCCATAACGATTTTTAAAATACTCATTTTCAATGGCATCTCCATATTTTGGATCCCCAATAATAGGATGACCAATCTGACTTAAGTGTGCACGAATTTGATGTGTTTTACCTGTTACAAGTTGTACTTCTATTAAAGTATAACGTCCATTTGTCTGAAGTGGTAAAATACGCGTTTCTACAGGCTTAGCCCCTTCTATATAGTGGTCTACAATTTTCACTTCATTTTTGCCAGGTTCTTTATAATGGTAACCTTTTAATACAATAGGCTCTGTAATACGTCCTAGAACAATACTCATATAGTATTTAGAAATTTGCTTTGTCTTAAGCATCTGACTAATTTCTTGCGTTGCTTTAAGGTGTTTCCCTACAAGTACAATCCCTGCTGTATTACGGTCAAGTCTATTACAGGGTGCTGGTGTAAAACCTTTAGCCATTTTAACGTTATAAGAACCATTTGCGGTTAAATGATAAATCACTTCTTCAGCAAGACTATGTCCATCCTTCTTATCTTTTTGTGTTAATAATCCTAAAGGCTTATCTACAATAAGAATATTTTTATCTTCATAAACAGTCTTGAAATGAATTGGACTTTCTTTAATTTCCTTCTGCTCTTGCAAACTTACAATTTGTTCGTCATGAAGAAACAATTTAATCTGATCATCTTTTACCAGAATTTCATTACCTTTTGGTTTCTTACCATTATATTTAATTTTGTTTGTTCTCATAAATTTATAAAGGAGGCTCTTGGGACACTTATTTAAATACTTTAATAAAAACTTATCTAGTCTTTGGCCTTCTTCATACTGGGTTATAGCCATTTCTCTCATGATGTACTCCTATTTACATTAACATCCCATCAATTATCTTGATTGTATTTTCTAGTGCTTCACCAACTTGACACGCATCTTTTTCTATTCTAATGGTAGCATTTTTTATAGTCTTACCATTTTCCGCATAAATAAAATGTAATTTACTATTTTGAATACCTTTATTTCCAAGTCTTAATGCTAAGATGGGTTTAGCTTTTTGAATGATCTCTTTATTTTTACTGATAAAATAGATACTTTTTGTTGTAACAATAATATGTTCAAAATAGAGTGTACAAGTTGTATCCGGTATAATGGCACTATGATAAAGCCCATAATGACCTTTCATCTGCTCAAGTAGTGCCGCTTGCTTAGGGCTTGGATCTTTATACTTTGCAAAAGCAAAAAAACGTGTAATATGTAGGGCAAGAGGTAAAACAAGTACTGCCGCCACTACTGTAAAATAACTTGAACGTGTATCTAGTAATAAAATACCTGCTCCCATTATTGCTATAATGACACCTGCCCATATTACCGCTTTTATGAAATGATTTTTTTTCTTCTCTGCAATATAGTTTTTCTTTTGTTTGACCATTTTTATCCCCCTATTCGGCGTAAATCATTTTTACCGTCATTCCGCCATCAATTACAAAGTTCCCCCCTGTAATAAATCCTGCATCTTCACTGCTTAAATAAAGTACTGCCCTTGCTATATCTTCTGGTCTTCCTACCCTACCTGCTAAATGTTGTTGATGATCCCTCTCTCTTAATGCTACAAATTTTCTGTCTTTCTTTTTCTTCCATGCATTATCTTCAATCCACCCCGGACTAATAGCATTAACTCTTACCTTTGGTCCTAAACTTGCTGCAAGTGCATGCGTTAAAGATAGGAGAGCTCCTTTTGAAGCCGCATAAGCTTCTGAATTTGGCTCGCTCATAAGTGCTTTTGTAGACGCGATATTCACAATACTTGCGCCTTCACTTATCATATGAGGTGCGCAGTATTTGCTACAGATATAAGCCCCTGTTACATTGACACGCATAACTTGTTCAAATGCCTCTACAGATACATGAAATAGATTACCATTAGTGGTCACTTCCGCATGATTTACTAAAATATCTATTTTTCCATAACGCTCAGCTACTTTTAAAGTCATATTTTTAACAGACTGCTCGTCTCTTACATCCGTTCTTATAAATAAAGCTTCGCCGCCTGCCTCTTTAATGTTTTCTTCTACTTCAAGCCCTGCTTCTTCATCTATTTCAGCAATAATGACTGTTGCATGGTATTTTGCAAATTCTGTCGCTACACATGCACCAATCCCTTGACCTGAACCTGTGACAACGACGATTTTATTTGAAAAATCCATAGCACACCTCCTACCTCCGTTTAGTGCTTTAATGTTTATTCTATCAAAAAAAAACGTGTCTGAAAAGAATCTCTTAGCAAAAAAACACATAAGTCTTAAGAAACTTATGTGTTTTTTGCTTTATATCTTAAATTTTTAAGGTTTCTTCAAATAAGGCCTCATTTTGCGGAATACTTACTGTATTACCAAATACACAGTATTGGTCTTGCTCAAGTACTTTTTTAATAGGTTCCGCAAAGCTTCTAAGGATTTCATTATCTACATTAAAGATATCATCTCTTATACTTTGAATGTCTTCTTTTGTCGTACCAACTAAAGCATAGACTTGAGCTGTATAACCTTCTGTAGATGCTGTATAAGGGAAGTCCATACTGCTAATTGTACCAATTAAATATTGCAACAATTCACGTTCACTTAATTCTAATGATGCAACATACTCTGGAATCTGTCTGTAAATATCTAATGTTTTCTCAACATTAGGATCACGATAAGATACAAAGAACATATTACCGCTCTTTCTGAAATCTGCAAAGCAACCATAAGCCCCATTTTTCACACGAACTTCATTCCATAAATAATCCATAGAAAGGATAGATTTAAGAAGTACAAGACCACCATGATAATCAAAACCTAATTTTTTAAAGTTATATCCCATGGCTACATAATTCACATTCCCCGGATAGATAAGTCCCATTTTCATAGAATGTGATGTAAATGGTATTTTGTGCTCTACTATTTCTTCTTCCTCAAGCTTACTTAATGCATCATACGTACAATCCATACACTCTGTAACACGCTCTTCATCTACTGTAAGTCCTATTGTATAGCGTTTGCGATTCATAAAGAACTGGTAAGCTTCTTTAAGATTTTCTATAACTTCATCTTGTTTTGCATCCCAGTTCTCATCAATTTCACGAACTGTTTGATAGAAGCTTAACCCTTTTGTCGTTTCATCAAAAGCTTCTGCTGGTGAAAAACTGGATAAAAGCATACTATAAGCAATCTTATGCCCTTCACTGCTTAATGACATCTCCATCATAGATTTCATTTCTTTAATAATCTCACGGATACGATTGCGGTCTTCAAATAAAGTTTCATTCATAATGGTATGAACCAGTTTTACTTGGTCTTTTAGTTCATCAATAAGGGCTTTTGTCTTCACTACAAACATTTTTTTGTAAGCTGCTGGATTTTTTACGTCATGCATAGACTGAATATGGAATTCAATACCACCTAAGTGCTGGTCAATGGCCATAGATAAGTCTTCATAATCATAAGAAGCTGTATCTAATTTACTTAACATCCCTACCAGCATACCTAAATAAGGAAGACTTTTATCTGGCACACCTTCTAAATTGATAAAGTAATTAATATACGCAATTTGATTTGTAAAAATTGGTGTAATAATATAGGATGTTCCCTCTTTCTGCCTTGTTTCATAACGTGGGAACATAGATTCTTTATCTAATTCTTCTTTTTTAAGGAGTGGAATACTTAAAAGTGCCTCAAGACTATCTGGTTCTTTTTGCATCTGATTGAAAGCCCGTGTCTTTTCTACACAAGCTTTAATTTGTTCTGGTGTCCAACTTGCTTTAATAGCTTCTAGTTTCTTCTGTACTTTTTCTTCTATAGCTGCATCTAATCCTACTTTAGGATGAATCATCATTTTAACATGATGGCTATTGTTTAAGAGGTATTTTTCAATAAGCTCTTCAAAGTAACCTGTATCTTTTTTAGCTTGAAGAGAATCGATAAGATCCTCATATCTTAAATAGATATTAGGGTCTTCATCATAAATCCAGCTCTTCATAGTCCCTATATAATAGAGCAAGCCTTTGGAGTAACCTTTAAAATCACCTTCTCTTAATTCAAATTCTTTTACTTGAAGTGCACCTTGAAGAAGTGACTTTGGTATACCTTCTTTAACTAAAGTATGAAGTGTTGTATCAATGACTTCATAGAAGCGTTCTTTATTTTCTTCACCTACATTTTTAGCCATTACACTAAAGATAGGCTGTTTAAGATGAGTTTGGAAAGCACCAAATACATCTTCTCCTATCCCCGCTTTAATGAGCGCCTTTTTAAGTGGAGATGCTGGTGTTTCTAGTAGTAAGTATTCTAATATAGATAACCCTACCATAAGTTCACGGTCTACTGTCTCCCCTACTACCCAGTTTGCAGATACATAAAGTTGATTTGGTCTATCCTCTGCTACAGAGTAGTAAGTATCTACTACCTTAGGTGTATCAAAAGGCTTCTGCATAGCAACTTTTGAGTCTACCTCTTGGTATTCAAAATGAGATAAGTATTCTTCATCTATAAAGGTTAAGACTTCTTCAATATTCATATCTCCATATAGCCCAATGTAGCTATTAGATGGATGATAGTACTTTTTATGGAAGGCTAAAAAGTCTTCATAAGTTAAGTCTACGATAGCCTCTGGTGCACCACCTGACTCATTGTGATAAGTGGTATCTGGGAAAAGGGCTTCTTTAATTTTTCTAAACCCTACCTCTTCTGGAGAAGAAAAAGCACCTTTCATTTCATTATAAACAACCCCTTTGTATTCTAGTGGGTCATTTTCATTTTCTAAATGATAACGCCAACCTTCCTGCATAAGGATATAATCATTCTTATAAATGTTTGGGAAGAATACAGCATCTAAATACACATCCATTAAGTTATGAAAATCTGCATCATTCTGACTTGAAATTGGATAAATCGTTTTATCCGGATAAGTCATAGCATTTAAATAAGTATTTAAAGAACCTTTTGAAAGCTCAATAAAGGGGTCTTTAAGCGGAAATTTTCTAGAACCACAAAGGACAGAGTGTTCGATAATATGAGCTACACCTGTACTATCATGAGGAGGTGTTCTAAAAGCAATCCCAAATGTTTTATGAGGATCTTCACTTTGCATATAGAGAATCTTTGCTTTTGTACAGTCATGCTCGTAAAGATGAACATTACTATCTATTTCTTTTATATATTCAGTGTTTAAAAGGGTATATCCTTTAACCTTCTGTTCCATTACATTCTCCTTATTTTTAAATTTTTATTTATAAACTTCAGTTTATCATTTTTCTATTGTCCTTGCAAGTTGCGCATAAGCTGGCTAACCGTTACAAATTCTACGTTTTTAGCCTGTAACTGGCTAATCATAGACTTCAGTGCCGCTGCAGTATGAGGACCTTTCTCTGGACCTACATGACCAATTACAACGGCATAACCTTTTTCTTTCGCGACTTTATAAGCTTCATTTAAGCGCTCTACTACATAACCTGTACTTGGTGTATTATCTAGAAAAACATCTCTTACCAAATACGGTGTATGTCTCTCAGTAGCAATTTCCTGTGCAACCTTATTATCATAAGTTTTACTATCTACAAAGTAAAAACCTTTTTCATTAGCAAAGTCCATAAGTGTTCCTACTACATTTTTACTTTGCATTGCACGAGATCCCATATGATTGTTCATCCCTACTGCATAAGGGATTTCTGTCATAGATTCTTCTAATACCCCTCTAATCTTTTCACTACTCATTCCTGAAGTAATTCCTTTTGGCCCAAGCCAGTTTGGTTTCCCCTTAATAGGTTCAAGTGGTACATGCAAAATAACTTCCTTACCTGCATCATGAAGTTTTTTAGCATCATCCTTTGCAAAAGGCATACCTGGAATCACAGCACCTGTAAGTGGAATAGGTAATTTTGCAATTTCTTCTGTTCCTGCCATTTGATTACCAAAGTCATCAATAATTATAGCTATATATACTTTTTGATTCTGAACCTCCTGTGCATATAGTGGGCATACTAACCCCATTAATAAAATAAATGCACTTACTAAACTTTTTATGATACGTGTTGTTCTTTTCATATTGTCGCCTCTTTTTTCACATTATGTTTTAGTATGTGTCTTTAGGCAAAAAAAAACACTTGTTTTAAACAAGTGTTTAATGTGCTAAAAATTTTTCTCTACATTCCCAACTACAGAAGAAATATTCTACGCCATCTTTTACAATGCGATAAGCATCTTGCTTAAGAATTTCTTTGCCGCATATAGGGTCTGTTACTAAATCTTTTGCCTTTTCTTCAGTGCCTACTTCAGATAGGTTTGGCACATTTTCTATAATTTTAATCTCTCCATTCACAATGGAGATGCCTTTGATATTTGGATTATCTTTATGCATTTTCATAATTTTTCTTATCTTAAGCGTATAGCGTACTAAGTTAAATAAACTGATTAACATCATAATAAGAAAAATATCTAATATAAAATCAAAAACAACCATTTGACGGATCCTTTCTATTTAGAAATAATGCCATTATACCTAAAGAATGTGAATTTAGTTTGAATATGTAAAGGCTTCTTCTAAATCTTCAATGATATCTAATACATTTTCAATTCCAATACTTAAACGTATCATAGTTGGACTAATACCAGCTGCTTCTAACTCTTTATCACTCATTTGTCTATGTGTAGAGCTTGCAGGGTGAAGTACAGCTGTTCTTGCGTCTGCTACATGAACAACAATGGCTGCAAGTTTTAAATGGTCCATAAATGCTACAGCATCTTCACGACTTCCTTTAATACTAAAAGAAATAACACCACTTGCCCCTTTAGGTAAATATTTTTTAGCTTTTTCATACTGACTATCCCCTTCTAAAAGTGGATAGCTTACACTTTCAACTTTCGGATGATTTTTAAGGAACTGTGCTACCTTTAAGGCATTTTCACTATGTCTTTCCATACGTAAATGTAAGGTTTCAAGACCTAAATGAGTGAGGAATGCATTTTGAGGACTCATACAATTTCCCATATCTCTTATAAATTGTACCCTAGCTTTTGTAATATATGCAGCATTGCCAAAAGCTTTTGTATAAGTTAAACCATGGTAAGAATCATCTGGCTCTGTAAAACCTTTAAATTTGCCATTTGTATAATCGAACTTGCCACTATCTACAATAACACCACCAACACTCGTAGCATGCCCATCCATATATTTTGTAGTAGAATGAGTTACTATGTCTGCCCCATGTTCGAACGGTCTACATAAGTATGGTGTTGCAAAAGTATTATCTACTACAAGAGGTATACCATAACTATGTGCAATTTCTGACCAGTAAGCAATATCTAATACCACTAAAGCTGGATTAGCAATTGTCTCTCCAAAAATAGCTTTTGTATTTGGTTTAATAAGTTTTTCTACCTCTTCTTTTGTGGCATCGGGAGATACAAAGCTTACCTCTACTCCTAATTTCTTAAAAGTAATAGCAAATAAGTTATATGTACCGCCGTAAATAGTATTAAGGGCAATAAAATGGTCCCCTGCTTCACATAAATTAAGCATTGCTACCATAGATGCTGATTGGCCTGATGATGTACATAAGGCTCCTACACCACCTTCTAAAGCTGCAATTTTATTTTCAAGCGCTTCTACTGTGGGATTACTGATTCTAGAATACATATGACCTGGTACTTCAAGGTCAAAAAGCTTTGCAACATGCTCAGTTAAATCATATTTATAAGTTGTGCTTTGGTAGATAGGAAGTACTCTAGGCTCCCCGTTGCCTGGTTTGTATCCTTCTTGTATAAGTTTAGTTTCAATTCTCCAGTTATGTTCCATTTTTATTCCCCTTTTCTTTTGTATCAAACTCTACTTAGATATATTTTAGGAAAGATTTATCTTCATCTTCTTCAGTATTTGATTCATCTTCTTCATACTCATCATCATCTTCTTCATCTTCATACTCATCATCTTCTTCATCGTCTTCTTCATTTGCTGAATCCTCACTACGTTTTGCAGCTTCTTCTGCAGCTTTAATATGAAGTGTGAAGTTCTTTTGAATGAAGAAAGAACAAAGTGCCATTGTTAATACAGGTGTAATTAAAAGCATCATAGGAAATGCAATACTTGCTACCTGAACTAAAAGTGCAATACCTACCATAATAAGACTTGATGCAAGATGTTTATGTGCAAAAACAAAGCCTGTTAAAAAGATGCTAAAACCTTTCATATGGAAACGTGACAAGATGGCAAACACATAAAGTGTTAATATGGATGTTTCAAGCACTAAGAAAAGTGCAAATCCTGTAAACAGGAATGAAACTTGTCCATTATAAGCCACTAAAATCATACGGTATAAAAAGCATGAAAGCCATAAAACACCTATTCCTAGCGTAATTGGAATAGAGACCTTAAAGTTTTCTTTGAAACTTTTAAAAAAGTCTTTTGTTACATAGACATCTTCACCTCTTACCTTTTTCCCATACACATAAAAAACTGCTGTTGTAGATGCTCCTATTGAAATAATAGGTAAACTACACACAATCCAGTAAAACGTTAAAATGAGCAGATCAGCAATTTCCGTTCCTATACGGTATACTGGCCCGTCTAAATCAAATAGTTTCACTTTAAAAACCTCCTAGTCATTCTTCTTACTGTGAAGTGATAGTATCATTATACTATATATCATAAGCGAATCATATGTAGAAATTATAATTTGAATGTTAATAAAAATAATACTTGAAATTTAATTTTTTTAATGTATAATTATACATAAATAATCATATATATTATTTTATATTACTATAGGGGGTATTCATTATGAAAGAAAAAGTGGTTTTAGCTTATTCAGGTGGTTTAGATACATCCGTCCTTATTCCATGGCTTAAGGAAAACTATGACTATGAGGTTATTGCTGTATGTATTAATGTAGGGCAGGATGCAGAACTTGTAGGCCTTCGTGAACGTGCACTAAAAATGGGAGTAAGTAAAGTTTACGTAGAAGATGTGAAAGATGAATTTATGGAGGAATATGTATTTCCAATGATTCAATCTGGTGCTATCTATGAATCTAAATATTATTTAGGTACTTCTATTGCACGTGCTGTTATCGCCAAAACACTTGTAAAAATTGCATTAAAAGAAAAGGCTGTAGCTATTTGCCACGGCTGTACAGGTAAAGGCAATGACCAAATTCGTTTTGAATTAGGTATTGCAGCACTTGCGCCTCACCTTAAAGTTATTGCACCATGGCGTATCTGGGATATTTCTTCACGCGAAGAAGAAATCGCCTATCTTGAAGAACGTGGCCTTGAAGTTCCTATGAAGAAAGAAGACAGTTATAGCCGTGATCGTAACATGTGGCATATCTCTCATGAAGGGCTTGACTTAGAGGACCCTTGGAATGCACCTCACTATGAAAAACTTCTTAAACTAGGTGTTTCTCCAGAACAAGCGCCAGATGAACCAACTTTTATCACTCTTACTTTTAAAAACGGTGTACCAACACATTTAAACGGCGTCGAAACAAGACCTTCTCTTCTTCTTGAAAAACTTAATGAGCTCGGGGGAGCAAATGGTATCGGTATTGAAGATATTGTAGAAAACCGCGTTGTAGGTATGAAATCTCGCGGTGTTTATGAAACACCAGGTGGCACTATTCTTTATAAAGCACATGATGAACTTGAACACCTTACACTTGACCGTGAAACTTACCGTTATAAACAAGAAGTTGCGCTTCAATACGCAGACCTTATTTATAATGGCAAATGGTTTACACCACTTCGTGAAGCTTTAGGTGCTTTTGTTACAAGCACCCAAAAAGTCGTAACAGGTGAAGTGAAACTTAAACTTTATAAAGGAAATATTATTCCTCAAGGTGCTTCTTCTCCTTACTCACTTTATAGCGAGAACTTAGCAAGTTTCACAACTGGTGATCTTTATAATCACCATGATGCAACAGGCTTTATTAATCTTTATGGACTTCCACTTAAAGTGCGTGCACTTATGGAGGCCGCTCATCAAGAAGACAACTAGGAGGATAGAACTTATGAAACTTTGGGGAGGGCGCTTTGCAAAAGATACAGATGCTTTAACGGATCATTTTAACTCCTCTATCTCTTTTGATGCAAGGCTCTATAAGCAAGATATTTTAGGAAGCATCGCTCATGTTATGATGCTTGGCAAACAAAACATTATTAAAGAGGAAGAAGCTGTTACGATCAAAGAAGGCCTTCTTAGTCTCCTTCAAGATATAGAAGAAGGCTATGTAGAATTTAATGTTAAGGCTGAAGATATTCATATGAATATTGAAACACTTCTTATTCATCGTATTGGTGATGTAGCCAAGAAAATGCATACAGGTAGAAGCCGTAATGATCAAGTAGCTCTTGATATGCGTCTTTATGTCATGGAAGAAATTTTAGCTATTAAAGATATGCTTCACCACCTTATGAGCGTTATTACAGATATAGCCAATGAGCATACTGAAACTATTATGCCAGGCTATACACATCTTCAGCGTGCACAGCCTATTACTTTTGCCCATCACTTAATGGCTTACTTTGAAATGTTTAAGCGTGATTATAAAAAATTAGAGTTTACTTATGAGATGACAAGTAGCCTGCCTCTTGGAAGTGGTGCACTCGCTACTACCACTTACCCTTTAGACCGCCAAGCTGTTGCAGATGCACTTGGCTTTAAAGAAGTCTGTGCTAATAGTATAGATGGTGTATCAGACCGAGACTTCTGTATAGACCTCTTATCTAATTTAAGTACTATGATGATGCACTTAAGCCGCTTCAGTGAAGAAATTATCCTTTGGAGTAGTCATGAATTCCACTTTATTGAACTTGATGATGCTTACAGTACAGGTAGCTCTATTATGCCTCAGAAGAAAAACCCTGATATCGCCGAGCTTGTACGTGGCAAATGCGGCCGTGTGTATGGCGATTTAATAGGTCTTTTATCCACTATGAAATCCCTGCCTCTTGCTTATAACAAAGATATGCAAGAAGATAAGGAACGCACTTTTGATGCTATAGATACGATTAAAATGTGTCTCCCTATCTTTACAGCTATGCTTCAAACTATGACTGTATGTAAGGAAGCTATGTATAAGGCAGCTTCAGGTGGCTTTACCAATGCTACTGATGCAGCCGATTATCTTGTGAAGAAAGGATTGGCTTTCCGTGATGCCCATGAGGTTATTGGTAAACTTGTCCTTCATTGTGTTACGCATAGTACTGACCTTGAAAATCTTTCTTTAGAAGCTTATAAGGCTATTCATCCAATTTTTGAAGAAGATATTTATGAGGCTATCCGTCTTACAACTTGCGTTAATGAAAGACGTGTTAAAGGTGGGCCAAGTAAAGAAGCTGTCTTAGACCATTTAAAAGCCGCTCATGCTTTTTTAGAACAATCAAAATGAGTGCATAAAAAACGAGAGAAAGTTATCCCATAACTTTCTCTCGTTTTTTTGTTCTTAAATCAAAATAGTTTAAAATCTCATCTAGATAATATTCTATAATCTCTAATACTTTATAAAGGCCTTCATTATTAAGTGGAATAAGTTCCTGCCACCTATTATAAACTTGGAGTGCCTCTCCTCTTGTAGATGCATTATAAAATTTTACAAGAAAATCCTTTATATCATAACTGAATCCTAAATCACTACCTTGCACAAACGTTGCTGCTACTTCTTCCATACAATATAAAGCATCCTTGCCAAACAGTCTAGTCAGAAACTGATAAACCGTTTCTTTATTAATAACAATCAGCACCTTTGGTTTTAAAACATAGATAATTTCGATATAAGCTTCATTAAAAGGCACTTCTATATAATCAAGTGGTTCATTGTAAAACCTAAGCCAGTGATAAAATTGTCCCAGTTCTGTATCATATAAAGTTTGTAATACTTCTTCTGTACCTATATGAGTAATGGTTAGTTGATGATAAGCTGGATCCTGTTGTATCCTTAATCCTTGCATCGACTCACTCCTTTATTTAATTATTTACATACTTTCTAATAATTAAACAAATAAAGGAGTATTCTTAAGAACCTTTATAGAGAAACTACCTTCCTAGAACTCCATGTATAAATCACTGATACTTTTACCTCCCATTATCCCCCTCCGAATTCCCATTTATAATGAAAAAGTCTCCTTCTTTAGTTTTTTTCTTTTTTTAATACAGTTATTGCAAGAGGTGGGATTTCTATTACAATATGCTGACTTTGATTGTGCCATGGTGCATCTACCGCTACTACATGAGTATTTAAAACGCCACTTCCTCCATAAATAGGATGGTCACTATTGAGTATTTCTTTATAAGTACCTCTCTCTGGCACACCAATCCTATAACTATGCCTTACTTCAGGTGTAAAGTTGACTACAACAACTAAATAATCTTCTTCTTTTTTCCCTTTACGTATAAAAGAGACTATACTTTGGTCCCTATTATCGCAGTCAATCCACTCAAACCCATCATAGGTATCATCTAACTGCCATAAGCTCTTTTGTTCTTTATAGAAAGTATTTAAGTCTTTTACAAAACGTTGCATCCGTCTATGTGGTTCATACTGTAAAAGCCCCCATTTAAGTTCTTCTTTTTCTGTCCATTCATTAGTTTGAGCAAAGTCATTTCCCATAAAGAGCATTTTCTTACCTGGATGTGTAAACATATAACCATAGCATACACGTAAGTTGGCAAACTTCTTCCACTCATCGCCTGGCATTTTATAAATCATCGGGCTCTTACCATGTACAACTTCATCATGAGATAAAGGTAAAATGAAATTTTCACTAAAAGCATACATTAAACTAAATGTAATTTTATTATGCTCATACTTTCTAAAAAGAGGATCCATCCCCATGTATTTAAGGTAATCATTCATCCATCCCATATTCCATTTAAATCCGAATCCAAGTCCTCCCTGATCTACAGGATGTGTGACACCAGCCCAATCGGTAGACTCTTCCGCAATCATCATAATACCTTGGAACTTTTCATAAACTACCGTATTAAGCTGCTTTAAAAACGCAATGGCTTCTAGGTTTTCCCTGCCTCCATTACGGTTTGGAATATAATTTCCACCTTCTCTTCCAAAATCTAAATAAAGCATAGAAGCTACAGCATCTACCCTAAGCCCATCAATATGATATTGACTAAACCATGAAAGTGCACTATTGATAAGGAATAAACATACTTCCTTTCTTCCATAATTAAAAATTAACGTGCCCCACTGTGGATGATTAGCCTGTTCAGGTAAAAAATGTTCATACAGTGCCGTCCCATCGAATTTTTCAAGTCCAAATGCATCCTTAGGAAAATGTGCAGGTACCCAGTCTAAAATAACACCTATTTTATTACGATGCATTTTATCTATAAGGTATTTAAAATCATCAGGTGTACCATATCTACTCGTTGGTGCAAAGTAACCTGTTACCTGATAACCCCATGATCCATCAAAAGGATGCTCTAAAATGCCTAATAGTTCTATATGGGTATAGCCCATTTCCTTAATATAATCCGCTAACTCATCTGCAAGCTCTCTATAAGTATAAAAGTTTCCATCAGCATGCATTTTCCATGAACCTATATGTAACTCATAAATAGACATAGGGGACCTATGCCATTCTTTTTTCATTCTACTTTCTAACCACTTTTTATCATGCCATTTATAACTATCCTGCGTATAAACCCTAGAGGCTGTATGAGGTCTTAGCTCACTTCTTGTAGCATAGGGATCTGCTTTATAAAGAAGTGTGTCATCCTGTGTTTTAATTTCATATTTATAGCAGCTATCTACTTCAATCTCTGGTATAAAGATTTCCCAAATACCATTTGTCCCTAGGCATCTCATACTATGTCTTCTACCATCCCATAGATTAAAGTCTCCTACTACACTCACACGTTTGGCGTTAGGCGCCCATACTGCAAAAGAAACGCCTTTTACCCCTCCTAATGTAGTAAAATGTGCCCCTAGCTTTTCATAAAGTGTATAATGCTTCCCTACTTCAAAAAGTCTTAAATCTTCCCCTGATAAAAAGCTTTCAAATTGGTAGGGGTCAATATAATTCCATTTATTTCCCTGTTCATCTTCGCAAAATACCCTATAAATGAATCTATGTTTTCTACGTTGCAGTACACAAAAAAATAATCCTTCACCAACTGGCATTAATTTATATTTTTTTTGCTTATCCCCTACTGGTGCAATACTTATACTTTTAGCATCTGGTCTATAAATACATACTGTTAGTTTCATTTTTTCATCTATTGTATATTCATGTAAACCAAGTAATTGATGAGGATTTTTAGATTCGCCATTTAAGAGAGCTTGTCTCTTATCCTGACCGATTAGATTGAATTGTTCCATTTTTCTACCCCCTTTATATTATTTTAATTGACTATGGTAATAATTTCAAGAAAATAAACCATATTTTTACAAATACCTTAGAATTAGGCTTGCATGTTATATAGAAATTGTATATTCTTAATAGAGTATGACTTTGAAAGGAGATTTTTATGGACAACAATCAAAAATCTATATTTGCAGCTGTTTCCTATTCATATATTTGTATGATAGATGATTATTTAAATGTACTTAAAAATCCTTGTACTTCTTCTTTCCAATACTTTGATGAAGACGTATCAGGCATTTTATCTGACTTAAAAACACTCTTTACAACACTTCCTAGTCTTTTAGATGGCGAAAGTGAATTTAAAGAAACTTATGCTCAAAATTTAGTAGACTACCGTAAAACTCTAGAAGAGAAATTCCGTAGTTTAAGTGCTTATAAACGTGAACTTATGCATCTTACTTCTCTTTACAATCTTAAAAGCTCTATTAATGAAGCAACTTATGAAGATTACCATCTGACAGAAGAAGATGCTAAAAATATGGACTTTAATATGCTTGCTAAAGACTGTAGTAGCTTTGTCTTCGCTGAGAAAGTCCCTCACAAACGCCAAGACCGTGCAGCAAGCCTACTTCCATACGTTCCAATGCGTATGACTAAAGACAGCTTCTTAGCTTATGTTGAGAAGAGCCTTCAAAAAATTAACATTGAAGACACAAGAGAAAATGCTGAGTTTTTAACAAGTATCCTCCTTCAACTTTTTGATGGACAACTTTATGAAAATTACGGATTAAGCTTTGTAGATATTAGAAGAAGTCTTGAAGAACTTCAACTCATTGAAGACCCTGAAGAATTCTTCGAAGAAGCCGATCTTACAAATGAAACTTTAGATTTTGCTATTGATTTACTCCAAAATCTTTATCATATGATTTGTTCATTTAGTAACTTACTTATTTTTGATGCACTTTCTTTCGAAACCCTTACAGATCTACATGTAAGCTTCTATGACTTATACTGTACAATTCAAAACATCTTAACAGATTCAGATGATAAAGATATCTTCCTTGAAACACTTCCTGAACGTGTTGGAACTATTAAAGAAGAGTTAAATGGACTTTATAAAAAAGCTTGCAAAACAAAAGAGATCGATCCACTCTTTGTACTGATGCAAACTTACCTAAGCATGTCTGTTCATCATGTCTTTGGATTTGATGCTGGTAAGCATGAGCCTTATAGCCAAGAAGTACTAGAGGTACTTAAAGACTTTATGAGTGATTTACGTACAAGACTAAATACGCTTGCTCCTATCCCTCGCAAATTACGTATGCAATACTTTATGTCTGTTGTGCCTTTCATTATGAATGAACAAACTTTCTATAACTATATTATGCAAGGTTTTGAAAATGTATCTGATCCAAAACGTAATCTATTCACTATGATGTACTTAAGCAATGTCCTTGAAGAAAAGGGCTTCTTTGATACATTAAGCGGCGTGGATCAAGATGGCTATGTACCTTATGATTTTGAAGATGATTACTATGATGATTCACCACTTTACGGTATGGAGCATGATGACCACTGTGGTTGCGGACATGACCATCACCATCATGAAGAAAATCATAAATGTTGCGGTGGACACCATCACCATGACGCCCATGAGTGCTGCGGCGATCATCATCACGATGATGATCACGACTGTGGGTGTGGACATCACCACCACTCATAAATTAGAAAAACACCCTATAAGTAGCAGGTTATCCTCCTTCTTATAGGGTGTTTTTTATAATCCTATTTAATCTCTAAATTTGATAAAATCTTCACCCATTTCATCTATAATCGCAAGTGACTCAATACGTATACCTTGTTCACGGAGTGCATCTCCACCACCTTGGAATCCTTTTTCAATTGCAATCCCTGCACCTACAAGTGTCGCTCCTGATTGTTTAATGATATCTAATAATCCAATAAGTGCTTTCCCATTTGCAAGGAAATCATCAATAACAAGTACTTTATCTTCTGCTGATAAGAATTTCTTACTTACACGTACCATATATTCCTTTTGATGTGTAAAAGAATAGATTGGACTTGTATAAAGATCTCCATCTAAGTTACGTGATTCTGACTTCTTAGCAAATACAACAGGCACATTAAAGTGTCTTGCAACTATGCAAGCAATCCCTATACCTGATGCCTCAATTGTGACAATCTTTGTAATTTCATCTTCTTTATAACGCTCTTTAAATGCCTTTCCCATCTCATCAAATAGATGAATATCCATCTGATGATTTAAAAAGCTATCTACCTTTAATACATTCCCGCTTTTCACACGACCTTCTGTTAAAATTCTTTGTTTTAGTTGCTCCATGATTTTTCCTCCATTAGTAATCTATTCCAGTCTAATTTTGTGTCTATATCTATAAGTTCGTTCTTATCGCTTACTTCAAAAAGGGTTACATCAGCTAAATGTTTCTTCAGCACTTTTTTACCTCCCACATCTCCTTTCAGCTGCATAAGTTCTTCTTTATAGCAGTTACTAAAAATAACAGGATTACCTAATTCCCCTCTATGGGAAGCACATAAAATACCTGTTTGATTGTCCTTGTAAGTGTTAAGCATATCCGCTATTGTCTCTTTTTTTAAAGCAAGCTGGTCTGCAACTATAAAGCAATAAGCCTCACATTCACTACTTAGTTGCAAACCTAATCGTATAGAAGTACTTATCCCTTGCTGTGCATCTTTATTGATTAAAATGTTGAACTTTAGTCTTTCATCTATAAGCTTATAAGTCTTTTCATTCGTTACAACGTAAACTTCTTCAAATGGTAGTTCTTTTAACTTATTCAAAAGATAATTAAGGACCGTTTGTCCTTTATAAAGTTTCGCAAGCTTATCATCACCAAAACGTGTGCTCAAACCCGCTGCAAGTACAATAGCATGGATACGCATTTTATTCACCGCCTAATATAATTTTTTCAGGGGTAATTGGCAGTTCTCTCACACGTACACCCGTTGCATTATAAATAGCATGTGCAATAGCTGGACAAGGTGTATTAATAACAACTTCACCAATCGATTTAGCCCCAAAAGGTCCTGTTGGTTCATAAGTACTTTCAAATGCTACACGTATATTCCCCACATCTAACCTTGTTGGAATATTATGCTGCATAAAGGTGTTATTACGCATCTTCCCTTCTGCTGTATAAGTAATATCTTCATAAAGTGCCATTCCAATTCCTTGTGCAATTCCACCTTCTGCCTGTATTCTTGCAAGACTTGTATTGATGACTGTTCCACAATCTACAACTCCTACATAATCAATCATTTCAGTGTGTCCTGTTTCAGTATCTACTTCTACCTCAGCAAAACCAACCATAAAAGGTGGTGGTGATACTGGACTTGAATGCGATGCTTGAGCAATGAGGCAATCATGCTCACCTACTACTGCATTTTGAGCAAGTGTATCTAAGCTAATCGTTACCGTACCTTCCTCATTACTAATTTGGTGACCTTCAAAGATTAACGCTTCTTGTGCAATACCTAGTTGAAGTGCTGCTTCTTTTAGCATTTTCTCTTTAAGTTCTTCACAAGCTTTAATAACACTCATTCCAGTTACATAAGTTGTACTCGATGCATAAGAACCCGTATCATATGGAGATTGGTCTGTATCTACGCCATTTACAACAATTTTATCTAAATCACACTCTAAGCATTCTGCTGCCATCTGTGCAAGGATTGTGTCACACCCTGTTCCCATATCTGCTGCACCGATAAGTAAGGTATAGAACCCATCATCATTTAAACGGATCTGACTTGATGCAATATCAATATTCGAGATACCTGAACCTTGCATGGTCATAGCCATTCCAACGCCCCTTACCTTATGGTCATCTACTCTATAACTTGGATATTTTTTATCCCACTCAATCATCTTTTTACCTGTCTCAAGACATTCTAAAAGCCCACAGCTTTGAAGAATCTCACCATAGTAGGCTTTAATACTTTCGCCTACTTCTAACATATTCAGTTTACGCAAAGCAATAGGATCCATATTAAGTTCTACAGCAAGCTCATTCATAGCAGACTCTAATGCAAAAGTACCTTGCGTAGCACCATATCCTCTAAATGCGCCTGCAGACATGGTATTACTATAGACAACGTCACAGCTGAATTTAAGTGCCTCTGCTTTATTATAAAGTGACATGGTTTTATGCCCTGATAGGCCAACTGTTGTAGGTCCATGCTCACCATAAGCACCTGTATTCGATAAAGTGTACATCTCAATCCCTTTAATATGACCTTCTTTATCTGCTCCTATTTTAACGGTAATCTTCATTTCATGACGACTTGTAGAAGCCATAAAAGTCTCTGTACGTGTAAAGAATAGACGTGCTGGCTTGCCTGTCTTAAGTGTAACAAGTGCTGGATAAGGCTCACTTACTACGGTTTGTTTTGCTCCAAATCCTCCTCCAATACGTGGCTTAATAACACGTACTTTACTCTTTGGCATATCGAGTGCACGTGCTAAAATACGTCTTACATGGAAAGGAATTTGTGTTGCTGTTACAATATTAAGTCGCCCATTATAGTCTAAATAAGTATAAGTCTTAAACGTTTCCATCATAGCTTGGTTGTTTGCTTTTGTATGATATGTACGTTCTAGTACAACATCTGATTCACTAAATGCCTTATTTATATCCCCTGCTTCAAAGCCTTCTTTACAACAAATATTACGTTTTACCTCATTACCAATATCAAAGTTTACATGATAATCTTCTTCTGGATGAATACATGAAGGATGATCTATAGCTTGTTCAAAATCAAGAACAGGCTCAAGTATTTCATATTGTACTTTAATCAGCTTAAGTGCACGGTCAACAGCTTTTTCATTCTCTCCTGCTACAATAGCAACAGGATCACCCACATAACGTACATATTTATCTAAGATTAGCCTATCATAAGGACTTGGTTCAGGGTAAGACTGACCGGCCATGGTGAAGCGTTGTTGTGGTACATCTTCATAAGTCAAAATACATTCTATCCCTGGTACTTTAAGTGCGATATCTTTTTTAATCTCTAATATTTTTGCATAAGCATGTGGACTACGTAAAAGTTTTACAACAAGGCAGTCACTTGGTGCTAAGTCCTCCGTATAAACAGGCTTTCCTGTTACAAGCGCTTTTGCATCTAATTTTATAATAGGTTGATGAACTGTCTTCATGTTATGCCTCCCCATTTTGACTCATGTATTTTTTAATGGCACGTAACTGCCCCATATAACCTGTACATCTACATAGATTTCCTGATAAATAAGCTTTAATTTCCTCATCTGTTGGATTTTTAAGCTCTCTTTTCATTCTTAATACATTCATAATTAGACCAGGACTACAATAACCACATTGCTCTGCTCCTTCACTTGCAAGCATCATTCCAAAAGCTTCTGCTTCATCTTGTAAGCCTTCTAAAGTTGTTACATGTTTTCCATCAACACGCATAGCAAGTACACTGCAAGAAAGTACTGCTTTTTCTTCTACCCATACTGTACAAAGCCCACAATTACTTGTATCACAACCACATTTTACACTTTTATAGCCTTTATCTCTTAAGTAGTTAAATAAAGTCATATCTGGTGCAATATCATCTTGAACTAATTTTCCATTAACCCATACTTTAATTTTCATGTCTTTCCCCCTCTAGTAACTAAGTGTTTTTAAAGAACGTTTGATAAGCACTTTTGCAAGATGTTTACGATAAGTTTCACTTGCTCTCATATTTGACCCAAAGTTCAGTTCTTCTATTACTTTATGTACTGCACTTTCTATCATTTCTTCACCAAGTTCATCTCGTGTATTTAAATAATGCATTGCCTCATAGGCAAGTGCTGCTTTACTTGGCCTAGCACCTACAGAGATTTTATAGCCCTTTTGACCTTTCGTAACAGCCACAGCTAAAACTGGAAAATCTGTATGGCTCAAACGTTCTGTCTGATAAGTCCCCTTTATCTGTTCTTTCTTAATAATTATTTTAACAAGAATATCTTTTTCATAAGATGTTTTAATAAAATCTTCTAAAGATAGAATCCCCCCATGATAAAGTTCTACATAAGTATCTAGGGCAAGTAGTGCTGTAAGTATATCAGAAAACCCAAATCGGCTGTAAATGCTTCCTCCAATAGTTGCACAGTTTCTAAACTGTACACCTACTATATCCTTCACACTTTCAGCAACTATCCCTGAAAAATATTCATTCATAAGGGGATGTGTTTCAATCATCCTTAAGGAACACATTGCCCCTATTTCTATAGCTTCTTCATTTTCTACAATTTGATCTAATCCTAATTGACTAAGGTCAATACCTGTATGGATTGTTTGGCTCCCCATTCTCATCCATAAAGTACCCCCTAGAATCTTATTACTTTTATTTTTCCCTAATAAGGCATACGCCTCTTCTAGTGACCCAACTGTTACATAATTTGTCATTGTGAACACAACTCTATCCTCCGTCATTACTGTTTTGATTGTAATAAAATGATGGCTAGTAAAATAGCCCCCATAAAAGATGTTAAAATACTAATGGGAAGCTCTGCTGGAAAAAGTGTTCGCGCACAAGTATCTGCTATAAGAAGCACTAAACTCCCTAACACCATAGCCATGGTCATGCAACTTAAATCCTCTTTCTTTGTATAAAGCTTTGCAAGGTGGGGAGCAATAAGTCCAATCCAACTTACAAGTCCTACTAAAGAAATAATGATTGCAACTAAAAAAGTTGCTACACTTAAAGCACCATAACGTACAGCCTTTACATTGACCCCTAATACATGTGCCGCTTCATCTCCAAGCATCATAACTTTTAACTTCCATCTTAATAAATATAAAGAGACTATAGCTATACTAAATATTAAACCTATCGCCCCAACTTGTTGCCAACTTGCTTGATAAAAACCACCCATAAGCCAAAACTCTATGGCTGGCAACTGTTTGTAAGGGTCTGCTCCATATTTAATGAGCATCAGTCCTGATGAGGCAATGGAACTTGTTACAATCCCCCAAAGTACCAAACCAAGTGTCTTATTTCTCATACGCCTTGCAAGTAGCATGGTTAAACTTACAACAACTATACCGCATAAAAAAGACATGCCTCCTATTGCCATAAGCCCTCCACCTAGAAAAACCATGGCAAAAGCTGCACCAAAAGAACATCCTGCACTTACCCCTAATACATCTGGCGATACAAGAGGATTCCTAAAGACAACCTGATAGGTATGTCCTGCTAGGGCAAGTCCACTACCACATAATAGAACAAGCATAATACGCGGTAAGCGCATTCCATAAACAACTGTATAATGGAGACTTTCTTTAGAAGTCCCCATTATAACTTCTAAGACCTCTTTAAAAGATAGACTATAACGCCCTAATGAAAGGGCCATCATGATGCATAAGATTAAAAGACTACCTACAAAAAGAGTTTTCTTTCTCATAGTCCAAGTGCTTCCTCTGTTACCTCAATATCATAGAATTCTTTATAAAAGGCTTTTGCATCTTCTAAATACGCTTCTTCGTCATAAAGATCTGGATGAAGATCATTTAAAAGCCAAAGCATACCAAGTGCTGCTGATGGTGTTGGATAATCCCAAGGTTCAAGGATAGATGGGAAGTATGCAACATTTCCTGCTTTTACAGCTTCAATATCTTTAAAGTTAGCCTCTTCTGTAATAGCTGTTAAATCATAATCTGCATAACTTACAGCATACATATATTCAGGATTCATACTTAAAAGTTCTTCATTTGAGATTGTCTGCCAGTAAGCATCTGTTAACTCCTTTGTTACATTCTCCCCACCTGCAATCTCAATAAGATCGTTTTGATACATAAGTCCTGTACAAGTTACAAGAGGATTACTACTTCCTGCTAGATATACAGAAGGTCTATCTGTAAGTGAAGCCGTAAGACCTTCTACTTCTTTTGTCACATCATCAAAATATTTAAGAAGCTTCTCAGCCTCCTCCTCATGTCCAATAGCTGTTCCTATTAACTCAATACATGCAAGGAAGTCTTCCATACTTTCAGGCTCTACTGCAATAACTGGAATATTTAAAGATTCAATTTGTGGAATAAAAGATTCTAATCTATACGGTAAAATAATAAGATCTGGCTCTAATGCAAGTGCTTCTTCTACATTGAAAGTTTTACCGGATCCTACTGCTGGAAGCTCTAAGAACTGCGGTGCTGCTTGTTTGTAAATTTCTCTTGTATCTGCCTTCATTTCAAGCCCTACTACTTTATCTTTTGCATCTAAGGCAATAAGCATAGAAGATGTAATGTAATAAGAAGAGACAATACGGTTTACATCTCCTTTGATTGTTACGTCTCTACCTAGCTGATCTGTAACTGTAATCTCACGTTCTACAGCTTCTTGTTCTGGCTGTTTTGCAGTTGCTTCTTTATTTTCTGTACCCCCTTGCTCAGCTGATATAGGCTCAGATGTTACTTCAGGTGAGCCCACTGGTGCCTTTGCACAGCCTACTAATAAACTCATACATGCTACCATATACATAAACTTTTTCATTTTCATGCTATTCCCCTTAATCTATTTATTTGAAAACCTTTTTAGGTAATCTTGTTTAATCTGTTCTTTTATCTCATCCCTATTTTCTTCAGTGACTGTGTAAATCATTGTATCTTCTCTTTGCCTAATGGCATCTAAAAAAGGATGTTCCTTATGCTTTATAACCCCTAGTACAATTTTAGGACTGCTTAATAAGTTATGTACTTGTTCCTGAAAAAGATAAGCCTCTCCTTCTAAAGTGCCAAGTTCGTCCATTACTACATGTTTTTCTGGATATTCCAAGCTTTTAATGAGGACATCCACACCAAGGGTTTCAAAAGTTTCCCTAATACTTTCACAAGACACTTCATCAGGCTGAATAGAAATAGGCTTGTCATTCCCCTCTACTTCTATCATACTATGCAGATAAAATCCTTTTCTTGCCTCCTTTTCAAAGTAAGGTAAAGTAACAAATCCAGTTAAATCTTTAGTCAGCTCTAGTTCCTCTGTAAGTGCCTTTAAAAGTGTAGATTTTCCCACACCTTTACCACCTGTAATAAAGAAATTGGATACATTCATGATTTAACACCCTTTTCTATAAAATAGTAATAAAAAAAAGACTCCTCAAAAAAAGAGGAGTCTATAAGCTTTGCATAGCATGCAAAACATAAACACCTCGTAGTCCACAAATTTAAGGTTTGTAGGTAGAAACTTTCGATCCATATTATCGAATTTATACGATTATTTATAGTCAGTTAACATTATACCTCAATATAAGTATTTTTGACAAGTTATGCTGCTAAATCATTGTATTCAGTTATGAAGCCTTCTCCAAGTACTTCTTTTACATCAGCAATGGTTACAAAAGCCTTAGGATCTATATCTCTTACTAAATCACGAAGCCTCGTAATTTCTTTTTGAGATACAACCACATAAAGGACTTCTTTATCTGATTTAGAATACATCCCCGTTGCTTTAAGCCCTGTTACACCACGTGGAATTTTCTCCATAATTTCTTTAGCAATCTTATCACTATGGGCTGATATGATAAATGCTGCTTTAGCATAGTGTACACCTTCTATAATATTGCTTATTACTTTTGAAGTAATAAATACAGCAATAACAGCATACATAGCTTTTTCCTGCCCGAAAATAAAGAAACCACATAATATAATTATACCATCAATCATAAGCATAAGCTGAGTGATAGGAAAGGATGGGTTCTTAAATTTAATAATAGAGGCAAGCATATCTGTTCCACCTGTTGTCCCTCCTGCTTGTATAACAAGACCAATTGCCGCCCCTATTAATGCTCCTCCAAAAATAGCTGGAAGAAGTAAGTCTCCTGTTGTAAGGAATGGATTAGGGAAAAATCCTGTGAACCATAGAGCAACAGAAAGCCATAAAACACTGTATAAAGACTTCTGCGCAAATTTAAAACCACGTTGTTTAATACTTATTAAAAATAGAGGAATATTTAAACAAATATTCGTTACCCATAAAGGTACACCTACACCAAACACATTGCTTGTGACTTCCTCTACGATAATAGAAGTTCCTGAAATTCCTCCTGTAACTAAGCCACTTGGTGATAAAAACCAGTTAATAGCTAAAGCAAGAAGGGTTGTTCCTAATAAGATTAGGAATAGTTCTTTCTTTGTAATACCTAATATTTTCATACTGTCTCCTCTTTAAGCTGCATATTCTTCATCTCTTGTAACATTGGTAATCCATTTCCAACTTATAATACGTCTTGTACTACAAATAACCTTTAATATTTCATCTACTCTTATAACACAAAATACAGCAATAACTGGCCAGCCCCATACAAAAGCAGCAATAAACCCTAACGGAATAGCTACAAGCCACATAAAAATGACATCATTAACCAATACAAACTTTACATCTCCACCACCACGCAAAATACCAATATTAGTTGTGTTTGCCATGGCCTGGAAGAATACAATCACAGAGTTAACAGCCATAATATCCATAGCAATAGACTTCGTTAAATCTGATACATTATAGAACTGTACAATGAAAGGTCTAAGTGTAAAAGTAAGAAGTCCTGCAAAAACAGCTAAACAAGCTACACAAATTGCAATAGTTGCTGCATATTCTTTAGTCTTCTTATAGTTCCCTTCTCCAATACTATTACCAATCATAACAGCTGCTGCACTTGATAAACCAAAAATAAAGACCGTTACAAATTGATTAACTACATTACTAATACTATTAGCTGCTACAACTTCTGTTCCTAGTCTGCCTACAATAACAGCTACCATAGAAGATCCCATGGCCCAAAGAAATTCATTAAATACAACTGGTGTACAAGTTTTAATGTAATCCTTTTTCATTAGGGCATCTTTTATTTTAAAGTGGCTTAATCTAAACTTGATTTTTTTCTCAAAGAATGCCATAAAACACATTACAATTGCAAATTCTACAAAACGCGCTAAAACCGTAGCAATTGCCGCACCTTCTATCCCTAAACGTGGTGCACCTAAGTTACCAAAAATAAGAATCCAGTTAAAGAATGCATTAACAAGTAGAGAAATAGAATAGACTACCATAGAGATTTTAACGGTCTTCACGGAACGAAGCATCATAATACTACAATTTGTAATAGCATAGAAAAAGTATCCTAATCCTACAATGCGTAAGTATTTTTCTCCAGCATCCACAACTGCCATATCTGGTGTGAAAATACTAATAAATAGACGAGGTGCACATAGTGCTATAGCCGTAAAAACAATAGATAAAGCTACACACACTTTATACATTATAGCAAGCACCTTATGAATAGCCTTTACATCATTCTTTCCCCAATATTGAGAAATAAGAATATTAGAACCTCCTGCAAGCCCAAAGTTCAAAATCATAAAGACAAAGAAAAGATTATTACTAATAGATGCTGCTGATAACTCTACTTCACCTAGTGTCCCAAGCATTAAAGTATCTACCATACTTACTGCAAAAGTAATTAAGTTTTGCATAGCAATAGGAAGTGCAATGCTTAATAATAATTTATAAAACTGTTTATCCCTTGTAACAAGCATATCATATCCCTCATACTTTCTGTAAACCTTTTTAATCTTTAGGTAGTATACAAAAAAACTCATTATATTTCAATAGTCGTACATTATAAAAGCGTGTAAGATTTCATATCTTACACGCCTCTATTTAAGATAGCCATACTTTGTCTAAAAATAGGAAAATAAAGAAATAACCTACCGCGAATGCAAGGACTAATGGCAATATGGCAGCTATAATACCTTTATAAATAGCACGTTTCTCTCCCTTAGTGAGTACAATACGCTCTTCTACAAGAGAGTTACGTTTTGCCTTAGGTCTATCGCCTAATCGGTCATTAGGACCTGCATACCATGGCATACCTGGTATATCCATATCTGCTACTGTTCTTCCATCATCTTTGAATTCATCATTTACCTTATTCATTGTCATATAAGTGGCATGCTACAAAATGTTCATTACCATAATCTCTATACTCTGGTGCCACTGTCTTACAAATTTCCATGCAATGCTGACATCTTGTATGGAATTTACACCCTGATGGAGGATTTGCAGGTGAAGGAATATCTCCTTCTAGGATAATACGATTCATTTTTACTGTTGGGTCTGGCACTGGAATAGCACTGAAAAGTGCTTTTGTATAAGGATGTTTAGGATTTTTGAAAAGCTCTTCTTTAGGAGCTTTTTCTACTAAATTTCCAAGGTACATAACCCCTACTTCATCTGAAATATGTTCAACAACACTTAAGTCATGGGAAATAAATAAGTAGCTGTATCCAAATTCTTCTTGAAGGTCTTTAAGTAAGTTAATAATTTGAGCTTGAATAGATACATCAAGCGCAGATACTGGCTCATCACATACAATAACTTTTGGTTTAAGCGCTATAGCACGTGCAATACAAATACGTTGGCGTTGTCCACCTGAGAATTCATGTGGATAACGGTCAATATGATGAGGTTGAAGACCACATTTTTCCATAATACTCATAATATAGCTTCTATATTCTTCTTTAGGTACAATATTATGCTCACGCACACCTTCCCCAATAATTTCACCAACTGGCATTCTTGGACTAAGGGAGCTATATGGATCTTGGAAAATAAGCTGCATATCTGGGCGAATAGCACGTAATTGTTTGTTAGAAAGCTTGAAAACATCTTTATCATCAAACATAACACTTCCGCCTGAACTTTCTTGAAGACGAAGAAGTGTACGACCAACTGTTGTTTTACCACAACCCGATTCCCCTACAAGCCCAAAAGTAGAACCTTTCTTGATATTAAAAGAAATACCGTCGACAGCTTTAACATGCCCTACTACACGTTGGATAACCCCTGCTTTAATAGGGAAATATTTTTTCAGCTCTTTAACTTCTAAAATATTTTCTGACATTTATTTCCCTCCTTTGCTATCATAAAGATGACAAGCCACTTTATGATCCTCTGATATATATCTAAGTTCTGGAATATCTCCATTGCATTTTGCAATACACTTATCACAACGGTCTTTAAAGAAACAGTAATTTGGCATACTTACAGGGTTTGGTACCGCTCCTGGAATAGAGTAAAGACGGTCTACTACTTTACCTACTGCTGGCTTACTCTTAATAAGCCCCATTGTATAAGGATGTTTTGGATTAAGGAAGACTTCATGAGCTGTTCCTTGTTCTACAATTTTACCTGCATACATAACCACAACATAATCTGCCATTTCTGCTACTACACCAAGATCATGTGTAATAAGGAGAATACTTGCATCTATTTTTTGCTTAATATCACGAAGTAAGTCTAAAATCTGTGCTTGAATCGTTACATCAAGTGCAGTTGTAGGTTCATCTGCAATAATAAACTGAGGGTCACAAGAAAGTGACATAGCAATCATAACACGTTGACGCATACCACCTGAAAGTTCATGTGGATAACAGTCATAAATCCCCTCTGCACGGGCAATCCCTACTAATTTAAGCATTTCAATAGTTTGCTTTTTAATATCTTCATCTTTCATATCAGGTCGATGAAGTTTAATGGTTTCATCAATTTGATAACCAATTGTAAAGATTGGATTAAGACTTGTCATCGGCTCTTGGAAAATCATCGCAATTTCATTACCACGAATATGTTGCATTTCGCTAATTGGAGCCTTAACAATATCTACTGCACCACCTTTACGGTTATAGCGAATAGCTCCATCTACGATTTGACCTGTAGGTCCTTGTACAAGCTTCATAACAGAAAGACTCGTAACAGACTTACCACATCCAGACTCTCCTACTAATGCAACTGTCTTTCCTTTTGGCACTTCAATAGAGACACCATTTACAGATTTAACTGTCCCCATATCTGTAAAGAAATAAGTATGTAAATTATCAATTTCAATAATGTTATCTGGATTTTTCATAGTTGTTTGATACTCAGAAGGATCAACCTTTTTGCGTTTCTTCTCTTTCTCAAACTTCTTAATGATTTTATTATTTTCTTTAGAAATTTGCTTCATACGTAGCTTAGCTTCTTTTTGTTCAGCTTTTTTTATCTTTTTCATTTCTGCTGTCATACCGCTCATGTTATCACCTACCTTTTCATTTTAGGGTCGAAGGCATCACGAAGACCATCGCCAACAAAGTTGAATCCTAGTACTGTTAATAAAATACAGAATCCTGGTGGGAACCAAATATTCAAATACTCCCTCATAATAATAGGATCTGTTACCGTATTAACCATATTTCCCCAAGACGCAAGAGGGAATGGTACCCCTATACCAAGATAACTGTAAGATGCTTCTGCTAAAATAACACTCCCCATACCCATTGTTGCAATAACAATAAGTTGTGGCATAACATTTGGTATAAGGTGTTTCATAATACGTTTAGCTGGGTGAAGGCCAATCGCTTCTGTTGCCACCATAAACTCTTGTTCACGAAGGCTTAGAATTTGACCACGTACAAGACGTGCTACACCTGCCCAACCTAATATACCCATGATAAGCATCAAAATATAAATCTTATATTCTTGTGGTACGCCATATGCTACCATAATAGAACTTACAATTAACATAACAGGAAGAGTTGGTATGCAATAGAATATATCTACCAAGCGCATTATGAGGTTATCAATCACACCACCATAATATCCTGCTATACCACCCATAATAACACCTACTGCTAATTGAAGACCTACTACTACAAAACCAATTAATAAAGAGATACGGCCACCATACATCAAACGAACTAAAATATCACGACCATCTTTATCTGTTCCAAGTAAGTGTGCTTTTGATGGTTTTGCTTTCCCATTAATTTTTACACCACTTTCTTGTGGATCCATACCCTTGTGATCATCTGAACTAAATTCTACACCATCTTTTACAAAGAAAATAGTATATTCACCATAACTTGTAAAAAGAGGCCCTAAGAAAGAAAACAGGAACATACATACAAGAATGACTACTCCCGCAATAGCAAGCTTATTACGTAAGAAACGCTTCATAACAAGCTGCCCTGGAGTAACGATTTTCTCTAAGTTTGCAACTTCCTCTGGTTGATTATTTGTTTGTAATACTTTTTCTTCAGCCATTTCATTACTCCCTTCTATTTAAGTCGTACGCGAGGGTCTACCACCGCATAGAGAATATCAGATAATAGTGTTCCTAATAATGTAAGAATGGCAAGGAACATGGTAAAGGCCATCATAAATGGAATGTCCCCTGATCTAAGTGCTTTAAGCCCTATATATCCAAGACCTTCAATAGAGAAGATTCCTTCTGTAATCATAGCCCCTGAGAAAAGTCCAGGAATCATACCACCAACCATTGTTACAATTGGAATAAGTGTATTTCTAAATGCATGTTTGTAAATTACTTTATGTTCACTAAGGCCTTTAGCTCTTGCTGTACGTATGTAATCTGCATTTAAAACTTCGAGCATATTGGTACGGCTATATCGCATAAGTCCTCCAATACTTAATACAGTAAGTACTGTGATAGGCAGAACAAAGTGCCATGCCATATCCATAATATGTGCAAAGCCTACATAATCTTCACGAGCTGTAACCATCCCTTGAAGCGGAAACCATCCAAGTCCCATTGAGAACGCTCTTTGCAGTACTGCTGCGAAGAAGAAACTTGGAAGAGAAATCCCAATTAAAGCAATTGTTGTAACAGTATAATCTGTAATAGAGTACTGTTTTGTTGCTGAAATAATTCCTAGTGGAATCGCAATTAAGAGTTGTAAAATAAAGGATGGAAGTGCCATCCAGAAGGATACCCACATCTTATCTTTAATAACATCTTGTGCGGGTTTGTTATAAATGAAAGATTGACCTAAATCACCTTTTAAAGCTGAACTTAACCAATCCACATAACCTTCTACTATCCCTTTATCAAGACCATAGAGTTCAGTTAATTTTGCTTTCATTTCCGGTGTTGCATCTGGAATTCCGTTTGTTATAGTACTTACATAATCTGCTGGTGCAGTACGTAGTAAACCATAAATGATAGCCGATACACCCAATAATATAAAGATAGAAATAAATAATCTTCGAATAATATATTGTCTCATTTATATTCACTCCTTTTCTAGTTTAGTGCTTAAACAATGCGCTTTCTTTCTGATTAATATCAACTTACAATAATTGGATTTTTTTGCATTATTTACATAACATTTATTATAGGCTGATATTAATCACCAACCCCTAAGGAGTTGGTGATTAGTTTCATGCCCTATGACTATTTAAGTCTGAATGTCTCAACTTCAGCAAAATATGTATAGTATGGAGTCATGTTCTCTGGAAGAGATTCCATATCTACAATTTCTTGGTTGAATACATACATATTTTTTCTTTGGTAAACTGGCATTTCTACCGCTTCATCCATAATGATATCAAGCGCTTTGCTATAGTAGTCTTTTCTTACTTCTATATCATTTGTTTGACGTGCATCTACAATAAGCTTATCAAGTTCATCATTTTTGATTTTGTAATGATTTGATGGACCTGTTGAGTGGTATACTTGGTACATATCAGGGTCAACGGTTGCCCCCCAAGCTGCTACCCACATGTCCCAATCACTTGTGTTAAGTCTATCAAAGAATACTGTTCCATCTGTATCTGCGATTTCAAGTACAGCACCCATTTTTTCCATTTCAGTTTTCATTTGTGTAAGTACTGGAGCAGTTGGATGGTCCATAGTACCACCACCTGGAATACCTACTTCAACGCGAAGTTGTACGCCATCTTTTTCAAGGCTTACTTTACCATTTTTATCTACTTGCTCATAGCCAGCAGCTTTGAAGTATTCTAAAGCTTTAGCCGGATCGAAGCCATAGTATTCTGTCGCATCTTGTGGGTAAGCCCATGATACTGTTGACATTGGTCTTTCAATAACTGTAGCAAGTTCACCATAATAGGTTTCTACAGCTGGACGACGATTCATAAGGTGCATTAAACCTTTACGAACGTTTTTGTCTGGAATACGTTCTGCATTCATACCAATGTAACCATAACCAAGGTTTTCAATTAATCTATATTCAAGACCTGCAGCTTCTACATCCGCTACCATATCTGGTGAAGCAGATGGATCTGAAATGTCAAACTCACCAAGTTTTAAGCCTTCAAGTTTATTAGTCTCTGCTGTTACTTGGTATTTAATAGTTGGTGTCGCTGGTGCACCTTTGTAATAGTTTTCATTTGCTTTAAGTGTTACTACGTTATTATCAAAGCTCTCAAATTTATAAGCACCCGCACCCATTGGCGCAGCATTTCTTGATTTAGGAACGCTCATATCCCCTTTAGCATATTCTTTACCAGCATCATCTACACCGTAGTATGCTTTTGGCGCTACAGCAATACCACCAAGTTTCCAGATTGCTGCTGGGTCAATGCCTTTAAGTGTAACTTTTACAGTTTTCTCATCTACTTTTTCAATACCACTAATTTCTGTAGCATCACCTTTATTGTACTCTTCCATACCAACTACTGGTAATGTAGTAAGTGTAGATGGACCATCATATGCTGGGTCCGCTAATACCTTATATGAGAAAATAACATCATCAGCTGTTACAGGTGTACCATCACTGAATGTCACACCATCCTTAAGTGTAAAAGTGTAAATTGTTTCAGAAACTGTACCATCTTCACCTTTTATTTCTTCAATTGCATACTCAGCTAGAGCCGCTTCTGGTTGTGCATTACGGTCTGCTTTAATAAGTGATGCATGGACCATATCTGCAATATCCATATCATAACCTGTTGTAGCAAAGAATGGGCTGAATACACCATTCATTTCAAGTGAAGCAACAACTACTGTTTTGTATTTTGATTCTTTTTGAGTATCACCACTACTCTCTTTCTCTCCTGCAGCTTGGCTTGTACCGTTATCTGTTTGTGGTTTATCTTGGCTACAGCCTACTAAAGTAGAAGCAGCTAATCCAGATACTACAGATAAAACTAAAAATTTCTTAGCAAACTTTTTCATCTTAACCCCTCCATTTATTTCATTATTTTTCATTTCAAGTATCGATACTGTTTTTGCAAGTTTTTATCAAATAAACTTCATATCGTATAATTGATTTTTATTTTTCTCCTTCATATTACCATAATATTATGGGTTATTCAATCTTATTCTTGGATTTTATAATAATATTTATTTAAAACAAAATAATTGTATACATGTACATGATTTATTTATAACACAATCTATCATATTTTTGAATTTATTTCAACCAATGTTTATCCCTAATAAATACTTATGTTTGTATATGTCGTACACTTTATGCTTGATTATACAAAAATTATATTATTTATTCTCACAAAAATAACTAAACATTATTTATTATTAGAAATAATATCATAAACTATATTTTTTTACTATATATTTATAAAAAAGAAGTGTTTAATAGCTAGCTATTAAACACTTCTTTTTTATTCATTCCCTTCAGTAGCCCACTCATCTATATTTTGCATTGTATATAAAGGATTAAGCAATTGGGAAACTGTCATCGGTGTTAAATCCATAAGCACATCACTCAAATAGCCCGGGCAATCTATCTCTTCATTTAATCTTCTATCATTAAAAAGATCCGCTGTTGCATCAATTAAATCGGATTCTACTTGAAGTTCTTTCATATGCTTTAATACATCTTTTGTTTCATAAATATAACACACCCCAGCCTCTGCCCCTATAAGGGTATAGACATATCCCACATCTACCGAACTCATTGTTTCATATGTGTACTGCTGGTCCTTACAATAGGCATCTATATCTGAACGTTCTTTTTCATCGCAATACTGCGCTACTTGTTCACCATGATCAAAGCAAATGATTTTACGCGCTGGTGATAAAACTACATACTTCATAAATTTTCCTCCATTATTATAATACTCTTCTTATTTATAATATCTCTTTCACTTACTTATTATTCAGTATCAAGCACTTACTTTTATACATATTGACACCCTATTACCCATAATGTTACTATTAATTATAATTATTCAGAAAACTTCATAAAAAAGGGGGGTATTATATGATAGAACAAAATACTCTTTACACTTCTACTGATCCTTTCAACGAACTTACCCACTTAGCTCAAGAAAATAACCTTATCAATCCTGAACTTTTTACAAAGTACGCTGTTAAACGTGGTCTACGTGACTTAGATGGCCGAGGTGTACTTGTAGGATTAACAGAAATAGGCGAAGTCCATTCCTATATTGTAGACGAAAACGAAATTATTCCTGTTCCTGGTCGTCTACTTTATAGAGGTATCGATATTGCTGATATCACTAAAGGTTACTTAACTGATCATCGCTATGGTTTCGAAGAAACTACTTATCTTTTACTTTTTGGCAAACTCCCTAATCCTAGACAACTTGAAAATTTCAATAAAATATTAAGTGAAAAGCGCAAACTACCTGATGACTTTGTCCGTGATATGATTCTAAAAGCACCTACAAAAGATATTATGAATAGCATGGCCCGAAGCGTACTTGCACTCTATAGTTACGATGAGGATAATCCTGATGATACTTCTTTATCTAATGTCCTTAAACAATGTATTCACCTCATTTCTTGTTTTCCCTCTTTAGCTGTATATGGCTATCAAGCTTATGCTCATTACCATCAAAATCAAAGTCTCTATATTCACACACCTAGGCCAGAACTCTCTACAGCAGAAAATATCCTTTATATGCTTAGACCAAATCGCAAATACACCGAACTTGAAGCTCTCCTTTTAGACCTAGCTCTTATTTTACACGCTGAACACGGTGGTGGTAATAACTCTTCTTTTACAACCCACCTTGTAACCTCTTCTGGGACAGATACTTACTCTACCATCGCCGCTGCTTTAGGTTCACTAAAAGGCCCTAGACACGGCGGTGCCAACCTAAAAGTTGTTAAAATGTTTGAAGATATGCGTGAAAAAATTAAAGATTGGCAAGACGAAGAGGAAATCTGTACCTATCTCACCAAACTTCTTAATAAAGAAGCTTTTGATAAAGCCGGACTTATTTACGGCATTGGTCACGCCGTTTATTCCATATCTGACCCCCGTGCTATTATCCTTAAAGAATATGCAGGTAAACTCGCTGCCGCCAAAGGCGTCGAAGATGAATTTGAATTCTATACACGTATTGAACGTCTTGCACCACAAGTGATTAGCAAAGCTCGTAAAATGTATAAAGGCGTTAGTGCCAATGTAGATTTCTATTCTGGATTTGTCTACAGCTTATTAGATTTACCTTTAGAAATGTATACACCTATTTTCGCCATCGCCAGAATAGCGGGCTGGAGCGCTCACCGCATCGAAGAAATCGTCAATGCAGGAAAGATTATCCGCCCAGCTTATAAGAGCGTAGCTCAGAGAAAGGAGTATATCCCTCTTTCTATGCGCCAATAATTTATTTACTTTTTTTCACACAAAAAGGACTCTCTAAATTGGTTTTAGAGAGTCCTTTTTCATTACTGCATTATTTATTAAACTTTTCAAGGCGTGCTACAACTTCTGCAAGCATAGCTTCGTATTTAGCTTGTTTTGCTTTTTCTTCTTCAATAAGCTTAGCAGGTGCTTTCGCTACGAAACCTTCATTAGAAAGTTTTTTTACAACGCGATCTACTTCACTTTGAAGTTTTGCTTTTTCTTTTGTTAGACGTTCAATTTCTTTTTCAAAATCTACAAGTTCCGCAAGAGGCATGTAAAGTACTGTTTCTGGAATAACTGCTGATACAGCATCCTCATCAATACCTGCTTTATCTTTTTGCATAACAACTTCTGATGCAGAAGCAAGGGTAGCAAAGAATACTTTACCTCTATTAAAGATATCAAGTACTTTTTCATTTTCAGAAACAACAAATACTTGTGCTTTTCTTGATGGTGGTACATTCATTTCACTTCTTACATTACGAATAGAACGTACTGCTTCTTTAATAAGAGAGATTTCTTCCTCTTCTACTTGGAAGTTCCATTCTTCTTTATATACTGGCCAGTTAGAAATCATGATACTTTCTTCTCTATCTTGAAGTCCCATAAAGATCTCTTCTGTAATAAATGGAATATATGGATGAAGCATCTTAAGAACATTAATCATAACTGTTTTAAGTGTCCATAATGCAGCATGACGCGTAGCATCTTCTTTATTGTAAAGACGTGGTTTTACCATTTCAATATACCAGTCACAGAATTCTTCCCATGCAAAGTCATAAAGTTTTTGAACAGCAATACCAAGGTCGTATTTATCCATGTTCTCTGTTACTTCATTTGCAAGTGTATTAACTTTTGAAAGAATCCATTTATCTGCTGCAGTCAGTTCATCAAGACCTACCTCTAGATTTAAATCTTCTCCTTCATAATTCATAAGAATGAAACGTGTTGCATTCCAAAGTTTGTTACCAAAGTTACGGTTCGCTTCTACACGTTCATAATAGAAACGCATATCGTTACCAGGTGCATTACCTGTAATAAGTGTAAGTCTAAGTGCATCTGCGCCGTATTCTTTAATAACTTCAAGTGGGTCAATACCATTTCCTAAAGATTTACTCATCTTACGTCCTTCAGAGTCACGCACAAGACCATGGATAAGAACATCTTTAAATGGTACTTCACCCATTTGTTCAAGACCTGAGAATACCATACGTACAACCCAGAAGAAAATAATATCATAACCTGTTACAAGTACACTTGTTGGATAGAAATGTTTAAGTTCTTCTGTATTATCTGGCCAGCCAAGTGTTGAGAATGGCCATAAAGCTGAACTGAACCATGTATCTAATGTATCTTCATCTTGAACAAGATGTGTATGACCACATTTACTACATGCTTCCGGCATACTACGTGCAATAGTTACTTCACCACATTCCTGGCAGTAGTATGCTGGAATTCTGTGTCCCCACCAAAGCTGACGAGAAATACACCAGTCACGAATATTTTCTAACCAGTTAAGGTATGTTTTACCAAAACGTTCTGGAACGAAACGTAAGTCACCTTTTTTAAGCGCTTCAATAGCAGGTTTAGCCATTTCTTCCATACGAACGAACCATTGTGCTTTCACCATAGGTTCAATAACTGTTTTACAACGGTCATGTGTACCTACATTGTGCATATGAGGTTTAATCTGAATAAGAAGACCTTGCTCTTCTAAATCTTTAAGCATTTCTTTACGTGCTTCATAGCGGTCCATACCAGCATATTTGCCTGCTAAGTTATTCATTGTACCATCATCGTTCATGACACAGATTTCTTCTAAGTCATGACGACGACCTACCTCAAAGTCATTAGGGTCGTGTGCTGGTGTAATTTTAACAACACCTGTACCAAATTCCATATCTACATAATGGTCTGCAATTACTGGAATTTCTCTATCTGTAAGAGGTAATTTAAGCATTTTACCAATTAAATGTGTATAGCGTTCATCTTTTGGGTTAACTGCTACTGCAGTATCTCCAAGCAATGTTTCTGGTCTTGTTGTAGCAATTTCAACGAACTCATCACTCCCTACTACTGGGTAACGTAAGTGGTAGAAGTTGCCTTGACTTTCAATGTGCTCAACTTCAGCTTCTGAAATAGTTGTTTGACATACTGGACACCAGTTAACAATACGTGAACCTTTGTAAATATATCCTTTTTCATGAAGACGAATGAATACTTCTTGTACTGCTTTTGATAAACCTTCATCCATTGTGAAGCGTTCTCTTTCCCAGTCACATGAAGAACCAAGTTTTTTAAGCTGCCCGATAATTGTGCCACCATACTCTTCTTTCCATTCCCAAGCACGTTTTAAGAAACCTTCACGTCCAAGGTCTTCTTTTGTAAGACCTTCTTCTGCCATTTTGGCCACAATTTTCACTTCTGTTGCAATACTTGCATGGTCAGTTCCTGGCATCCAAAGTGTATTATAACCTTGCATACGTTTATATCTAATTAAGATATCTTGAAGTGTGTTATCAAGTGCATGCCCCATATGAAGTTGCCCTGTAATGTTTGGTGGTGGAATAACGATTGTAAATGGCTCTTTGTCTTTTTCAACTTCAGCATGGAAATAACCATTGTCCATCCATTTTTTATAAAGTCTTTCTTCTACGGTACTTGGATCATAAACTTTTTCTAAGTTACTCATATTGAATCCTCCTTTTATTTGTTACATCATCAGAAATAGAAATCCCATAACAGCCACAATAAAGCCTGAGACCTTAACAGCAATAACACCGCCACTTGCTAGCATTTCCATTTCATTTTTATCCTTTTCTTCTAGACGCACTTTAGAAAGCACGATACGCCTTGCTGCAAAGATCAGCATGACACCAATGACCAAAAGTACAAAACCCATAGGCTTCATAGGACACCTTCTTTCTGAAATAAGAATATAAAAAAAGCACTCTCGCCCCTAATAAGGACGAAAATGCTCGCGGTACCACCTTAATTCCAGACTTCTATCTGGCTCTCTATGCTGTAACGGGCCTACCCGCTGCTTCCTACTTAGTTTCAAAAACAGTGCTCAAAAGCTACCTTCTAATATCCTTACATAAGAAACCTTTCAGCTTATAAGTTTCTCTCTCTAAATGCAGGTGTATTATACTCCTCTTTTTCATCGCATTTTTCTATGACGTTTACTTTATGTGACATTTACTTATTATTTTATGCATGAGCCTTTTCTTTGTCAAGTAGAGCTGGTAATTCTTTTATGCTATAAAGTGTATAGTCTGCTTCTTTCATCTCTTCTTCCTGACCAAATCCATACAAAGCAGCTATACAAGGTATATGATTCCAATGTGCTGCTTCTATATCATGAATACGGTCACCTACAACCACACCCTTACATCCCTCATACATCTTAAGTATTTTCGCTAAAAGTTGTGGTTTAGCTAATCCATTATCTTTAACACACTCCGCATAATCTACATAATTTCTAATACCTAGTACATCAAGTGCTGACTCCATATAAGCTCTTGAACAGTTACTATAGAGTACAAGTTTATAACCTCTCTTATGAAGTATAGAAAAAGTATTCTCTACACCTTCAAATTCCTTACCATAGGCTGCCATAGCTTCTGCCATATGCGCCCTATTATAAGCTCTAATTTCTTCCCATCTCTCTACACAACTCTCATCCAATACCCCTTTATAATACTCTTCTGCTGTGCAACCTAAATAGCCCCTTACACGCTCCTCACTCACACGATAAACATAATCAAAGTGCTCCAAAGTATTGTTCATATTTTCCACATTAAAATAAACAGAGTTTAAAAGCGTTCCATCTATATCCAAAATAATTACTCTCGTATCTTGTAACATCCCTTGCCTCCACATACAAAAGAGTGCCCATTAGGCACTCTTTTAATCATTCTATTTAAATAAATCTTTAAAAGCATTTCCTAAAACATCACCCATAGTTGAGATGCTTTCCTCTTCTTCGTTCATATATGCCATCATAGAAGGATCGATCTCTTCTTCTACTTCTGTCATGCTTAAACCAATTTTTTTATTTACTTTATCAAGTTGTGTAATTTTTACCTTAACTTCTTGACCAATCTCTAATGCTTCTTCTGGTTTTGAAATACGTTTCTCTGTAATTTGAGAAACATGAAGAAGACCTTCTACATTTTCACTAAGAGATACAAACGCACCAAAGTTCATAAATTTCACAACTTTACCTTTTACAACTTGTCCTTTTTCAAGGTTTGCTGTTTCTAAGAACCAAGGATCCATCGCTACATCTTTAGCACCAAGAGCAATTTTACCTTTTTCTTTATCTATGCTCAGAACAGTTACATTAAGCTTGTCCCCTTCTTTAACAACATCTGAAGGATGTTTAATACGTGTCCATGAAAGATCTGTATTATGAACAAGACCTTCTACACCACCAATGTTAACAAATGCACCATATGGCATAAGTTTTGTCACTGTACCTGTATATTTTTCGCCCTCTATAATAGAATCAAAACGTTCTTTTTTAGCTTGCTGTGTTTTAGCCTTTGCAATAGCCTTACCTGAAAGAACAAGTTTTTTGTTTTTAGGATTAAACTCGATAATTTCTACTTCAATTTCTTTACCTACAAACTCATTTAAATCTTCTACATAAACATCTGTAATTTGAGAACCAGGAATGAAAGCACGCATACCTTGAAGGTTTGCAATAACCCCACCTTTTACAACTTCTTTTACTTTAACTACAAAGTGTTCATGATTTTTGTAAAGCCGTTCAATATTTTCTAATGCTACTTCTGCCTCAGCACGTTTTTTAGAAACAATAATATTACCATCTCCGTCATCTGTATTTAAAACAAGTACATCGAAAGTATCACCAACTTGTACATCTTCCATTTTCACTTCTTCATAACTATATTCATTCCATGGTACAATCGCATCTGCATGAGAACCAATATTGGTGATAAGCCCTGCATCTTCAATCGATACAACTTTTGCTGTTTTAATATCACCTTTACGAATACGTACCATTGATTTTTCTATTTCATCCATAAAATCCGCCATAGTTAAGTTATTGTCTTCCATTATAATTCCTCCTTTTTACCATATGATTTTATTATACACATTTTGAGGATAAAAATATAGCCTGAATTTTATATACACACAGCAGATTATTAATTTAGAATAAACTTACTATTACAAATTAAGATTTTTATATTGATGTATAATTTATATTTCTATATAATCTACTCTTATTCACGTTATATTAGGCAATACAAGAAAGTAGGTGGAGATTTTGAACGAACGCGACAATTTTTCAAGTAAGTTAGGAATCATTGCAGCAGCTGCTGGCTCTGCAATCGGCCTAGGGAACATTTGGAAATTCCCTTACATGGCTGGTCAAAATGGTGGGGGAGCCTTTATTTTTGTTTATCTGATAGCGGTACTCCTTATGGGATACCCTCTTCTTTATACAGAATTTGCGCTAGGTAGACGCGGCTGTTCTAATGCTATTGACGCTTTTGGCAAAATTACAGGGAAGAAATTTTTAAATATAGTGGGTTACCTCGCTGTTGGAACAGTTTTCCTTGTAGCAACTTTTTATGCTATGATTGCAGGATGGGTAATTTATTACTTCATCATTTCGATTACAGGTGAACTTTATACAATTACACCAAATGTAGAACTTGCTACTCATTTCGAGACAGTATTTAAAACAATGAATCAAAATGCAGTATGGCCAATCATTGGTATGGTCATAGCTGTTCTTGCAACAGGCTTTATCAATTTCTCAGGTATTAAAGATGGCGTAGAAAAATACTCTAAAGTACTTATGCCACTTCTATTTGTGATCTTTATCGTCCTTATTGGTTACTCTATGACTTTAGATGGATTTACTGTAGCAGTAAACTTCTTATTTAAACCTGATTTTAGTGCTTTAACACCAGGTACTATTATTTCTGCTATTGGACAAGCTTTCTTCTCATTAAGCTTAGGAATGGGACTTCTTGTCACTTATGGTAGCTATGTACCAAAAACCGAGAACCTTCGTGCTATTTCAAGACAAGTTGTTATTGCAGATACACTTATTGCTATTTTCTCAGGGCTTCTTATCTTCCCTGCAGTATTTACATACGGTGGTTCTCCTGCAGCCGGTCCATCTCTTCTTTTTGAAGCATTACCACAAGTGTTTGCTCAAATGCCAGGTGGAAGATGGTTTGGTGCACTCTTCTTCTTACTGGTTATTGTAGCTTCTATTACATCTATGATTTCTATCTTTGAAATTATTATTACTTGTCTTTTAGAGAAACTTCATATTTCAAGACATAAAGCTACTGTAATCGTTGTAATAGCTATTTTAGTAGGCTCACTTATTAACATCTTAGGTGAAGGCCCTTGGTCACATGTTACTTTAAATGGCAGCACGATTTTTGGTTTCCTTGATGCTATTACAAATAATATTACAATTCCATTAACAGGTGCTTTAACTGCTGTTATTGCAACTTGGTTCTGGAAATACAAAAATATGGAGCATGAACTTACAAGTGAAGGCCTTTACAAAAGCAACATGGAAGGTCCAATCTTCTTTACCCTCCTTAAATGGGTTATTCCTCCTATCATTTTAGCACTTATTATTACTTCTCTTTAATTAAAACAAGGGCTATTCATAATATTATGAATAGCCCTTGTTTTAATATTATTTTTTCTTATCCTTTTAAACCACCAAGGCTTAAGCCAGATGTTAATTTCTTTTGTACAAGTGCATAGAATACCATAGTTGGCATCATAACAATAACAAGTCCTGCAAACATAGCGCCCCAATCTGTAGCAAACTTCTGAACTTCCATAAGGTTTTTAAGCCCTACTGGTAGTGTGTAATGATCTGGTTTTAATACAGTTAAAGCTAATATATATTCATTCCAATAAGACATAAAAGCAAATACGCCAATTGTTACAAATCCTGGTTTAGACATAGGAATAATAACTCTAAATAAAGTCCCCCAATAACCACACCCATCAATCTGTGCAGCTTCTTCATATTCTTTTGCAATACCTTGCATAAACCCTGTAAGCAAATAAATATTAAAAGGCATTGTTGTCGCTGCATATACAATACACAGTACAAATAAATTATTAAGGAGTCCCATATCTTTTAAGATCATAAAAATAGGCACAACAATATAGTTACAGTTAATAAAAAGACCTGCCATAAAGAGCATTGTAATGCCTTTAGAAAATTTAAATTTAAACCTTGAAAGTGCATAAGCTGCGGGTACAATTAATACAAAGAGTAACCCTAATGACCCAAGTGTAACCCCTATGGAATTCATAAAATAATCCCCCATGTTGGCTTTACTAATCGCATTAGCATAGTTCGACCAGTTAAGTGAACTTGGCAGTGCCCAAGGATTATTGAGGAACTCTGCACTTGTTTTAAAAGATGTATAGATTACCCATAGAATTGGCAAAACAACAATTAAACTGGTTAAAATTAGAACCATCCTAAGGGAAGTATTACCAATCAATCTACGAATATTTTTGGGATGTCTGCCTTTCATTATGCTTCCTCCTTTACGCATCATTCTTTTTTGTTAAAATATTACTAATAATCGCTAGTGCAAAAGCAACAATAAAGATAATAACTGCAATAGCCATGGCATAACCAAAGTTTGCATTTGTAAAGGCCTGCCTATACATATACGTGAGCAGTACTTCTGAACTACCGTTTGGTGCACCATCTGTCATAACATTAACAAATAGGAAACTCATGTTGAGTGTTGAAGTAATGAAGAAGACTAAAGTAACACGTAAGATTCCCCAGATCATCGGAATAGTAATCTTAAAAAACTGTACAAACTTAGATGCCCCATCAATATCCGCTGCTTCATAGAGTTCTGGCGAAATACCATCCATCCCTGCCATGTACATAACCATATAGTATCCAACAGCTTGCCAAATCATGGCAACACCTATAGCCCATAAAACAGTTTTACCACTCCCTAACCAAGGTTGAGCTAAGTGATTAAGTCCTATACCTCTTAATAAAGAGTTTAAAATCCCCATATTAGGTTCATAAATATTACTAAAGAGTACACCTATTACAACAATAGAAAGTACATTGGGAAAGAAGAAAAGTACACGGTAAAAGTTTTTCTCTTTAAGTTTAGATTGTGTTAAGGCTGCCGCAAAAAACAAGGCTAGAATCATTGTTATAGCTGTACAAAAGATAAGTAAAAAAATCGTATTTTGAAGTGCAGTCCAAAACTTGGTGTCATTAAAAAGCCTTATAAAATTTTCAAAACCAATAAAAGTTTTTTGTTTAGATAAACCACTCCATTGGTACATAGATGTGCGAAACACATTAAAAGTTGGATAAATTACAAATAATGCATACAGAGCTAACGCAGGCAGCAAAGATACAGTGATTGCTATATTTCTTCTGGTCTGCTGTTTCTTTGGCATATATTTTTTTAAATTGGTCATCGACTTCCCCTCCTATTCCTATTTTTACAGTTTGTTCTCATGCTCTGTTAGATACAAAAAAGGAGAGGTCACAGTTCTCTAGCCCTCTCCTTTTTATACAATCTATGAAAGCGATTATTTTACAACATAATCTCTTACCGAGTCAGAGATATTTTCCATATAAGCTGCCCACTCAGCTGCTGACATTTCACCACTTACTACAGGTGCTACTTGATTGAAGAGTTCTGTTCTTGGATCAAGTTCTGTCCCTTGAACACTTGCAAATCTTACGATTGTTGGTTCATAACCTTGATCGAATAATTTATAAGTTTCATAAGTTGCACCAGATACATATTGTTTAAGTTGTTCTGCTGCACCTTTTACTGGTGGGATACCTTTTGCTTTTTCAGCATTAAGTGCTACTGCTTCATCACTGTATTGGAATTTTAAGAACTCTTTTGCAAGGTCAATTTGATCTGAATCAGCTGGAATAAACATTTCTTCAAATGTAGTGAATACATATTTAGTATCCTCTGCATTCATAACTGGTGGGGCTGTAAATCCCCATTCAAATCCATCTTCTCTTGGTGATTCTGCCATCTCACCTTCAAGCCAGCTACCACAAGGAATAAAGAGTGCATCTCCTTTTAACCATTGTTGTTGTGCTTGTGTATGGCTAAGGGCCACAGTACCTTCCATTAAATAATTATTGGTAGACATTTTAGCAACTTGTTCCATTGCTTTTACAATACCTTCTTGTTCCCAAGCACCATCTTCATAGTTAAGTGCTTTTTCGAAGTTTTCTGGTCCTACCGAAGCTACCATAGCTGGAATAAGCATAGCTTCCATATACCCTGGTGCAAGACCTTGGTATGTAATAAGTGCACGGCCTTTTTCTTTTGCTTTATCTCCTAATGCATAGAAATCATCCCATGTCACAGGCACTTCCCAACCATTTTGTTCAAATACTGTTTTATTATAGAAAAGACCTGTTGTAGAGTAGTAAAGTGGTGCTAAATAGACTTTACCATCTCCATAAGGACTGGTTGCAACATTATCTATAAAACCTGGTAAAATTTTATCTTTAATAGCTGGATCTTCAAAAACATCACTAATATCTGCTAAAAGTTTGTCTTTAATAAGTGCATTCGTTACACCTGATTTATTCGTTGTTGGTAAATAAATAAAATCTGGTGCATTACCTGATAATAAATCTGGGCGAATGATTTCACCAATTTCAGGGTTCGCATTAATGACAACATCTACATTAGGATTTTGTTTTTCAAATGCCTCTGCCACTGCATCCCAGTAAGCACGTCCATATCCACCCTCAAATACTGCTACATCTAAAGTTTGTTTTTCTTCACTTGTTGCTGGTTCTTCTTTTTGCTCATCAGCTGGCTTCTCAGCTACTGGTTGTTCTCCAGTTTCTGGAGCTTGTTCCACGTCACCTTGAGCACATCCTGTAAATACTGAACCCATAAGTGCTGTAGTCATTAAAGCTGCAATAAGTTTTCTTTTCACTATTAATTCCCCCTCTAAACTTTCTATAGTATCTTTCCTTGTTTTTATTATATTAAACAATTTTCAGAATTAACATGAACATTATTGACTCAAATTTGTATATTTTTTATACTCTTTAGGATTAACCCCAAAGTACTTATTGAACATTCTATTAAAATAAGACTGTTCTTCAAACCCTAAAGCATAAGCCACGTCCTTTACAATCATATTCTTCTCTTTCAAAAGTTCTTTGGCCTTTTCCATTTTACTTACATTAATGTATTGAATAATATTCATACCTGTTTCACTTTTAAATAATCTACTGATATAACTTTCATTCATATTAATTTGATTTGCTATAGAATTTAGTGTAATTTTCTCCGTAATATGCTGTTCTATATAATCCATAATCTCTACTATTTCACGTCGATAATTTTTATTTTTAATTTGTAAAATTAAAGTACAAATCATATAAATAAGTTCTTTAATTAACCCCTGCATTTCATCAAGTAATGTACTGGCTCTATAGGACTCTACAAGTTCGTTTAATCTACTTTTATCACTTTCAAGATAAATACTATAGTCTAATATAATACCTTGTAATAAAGGATTAAGTCGTTCTTCTACTTGCTCCTTTGGTACATAAGATCGCCTCATTTCTTCCATATACATATCCAGCAAATTATTGGCTTCGCTATAATCCCCCTTATTCATAGCTTGGTGAAGCCTTTCTTCTACTATTTGAGCACTCCTACCTAAATAGGGTTTCATAAGTATATGCATTTCTTCTTCTAACACTTCTTCATAACCTTTATAAAAACTTAATTCAGCCACATCCTGAGTTTTCTTCAAGGACTCTCTTAAATCATAAGAAGTATAAATAACCTTACTTATAACTCCTGTTATTTTAATATTAGTGTAAAGTTTAATAAGATTTAAGATATGCATACTAATCCTATGTAAAACATCTTTTTGTTCCACATATCCCTTAGGAAATAAATAAAGCCCCCATTCCCCTTCGAAAAACAATCTTGGTATACTTTGATTAGGGACAGCCTCTGAAATAATATTTTCAATTGATTCTCTATATGCTTCTAACGTACAGGCCCTATGTTTTTCTTTCTGTGCTTTACTTTGGACATGTTTAAATAGTAGAAAAACATAAGGCATAGATAAGCTTTCTTTCTCTATGTTGTTTTCCCCTTCTAAATGATTTGTTTTAAAAATACGCTCTATTACCTTTAAGTCCTGTTCATTATTTATATCTTCTCTCTCCTCTTCAAAGAGTTTTTCACCTTTCTCATCTAATTTTCTCTGTACCTTAAGAACAGCCTGCATTAATTCGTCCGGCACGAGCGTTCCTTTAAGCAGATAATCTCCTACGCCGTAGCGCAAACACTGCCTTGCAAACTCAAATTCTCCATAACTTGTAAGCATAATAATTTCTCCCAAAAAGCCTCGTTCATATAAATTCTGTACCAATGTAATGCCGTCCATATAAGGCATCTTAATATCTGTCAAAATCAAATCAACTTTTTCTCTTTCTATAACCGCTAAAGCCTGCTTTCCATCACTTACTGCATCTATAATCTTAAACCCTACTTCCTCCCAATTAATAAGTGATCTAAGTCCAATACGGATAATTCTCTCATCATCTACAATCAATACGTTGTACATCATTTCCCCTCCATCTTTGGTATATGTAAGGTTACTATAGTCCCCTTTCCTATTTCACTTTGAATAATAGTGGTATAGTTCTCTCCAAAATGCAACCTAATTCTATCCCTTACATTATCAACACCTATTCCAGAAAGCTTTACATCTTTAGCTCTTGATATATCTAATATACTAGGATCAAAGCCTTTCCCATCATCTTGTACTGTAAAGATTATATGTCCACCTACTTCTCTTATTGAGATCAGAATTTGCAAGACACTTTGATCTTCTTTAATACCATGTAAAATAGCATTCTCTACAATAGGCTGCAAAATAAACTTTAAAGTTTGACAGCTTAGAAGCCCTTTCTCTACATCCATTAAAAGTCTAAAAGAATCTCCGTATCTTAGCTTCTGAATAAGTATATAATTTTTTACATTTTCTAGTTCATCCTCTATGGTGATATACTCCTTTTTCTGGATAATCGTATTTTTAAGTAAACAAGATAGCGCTAAAATACCTTCGCTTACACTATCCGCCTTGCTCATCATAGCAATCCACCTTAAGGAATTAAGTGTATTAAAAAGAAAATGAGGATTAATTTGCGCTTGTAGCATATTAAGTTCTAACTCTCTTCTTTCTTTTTCATTTTTTTCGATAGCAGTAATCATCTCTTGCATTTCTTTAGTAATCTGTACATAACTTCGGCTGAGCATGCCTAGTTCATCTGGGCTCTCATCATCTAGATTCGTTCTAAACTTCTCCTCCATAGAGGCTGATATATAATACTTTAATTTTTTAAGAGGCTCTATAATACTTCTACAGATCCTCTTTGCAATCATCATACATAAAAGCCCACATAGAATCATAATGACAACTATCTGTCTTAAAATGAGCATCACTTCTTTTAATAAATACGTATAAGGAATCGTTGCGACAAGCTGTATATTATAAGGTTTAATCAATGTGGGAATTACAAATAACTGTTCATAATGCTTATGTATGGTAAAATAACGTCTCCCATCTTTTTGAAAGCCCTTAATTTGCTTTATAATCTCTTCGTTTAAGAAAGTATTTTCCTCTAACTGACTTGATAAAATGTTCTGATTCTGATCAATAAGCCAAATACCTGACCCTTCTCCAAAATTCATATGCTCATATACCTTTTTAAGAGCCTCCTCTTTCAGTACCATAATGATATAGCCTACTTTTTCTTGAGTATAACTTGAGTAAATAGCTCGAGATAAAATCACATACTCCTCTCCATAAATGGCTTGCATAAAACATTGGACAAAGCCTCCCATCTGCTCGATTACATGTGTCATGGTTTTTACATGACTTTCATCATTAAGTAAATAGCCATGCTGATAAACCACTTCATCTTTTAAATTGACTATTTTTATATCTCTTATATAGGGATAGGAAGATAATTTCGGAATTACAACTTTATCAATTTGATTTTTAAATTGTGCCTTCTCGACATATGTATTATGATCATACTCATATAAACCCTTCTGAACTGTCTTATTGACTATAAGTTCATTAAGTAAGGCTTCGTAATTACTAAGTTCATTCTTTAAATTATCTCCTATAGCATCCACAAGCTGAACACTATAATTGGTACTTTTATTCATAACGCCATCATAAGTAATTTGCATGGTACATAGGCCAACTATTAAAATAGAAATAAAGGCAATAAGAAAAAATGCATATATTAATCTATTTTCAATTGTAATATTTCTCAAATTCATTCGAACTTTATTAGCCATATTGATTCCTCTTTATATTTTAAATTTATTATAACATTATAATATATATAAAATAATTTATCAAAATATAATTTACTTTGTCTTTTGTGCACTAAAAAAGGAAGCTATTCTTAATAGCTTCCTTTTGCTTATTGGTTTTTGATTTTCTCATCAAGCTCACTTAAGTATTCCCAACGTTCCATTTTATGCTCAAGCTGACTTTCTAGTTGTTCTTTTTCTTTTATTAAGTCATTTAATTTACTATAGTTACTTGCTTCCTTCGCCATCTCTGATTCTATATTTTCAAGACTTGCTTCTAACTTTTCAATATCTGCCTCGATATGTTCAAACTCCATTTTTTCGTTATAGCTCATTTTAAGTTTTGTTTGACTGTTTTTCTTCCAACTGTCTGTTTTTGCTTTATTATCTTGTTTAACTGGCGTAGCGATTTGCCCTTCCTGCTTACGGTGCTCTATATAGTCACTATAACCACCTACACTATCACGAATCACACCATTACCTTCAAATACAAAAAGCTTGTCTGAAATACGGTCAAGGAAATAACGATCATGTGAAACAGCAATAACAGGCCCTGCAAACTGTTCGATATAATCTTCTAATATTTGTAATGTCTGTATATCTAAATCATTAGTAGGCTCATCTAAGAGAAGTACATTGACATCATTCATCAGTACTCCTAATAAATATAGTCGGCGTTTTTCACCACCTGATAGCTTACCAATTGGCGTATACTGCATATGTGATGGGAATAAGAAACGCTCAAGCATTTTACTTGCTGATATAAAGCTGCCATCTTCTGCTCTTACATATTCACCACGTTCTTTCACATAATCAATTACACGCATGGTATCATCCATGCCTTTACTTTCTTGGCTATAGTAACCAATACGTACTGTCTCCCCAATTTCAATCGTCCCACTATCTGGTTTAATTTCTTCTGTAATAAGATTTAAAAGGGTAGATTTGCCTAAACCATTATTACCGATAATCCCAATACGTTCACCTTTAATAAAGTTATACGTAAAATCACGAATAAGTACCTTATCTCCATAAGCCTTACATACATCTTGCATTTCTATCACTTTTTTACCAAGCCTTGAAGTGGCAAACCCCATCTCCATCTTATCACTTTGCTTAAACTGCATTTGGTCTTTGAGTTCGTAGAAACGTTCCTGTCTTGCTTTCTGCTTTGTTCTTCTTGCCTCTACTCCCTTACGCATCCATTCTAATTCTTGCTTATAGAGGGTTTTCTGTTTATCTTCCATACGCTTTTGAATGCTTTCTCTCTGTGCTTTAAGTTCAAGATAAGTCCCATAATTACCTTCATACGTATAGAGCTTACCATCTTCTAGTTCCACAATTTTATTTGTTACACGGTCAAGGAAGTAACGGTCATGAGTTACCATAAGTACAGCACATTTTTTATTTTTAAGAACTTCTTCTAAATAATCGATAGTATCATTATCCAGGTGGTTAGTAGGCTCATCCATAATAAGTAGATTACATGGTCTAATGAGTGCACCTGCTAGTGCGATACGCTTTTTCTGCCCACCTGATAAATTTCCTACTTTCTGATTAAATTCACTAATCCCCAGTTTGGTTAATACTGCTTTCGCTTCACTTTCTGCTTGCCATGCATCTACTGCATCCATCTCAGTTGTAAGTTTTAATAATTTTTCTTGTAAAGCTTCATTATCTGGCTCTTTCTCTAAGGCTATTGTGACTTCTTCATAATTTTTAAGAACCTGCATAAATCGAGAAGTTCCTTTGAAAATCTGTTCAATAACTGTAGCCTCAGGATCAAAATAAGGGTTCTGTGGCAAATATTCTATCATAAGTTCATTAGAAGTTGTAATTTCTCCTGCGTCAGCTGTTTCAAGCCCTGCTAATATTTTAAGAAGACTTGATTTTCCTGTACCATTAATCCCGATTAATCCTATTTTATCTTCACTATGAATACTTAATGCTAATTGATTAAAAATTATTTTTTCACCATAGACTTTTTTTATATCTGTTGCTGCTAATAAAATCATATTATTTCCTTTCACTTTAAGTCAATCTAAAATTTTAATTTTATTATAGCATAGAAGTCCTATTTTGCCTTATCTTTATTCAGCAACATAAATTCATTCATTTGTTTTGTGACAAAATTATCTTTTCCTTTTCTTAAGCTCCTATAAATCCAAAACGAAAAAATAATTCCTATAATAACGCAAATAAGCATATCTTCCATTGTATCACTTAAACTTCCAAGCTGTGCATTGGTTCCAAAGAAAGTATCTCCAACAAATTCGAAGATTTCCCAAAACACTGCACTCGATGAAATAGTGAGGAATATTATAATACTAATAAGCCCATATTTTTGATTTTTAAAAGTCATAAGTTCTGGATCACATAATCTTAATATGACAAGTCCACCTAATCCTACTACAAAAGCAGATAATCCATGCAATAATAGATCCCACCAACTGATCACATCATAAGCTCTTAAATATGTCCCACACCACTGAGACAATAGAACAAACACTATAAAAAAGTAATTCATAAATTTTGTTAGCTCTACACCTGTTGTAAACTTTAATGCTTCAGGTAGAAAACTTACCAAAAGCACAGAGGCCACAACAAGCACTTGAATCCACTGCATTGTACATATTAGATAAATCATATTAATGATTAATAAAATCCTTATACCCTTTATAATTTGCATGCTTTTACTCCTATACCTTTTATGATTTCTTTATCCTATTCTATATACTATGGTATCTCAGCCTTTGAATATGCATCTAAAAATTTCTATTGACAAATTCTATTTATATCGTTATTATCATATTAGCTTACATGATAGTTTAAATTTTAACTTTAAAAGGGAGTAGTTGAAATATATCATCAACAATCGCGATTGCTCACAATCTGGTGATATATACCATCTGATGGTTACAAGACTTTTAATGGATTTTCAGTGATACTAAGCTGAAAATCCATTAAAAGTCTTTTTTTATTCTACTCAATTCTAAAATTTCGAATTAGGAGGCTCTTTATGGATAAGTTTTTTAATCAATCCCCAAGTAACGTACTTAAACATTTTCATGTATCTCTAGATGGTCTTACCACCAAGGCTGCACAAGAAGCCTTGCAAAACTATGGACCTAATGCACTTTCTGAAGGAAAAAAGAAAAGCATGGTCGTGGTATTTCTAGAGCAATTTAAAGATCTACTTGTATTTATTTTAATTGCTGCTGCTATTATTTCCGCACTATCAGGAAATTTAGAAAGTACTATTGTTATTTTTGCCGTTATTATTCTAAATGCTATTTTAGGCACCGTACAACACTTTAAGGCAGAAAAATCTTTAAGTAGTCTTAAGGCTCTTTCTGCACCCTCTGCTAAAGTCATTCGTAATGGCACAAAAATAGAAATACCTTCTAGTGAAGTGGTTCCAGGCGATATTATCTTCCTAGAAGCTGGCGACCTTATTGTAGCTGATGGAAGGGTTATTGAAAGTTATTCTTTACAAGTTAATGAAAGTTCTCTTACAGGTGAATCTGAAAGCGTTAATAAAACTGCTGAAATTATTGATCGCACTGAAGTTGCCTTAGGTGACCAAATTAATATGGTCTTTTCTGGTTCTCTTGTAACTTATGGACGTGGTATTGTCTTAGTTACTGCAACAGGTATGCAAACTGAAATTGGTAAAATTGCAACACTTATGAATCAGACCCAACAAAAGAAAACACCTCTTCAAGTGAATTTAGACGATTTTAGTAAAAAGCTTGCTATGATTATATTAGGTATTTGCTTTATCGTCTTTACCCTTAGTATTTATCGTAAGATTCCTGTACTAGATTCTCTTATGTTTGCTGTAGCGCTTGCTGTTGCTGCTATTCCTGAAGCTCTTAGTTCTATTGTTACAATAGTATTAGCACTGGGCACACAAAAAATGGCTAAACAAAATGCTATTATGAAAGAGCTTAAAGCTGTAGAAAGTTTAGGTAGTATTTCTATTATCTGTTCCGATAAAACAGGTACACTTACTCAAAACAAGATGACTACGAAAAAAGTTTATCTTAACCACACTCTCGTAGATGGTGATACTTTAGATTATACAAATCCACTGGAGCGTCTATTACTTCAAAGTGCTGTACTTGCTAATGATTCCACCAACCAAGAAGGTCAAGAAATCGGTGACCCCACTGAAGTTGCCCTTGTTAACCTAGGACAAAAACTCGGTCTTAGTGAGATAAGTTTACGTAAGGACTATCCTCGTCTTAGTGAAATACCTTTTGATTCAGATAGAAAGCTCATGTCTACGCTTCACTTTATTGATGGGCAGTACATCTTATTTACAAAAGGTGCTTTTGATGTTTTACTTGACCGTACAAATACCATTGCTACCACAGAGGGTATCCGCGAGCTTACTTTAGAGGATTGTAATCAAATTAATGCAGCTAATCAATCTTTGTCCGAAAATGGCCTTCGTGTATTAGCTTTCGCCTATAAGGTTCTTCCTAGCGAAAAACTCCTTACTCTAGAAGATGAAACAGATTATACCTTCCTAGGACTAATTTCCATGATTGACCCACCTCGTGAAGAATCAAAAGCTGCGGTTGCAGATGCAAGACTTGCTGGTATTAAACCTATTATGATTACTGGAGACCACAAAGTTACTGCTTCTGCTATTGCACGTGAAATCGGTATATTAGCAGATAGTGATATTGCTGTAGAAGGTACAACTCTTGATCATATGACAGATGCTGAACTCGATGAGAAACTCGAACATATCGCTGTTTATGCACGTGTTTCTCCTGAAAATAAAATTCGTATTGTAGATGCATGGCAACGTAAAGGTAAAATTGTAGCCATGACTGGTGATGGTGTTAATGATGCTCCTGCTCTTAAAAAAGCTGATATTGGTATTGCTATGGGTATTACAGGAACGGAAGTTTCTAAAGATGCAGCTGCTATGATTTTGACAGATGATAACTTTGCAACTATTGTCAAAGCTATTACAAATGGACGTAATGTTTATACTAATATTAAAAACTCTATTAAGTTCCTGCTCTCAGGTAATACTTCTGGTATTTTAGCTGTTCTCTATACTTCTATTTGCGCACTTCCTATGCCATTTGCACCTGTTCACCTACTCTTTATCAACTTGGTAACAGACAGTTTACCTGCTATTGCGATTGGTATGGAAGAAGCTACAGATGACCTCCTTCACCAGAAACCACGTAATCCAAGGGCTTCTATTTTATCTAAAGACTTCTTAGTACGCATTCTAGTAGAAGGAAGTATTATAGGTCTCTTTACACTTATCGCTTACCATATAGGCCTTACTACTAGCCCTCAGCTGGCAAGCACCATGGCTTTTGCTACTTTATGTCTAGCACGTTTATTCCATGGTTTTAACTGTAGAGGCAAACAGTCAATCTTTAAACTTGGCTTTGCTTCAAATAAATATAGTCTTTGGGCTTTTTTAGCTGGATTCTTATTCCTAAATGCCGTTCTTTTTATACCAGGACTTACATATTTATTCGAAGTTGCACCACTTACACTTTCTACAACTTTAACGATCTATGGTCTAGCTTTCATGCCTACTGTTATTATTCAAATTTACAAAGTCCTTCGTGAACGTTTTTTAAAATAATATAATTCTTCAAAAATAGTGCTATCCTTAAAATACTTAAGTTGATTAGCACTATTTTTTATAACCTTTCCAAACTCCTCTATTTTACTAGGAATATTCTTTCCAACTTTATGTTACATTTAACCTAAATAGTAACCTTACTCGTGTAGCATGCTCACTAACTCTATCTTGGATTCTTAGCTTTAGACCATACAAGTCATGTAGACCTTGTAGAATTTTACAATTTAGATCTTTAACTTAAATAAAAATAAAAGGATAGTCTTTTATCAAAGACTATCCTTTTATTTTTATTTATCTAGTGTGATCATTTCTAAATGCGTACCTTTTTCTAAGTTCATTAAGACCATTGTTAAAGGTAATCCAAATCGCCTTTTTCCACATGCTCCAGGATTAATATATGTTGTTTTGCTTTTATAATGTATATCAAACTGATGAGAATGACCACTTATAATAAAATCATAACCTTTAGGCACTTCCTTAATACTCTTAAGGTCATGAATCATAAAAAACTTATAACCTTCTAATTCTACTTCTAAGCTTTTGGGTAACCCCATTTCTATCGAGTCGTTATTGCCCTCCACTCCATAAACAGGTGCTATCTTTCTAAGCCTCTCAAGAATTTCCATACCGCCTACATCACCTGCATGAAATAGAGCCATGCATCCTTCTAAATTCTTTAGGACTTCTTCTTTTAAAATACCATGTGTATCTGATAAAATACCAATTTTCATTACGCCTCATCCCATTTGCAAAGGTCTTCTATCACATTCACACATTTTTCTAAATACATAGCATCTATTTCATCAAACCTTGATAAGATTGGACTATCTATATCTAATACCCCCATAATCTCATTCCCTTTTCTTATAGGAATGACAATCTCAGACCTTGATGCACTATCACAAGCAATATGTCCTGGAAAAGCATGTACATCCTTAACAAGTTGTGTTTTATTCTCACTCACTGCCGTACCACATACACCGCGTCCAACAGCAATATGCATACAAGCTACTTTACCTTGGAATGGTCCAAGAAGTAACTCCCCCTTTTTCATCAGGTAAAAACCTACCCAGTTAATCTGTTCTAAACATTCATTTAAAAGTGCTGATGCATTGGATAAAATCGCTATAGGATTTTCTTCTCCTTCAAGTAGTGCTTGAAGCTGCATAAGCATAAGCTCATAAAAAGCATGTTTATCTTCACTTGTTGTCTTTTCTACAATAAACATCTCTCTTACTCCTTTACTGTATCAATCCTATTTTTCTTATTATCGCAAATCCTCACGCCTATTTCAATGGAAAACAAAAAAATCTCTCATCCTATAAGGCTAAGAGATTTTTTACATCATCTGAAAATCGATCTATCAAAAAAGCTTTATTTTGATGATAATATTTTTGCATACGTTTTGAGACATTAGGCGGATACTCATACCTTATCTGCTTAATTCCTTCTTCAAGTACTGCTAATGCCATATGTCTAATTTCTTCTTCCTTTAAAACATTTCCTTCTTGCGCTTTATAACTGCTTTTATACATTTGTGCCTTTGCTTGATATAAAATAGTGTAGGCATCCATATTCGTAGTCATTTTATTCACCCTTTCCCCTTTGACGTTTATATTCTAACCTCTTTTCCATAAATTGTAAATACTGTTTTCAGCACTATGTATTAAATTCAAAAAATTAATTGAGCAGTTTTTCTTCTTTCTTTACTTATGGTAAGGATTTCAATTAGCCAATATGAACTTTTTTTTAGACTTTTTTTGTTCATTATACTAAACCTATCTAATAAAAGATCTTATTTTATCTTAAATTTTAATAACTTTTTCAAACTTGGATAAACTAGCAGGTATGTAAAAGATTTTTAAAGGAGGCTTCATATGAAAAAACTTTATCATTTAGGCGTACTTCTCTTAAGTTTCGTCTGCCTACTTATGCCTATTTATGCAAGCTCACTGGATAATACTAAAATAGACTGGTGGCTTGTTAGAAGCAAGGATCATTCTACACCACGTATTAATGAAAATCTTAAATTTGATCTTAAAACTTATGATGCCTATTATGTAGGTGATACTTCCTCAAAAGTGCTCTACCTGACTTTTGATGAGGGATATGAAAAGGGCTATACACCTAAAATTTTAGATGTTTTAAAAGAAAAAGATGTAAAGGCTATTTTCTTTGTAACTTCTCCTTATGTAAAAAGTAACCCTGACCTCATCAAACGTATGGTAGATGAAGGGCATATTGTAGCTAACCACTCTAATCACCACCCTTCTATGCCAAGCTATACAGGGGATCCTAATAAATTTGCTAATGAACTTAACGATGTAGCTGCTAAATACGAAGAAATTATAGGTAAGCCTATGGTTAAACTTTTTAGACCACCTATGGGACATTATTCTGAGAAGAGCCTTGCTATGACTAAAGAACTAGGGTATAAAACGGTTTTCTGGAGTTTTGCTTATAGCGACTATAATGTAGACAAACAACCTTCTCACGAAACAGCTAAGAAAATGATTTTAGATAATCTGCACAATGGTTCTATCATGCTTTTACATGCTATTTCCAAAACGAATACAGAAGTTTTAGGCGAAGTGATTGATCAGGCTCGTCAAATGGGCTATACTTTTGAACTTTTCCAGTAACTCATAAAAAAGAGTAGAACAAAATGAATTTTGTTCTACTCTTTTTTATGTATATTAAGCCTTTGCTGTTTGTTTAATTAAAAATACCATATTATCTGCAAGTGTTTCAAGGGTTGCTACCCCTTCCTCATCTTTTAGCAAGTCTCCTCTTTTTAGCGCCAAACTCATATTCCAGTAACTAGAAGATGCTATCGTCATTTCATTAATGCCATAGAAAAAGTTGATTGCTGAGTAAACAAAATTGCTCCCTGCTCTACGTGCTGGTACAACACTTGCACCCACTTTACGTTTTAACGGGTTACCATTTGCCATAGCAACATAACCACATCTATCTATAAAAGCTTTAACTTCTGTTGTCACATTACTAAAGTAAGAAGGTGAACCAATAATAAGTCCATCTGCTTCAAATACTTTTTGTATAACCTCATTCATCCCATCATCTGTTACACATTTTCCATTTTTCATTTTAAAACAACCATTACAAGCCCTGCATCCCGCAAAAGTATGTCCACCCAATTGAATAATCTCTGTTTCAATACCTTCTTTTTCAAGAATTTCTTTCATAACTTCTAGTCCAGCCATGGTGTTACCATTGGCTCTTGGACTCCCATTTAAAGCAACTACTTTCATATTTCCTTCCTTACTTTCTTTAAAAATTTAATATTTGTGCTTCTATTTTATCAAAAATTCTTTTATTTTCCTATTATAAAGTAGATAAATCAATCTGCTTTTTTCTTCTGCTAGTATAGTCATCCTATAAATAGATGCATAGGCTCCCCTCCATACTCCCTTTATTACAGTATATGCAGAGGATGACTCTCACATCTTATTTTTTAAATTGTAAAATATAGAGATAAGCACCTTCTTTTTTAGATAGCATTTCTGTCTTTAGTATAGTATAAGAATCTCTTTGTCTTAAGCTTCTTTCCATAAGTGCTTTGTTTCTTGTATAAAGAATAAGTACAGATTCATCTTCTAACAAATGAGGCACCTTTTCAAAAAATCTATCATATAAAAGAGCAAGTTCACCCTCTGTCGTTCTTCCTGTGGCTGTTGGCATATTAGTAAATAACTCATCAAAAAGATACTTATGTGTAAAATCAAAGAAATCCTTTGTTATAAAGTAAATATCTGTATCTGCCCAGTTACTATTTTCAATAGCACCATCAATAGCTTCTCCATAAAGGTCCACCCCATACATCACTTTAGCTTTCTTCACTTGATTACGTTCAATAAGCATAGTGCCTACACCACAGAATGGATCTAATACCTGAGCCTCTTCTTTTAAGTAATCTTTAGCAAGTTGTGTAATAAGTGCCGCTGTATCTGGGGCTATACTTGCTGCTACTGTATTTTTTCTATAACTAAATCGGTTATCTTCTATAGTGTATAATTTAAGTAAGACATTAAAACGACCTTCTTTATTTTCAATAAGACGGATTTCAAATTCATAGTGTGAAGTAGAATTAATAAGCTGTCTTTTTGTTAAATTTTCTAATTCTGCACCCATCTTTTTTGTAAAGGCACTTTTTTTATCAAGAGGCATCTTGGTTTTCATTTCAATTCTGAAATAGTAAGGTGGATACCCCATATGTCTCTCATTCATAAATTCTAATAATCCACCTTCTACAAGAGTCTTACTTGCTTTGATTGGATCATATTCTACTGTTCCTACTTCTTTTAATTTGAAAAGCAGTTCCTTATACGTTCTAATTTTAAGAATCTCTTTAAGGTGATTCGTACGTACCAGAACACCTGCTCCAAAAGTTTTTGCCTGTCCCTTTCTAATTTGATCTGCTGTTATATGTTGATGCTCACGATTTGTAATAAGAACAAGATCACTTGCTTCAGTATAACCATTAAACGTATGTGGCTTTGGCTCCTCTACCTTTACAAGCAAACTGGTTAAAATGCGAATTTCTTCTTGAATATGTTTTTTATTACTTTCTTCTACAGGTGTCTGTGTTAAATCGTTTAGTCTGGCTTTAAACTGCTCCACTAATGGCATATAGTCAAAAAAGCTTAAGGCAGTTAAGTAATCACTTTTTACGAATAGCTTCTCTTCTTTTTCATAAGCTGCATAAAGCTTGTCCATAAACTCCGGGATACTAAGCTCTCCCATAATAAGTGCTACATTTTTTCGTATTTTTGCATCTTCATCCTCTAATAATGTATAAAGGGTACTGTAATCCCCATCTAGTTCATACATAAACACTCTTTTGTTATGATAATCTTTAATAAGCTTTCTTAGCTCAATTAAATTTTTTCTTACTTCATTACCTTGTACCACTTGTTTATAAAGTTCTGTAATCATGCCGTCTCCTAACGTATTACTCTTATTGTATTCTGTTACTTAATCTAACATCTTTTGATGTATTACACAACTCTTCTACTTTATTTTTATACTTTTGTAGTATCTTATTCAATATTCGTTCATTTATTTACTCTATACTATAAAAGACTATGGGAGCTTATAAGGAGAGATTAAAATGTTAAGAAATTCTAAACCTCGCTATAAAAAGAATGTTAAGAAAAAGAAAACCTTATTAGGTCTCTTTCTAAAATCCTGCATCTATACCTTTCTTGGTCTTATTTTGACAGGTATTGCTTCTTTTTATATTTTCATTGTATCCGGCTGGATTAAACCTACTCAAGAACTTTGGGTCACAACAGCTATGACTACCTTAAATCATAAATGGCTTGCTACTGCTTTTATTAAAGAAGAGACTATAGAGGATATTATGAAGCGTAATCAAGTAGATGATTCAGGTTATGAAACTTCCACAGACCTCGTTGAAATTCCTATTTCTTCTAAAGATGAAACAGCTTCTTCTAATACAGAAACACCTAAAGAAGATTACATAGATGAAGGGTATACAAAACTTGAAGAAGGTATTTATGTGAAAGATGTAAGTGGTGGCACATGGAAAGGGAAACTTATGCTTATTAGTGACCCATCCCGTGTTACGCTCGCTCAAACACGTTATCAATTTGAACGTGGTGACTTAGTTAAAACAATGGTGCAAACCCACAATGCACGTGCTGGTATTAATGCAGGTGGCTTTGTAGATGGTCCTAACTATGACTCAAACGGTGGCACACCAGCTGGACTTCTTATTGTCAATAATGAGCTCATTCAATCTAATGGCAATATGAAACATAGTGTTATTGGTTTTAATCAGGACAATGTCCTCGTCCTTGGAAAAATGACAAAGCAAGAAGCCCTAGATGCTAATCTTAGAGATGCTGTAGACTTTAGACCTTTCCTCATTGTGAATGGTGAAAAAACGATTAAAGAAGGTACAGGTGGTTGGGGAATTGCTCCTCGTACAGCTATTGGTCAGCGTAAAACAGGTGAAGTACTTTTCCTCTGTATAGATGGTAGACAGCCGGGACATAGCCTTGGTACAGACTTAGATGTCCTTCAAAACACCCTTTATGATGAAGGCTGTATCAATGCAGCTATGTTAGATGGTGGTAGCTCTACTGTTATGTACTATAAAGATGACTATGTGAACAAACCAAGTTTAGGCCACGAGCGCTACATTAACAACGCTTGGATTATTAAATAAAATAAAAGACACTATTAATTTAAATTAATAGTGTCTTTTATTTTACTTTTTTATGTTCATCCGTATTTATTAATTAATATTTTTCCAATGGTAAATCATCTAATAATAATTACCTTATCAGCAACACTTTGAAGTTTCTCTTCATCTAAGTAAATGCCAAATCCATGACCTGTTCTACTGGCATTAATTGGATTTTCACTACTATCAGTAGCCATTTTAAGCACTGCGTCATAATAAAAATCGGATTCTATCTCTTTTTCTGTAGCTTCTACCCAAACTGCTGATAATCCAATAGCCAATTGCTGCCAAATGGTACAGCCAGGTCCGACTAAGCTATCATCTCCTATCATTAACCTTGCTCCTAGACTACGAATTTTTTCAGCTAATGCTATAGCGTCAATAATAGATGCCGAAGTCCCTGGGTGAATATTGTAGACTTCCCCCATTCCACCTATAATCTCTTCTCTCGATTTTCTTGCTGGCCTCATAGGATAATCTGGTATTAAAACTAGTGGCTGCACTAGATTTTGTAACCTCATCCATTCTCCTCTCTGAAGAAATGCTGGATCCTCACAAGCATCTAACCCTACTTCATATAAATGTTTTAAACTAGTTGCAATTCTATCTAGATCCTTTTGTGTTCCTTCTGGTCTATACCCGCAATTCACATCCCCAATAAGGTACGCTTCACTACGCGAAAGATACTTTCTAACTGTGTTAATGACTTGACAATCAAGCTCTTCACGTCCAAATAATTTTACTTTAATAAAACGTGTCTTTTCCTTTAAAATAGCATATTGAACCTTTGATTCTATAAAGTTCAAATCATCACTAAGAATTACATAGACCCCACAAACAGGTTCTGTACCTGGTAGTTCTAAAAGTTCCATAGCATTTTTCTTCTCTAGTTTTCCCCACAGATCTATCAAACACATTTCTACCATTTCTGTCATACGATCCTGCCAGGTATCAAGATGACTTCTAAGATGCTCTATTGCATTACCTACTGTCTGTCCTACTAATTCCTTGATCCAGTTACACCAATCATCTAGCAAAATATCTGGTTGATTGACAGAAATAATATTTTCTCCATAACCTGTCTCATCCCCAGCTTTAATCGCTACAAATATATGCTGTCTACTCGTCCAAGTTCCAAAACTAAATTTTTTTGTAGCATGAATCTGAAATAAATATAACTTCGCTTCAGTTATTACAGCATTTACATTTTCATATGACCTCATATCATATATTCTCCTATATAAGTTATTTATACTGTACTAAATAAAACTTAAATTAGCTACTTTTCATTCAGAAATATGATTTAAGAAACCATCCTTTTGTTCCTTTAACCAAATTACTAATTCTTCCTCTAACTTTCTAGAAACAGGATGTTTCCTAAAATCTTCTATCATAGTTGGGCTCATTTGTAATGGATCTTCTTCTAAATCATATAAAAATCTATTAATATGAGGGATTGTATCATATCCAGCTTCTACAACGTATACATATTTAGAAGTACGTACTCCTCTCCATCCAAAATCCATCGGATTCTTTCCAGCTTCTCTAAATAATTCCAAAAATACATCTCGCCCTGGGCAAGCCGCCAAATAACAAATTTTATCTTTATGCACTGACTTACCTCTAATATCTTCAGAACAATCTACTCCTTCAACAGTTTCTGGAATAGGCAGTTGTAAAAGACCTAATAAGGTAGGCATGAAATCTGGACTTCCTATAACTGTTTCACAAACACCTGCCCTTAACCCTCCCCCACCTATAATAAGAGGAATACCTATAGACTCCTCATACCATACATGTTTTGCCATTAGTCCATGTGACCCCATCATATCACCATGATCTGCTGAAAGCACTATAATTGTATCATCATAAAGCCCTTGTTCTTTTAATGTACTTATTAAACGCCCAAACTGATCATCTAACCCAGTCACAGCTGCATAATATTCTTTTGTTACTTGAATAAGCTCTTCCTTACTATAGCCTATTTGTTCATATGTATGTTGATGAATATTATAAAGGTCTACATTTTGTTTTAACTTAATCTCCTCATTTTGATATAAATCTAGATAGCGCTTTGGTACTAAATTATAAGGACTATGAGGAGGATTCCAAGAAATAAATAAAGCAAATGGCTCTTCTCCTACTTGCCTCTTTAGATAGTCAATAGCAATATCTGTTTCATGCTCTGGCGACCAAGTATTAATCTTAATCTGTTTAGAGCTATTTTTCCAATAATGAGGTGTCATATGCTCATCACATGCACCATAAGAATACCAAAAATCAAATCCATGTCTACGTAGTCCTGGTGGTGTATATGCATCCCAATTTTTAGCCCCTGATTCAGGCTCTGATACTCGATTCTGTTCTGGTTCATCTAGATGCCACTTTCCAATATATCCATTCTGATAACCATGAGCTTTTAAAACATCCCCAATACAATTCTCTTTTTCATTAAGGGACATTTCTAATCCTATTTTACAATTGGTAAATATTCCTGTTGAAAGTGGATGTTTCCCTGTGAGTAAGCTTGCTCGATGAGGAGAACATAGAGGAAATGTACTAACTGCATCTGTACAGTATACTGACTCCCTTGCAAATGCATCTATATGAGGTGTTTTAACACCATCTTTTTTCGCGTATCCTACAGCATCTCTACGCCACTGGTCTGCAAATACAAATAATAAATTCTTCTTTCGTTTCTTTTCCTTAAAAAAAGGATCCCTATTTCTGAATGCAAATTCCTTTAGTTGATTATACAATTCATTGGCAACTTCTCGAAACCGACTATTCAAGCAAAGATTATACCTTTCATCTGGATCAGCATGTAAATCATATAATTCTTCTGTTGTATTATCATAAATGTATTTATATCTTCCTTTCACTACCATACGTCTCATGTCACCAAATTGATGATTTCCACAATAAACTCCAAATATAGGTCTTTCCTCTGGCTCTGTTCCATTTAGGATACTTTCCTTCAAAGACTGACCATCTAAATCATTATATGTTCTTAAATTCAACATATCAATCAATGTAGGCACAAAATCAAGATGTGATACTGCTGTAGATAATACCTTATTCTCTTCCCCCGGTATATGAAAAATCGCAGGTACTCTTACTGCTGGTTCATACATTTCCATCTTTTGATACATACTATGTTGTCCCATATGTTCTCCATGATCTGTTGTGAATACAAGCATTGTATTATTATCTAATCCTGTCTTTCTTAAAGTCTCTCTAATTTTTCCAATCTGACTATCACATAAATGAGAAAGTGCTAGATGAGCATGCCACCCTTCCTTCCAGCCATTTTTAGGAGGATATTGTCCTAGTTGCGCTGCTACTCCTCTACAGCGATTCTCTGGCTCTCCAATAGACTTCTCTCCAGTGTACGGTGGTAAAATAATTTGAGACTCATCAAATACATCCCAATGTTCTTTTGGAACAATCAAAGGTGGATGTGGTGCCCACATGTACAAAAATAGTGCAAATGGTTTTTCATGTTGCTTATGCAAATACTCAACTGCACGGTTTGTAAACCATACATCTTTAAAATCCTCTAGCTCATATGGCCAAATAGATGTTCTTGCATTGGAATAACGTCGCCTTTTGTATTCTCCATCTGCCATCTCATCAATTACCACTGAATCTTCTTCTTTTCGTTGAATTGCTATACCTTTCTCCTTAGCATATGCCTCATAAGTATTATCATCCTCCCATACAACATATGGCATAGATTCCTTTAATGGAGGCTTTACACTAATATGATTCACACCAATGTGTGCTACCTCATAACCCGCTTCAAATAACATCTGATGAATTGTTTGATGATTTTGCGCATATTTCCCCTCTAAATCATTTAGCATCATTCCATTTTTTATTGGATTTATTCCCGTTGCTAAAGCAGTTCTGGCAGGGACACATAGTGGACATGTATTATAAGTACGTTCAAATACTACGCTTTCCTCTGCCAGACGATTTAACTCTGGTGTTACTTCTTTTCCTCCAGATATCATTCCAAGAGTATCAGCTCGTTGCTGATCCGTCATAATAAAAACTAAATTTTTTTTCATTTTTACTCCTAACATTTATCTCTTTTTAAATTAATCTAGTGCTCGATAACGTTCATATGCAGTTTGATAAATCTCTATGTATTCTTGAATACCCATTTTCTCAAGTGTCTTCAGATAAGCATCCCACTCATTTTCAATACCACCATTTACAATCCAATTTGCATAACACTGATCTACATAAGCTTTAATGTCTGTCTCAAGAGCAGAAATCTTTTCTACTTCTTCCATAGTAAAATACACGCTTGGAAATACTTGTTCCTTGGCTACATTGTATGGTGCATAAAATTCGTCTAATTCCTTTCTCTCTTGCAGGTTGGCATTTAATTTTAGCTTAGAAGCTATATCCATCGTTACAGCTCCTAGACTATTAACACCTGGTGAATAATCATGAATCATCTCTGTAAACGTCTTACCTTCTGGAACTGGCAAATACTGATAACTTCCATCTTCTTTCTTTTCTAGAGTACGCCCAAAAAGCCCCTGGTCTATTTGAAGCGAAGTCTCAGGATCAAAATGAAGGTCAATCCAACGCATTAAGATTTCAGGATTCTCAGCTTGATTTGTAATAGCAAAGGACCCCTTTGCATTAATAGCTGAGGTATAAGTATTCCAAATTTGTTTTCCATCTTCTCCTTTTAATGGCGCTAAAGGAATAAAATCATCTTTATTTGCTCCTGCACTAGAGGATAGGCTCCATCCCATGAAAGAACCTATATTCTTTTCAGGTGCCTTTATTTTTGCTGTAAAGACATTAAAATCATGCGTAAATCCTTCTTTATCAATTAATTGATTTTTATATAACTCATTAAAATATTGGATGGCTTTTTTAAATGGTTCTGTTATTGCGGTATAGATCACCTTATCATTTTCTATGATGAAGTGATCTGCTCTATCTAGCTGTCCAAAACTTCCGAACAATGAAAAAAGACCATTTTCTCTTCTGTTATAAAGGAAAGTGAATGGAATTTCATCATCACTACGTCCATTACCATTCATATCATTATCACGAAACGCAATTAAAACCTCTCTAAATTCATCTAATGTTTCTGGTACTTCTAAACCTAATTTATCTAACCATACCTTGTTAATAAAAAGTTTGTCATGCGTTGTAGGGGATAACTCAGTTAATGATGGAAGGCTGTAGATATTCCCATCAGGAGCAGTTAGCTGCTTACGATATTCCTCATTACTTTCTAATAGATTTTTCACATTAGGTGCATACTGATCAATTAGATCATTTAAAGGAATTAACATTCCTTGAGAACCATATTTAATGACATCTACATCTGTCAAAATACCCTGACCATAGAATGCATCTGGAAGCTCGCCTGCAAACAAGAGACCTTTCTTTTCCTTCCATCCATCTTCTGAACTCATATTCCAATCAACATGTACCGAAGTATTTTCTTCTAGTTTTTGAAAAAATTCTAACTCTGAGAAGTTTTTATTATGTCTTGATTTAGCCGCAATTTCATAAGTCACTTGCTCATTAACAATTGGCAACCCCACTACATTAAAAATACTCTCTTCTATTGAAGTCGTAGCAGTTGTGGCAGTTTCTGAATTAACCTCAGGTTGTGAAACCTTCTTTGGTACACATCCCGTTAACATTCCTGTTGTCATAGTTGCAGCCAACACTGTACATAATAACTGTTTTTTATTCCATTTCATCAATACTTCCCCCTTATTTGAAAATATCATTTTACATCATCCCTTCACTGCACCAACCATAACACCTTTAGCAAAATATTTTTGAAGAAATGGGTAAATAATGAGTACAGGTAAGGCTGATACTATAATTAGACCATATTTAATCAACTCAGCTGCTTTTTGTTGCTCCATCATACTTTCTATATCAGCCATCATATCAGCTGAAGCTTGGTTCTGCACAAGGATACCCCGTAGAACAAGTTGTAAAGGATACAGCCCTTCATCACGCAAATAAACAAGTCCATTCATAAATTCATTCCAATGTGCAACTCCATAATAAAGTACTAATACTGCTATTATGGACTTAGAAAGTGGCATGATAATTTTGCCAAAGAATTGAAAATGGTTACACCCATCAATGATTGCAGCCTCATACAATTCATCAGGAATATTATTTTGGATATTAGTTTTAGCTATAATAACATTAAATACATTAATCGCTGGAAGTAGTACCATTACCCAAGGTGTATCATATAAACCCATTTTCTGCATGAGAATATAAGTAGGCATTAAACCACCTTGAAAATACATGGTAAACATCATAAAAAATGTAAATAATTTGCGACAGCTAAAATCTTTTCTAGATAATGGATATGCAAATAACATGGTAAGTACAATGTTAATACCAGTCCCAAACAAAGTATAAAAAATAGTATTACCATAAGAACGCCATATTTTTGTATCTTCAAAAATCTTTTGATATCCTAGTGTATTGAATCCTTTAGGAAAAAATATAACTTGACCTGTATTAATAGCATCTGGGTCAGAAAAGGATGCTATTACAATAAAATATAAAGGATATAATACTAATAACGTAATAACTCCTAGTATAATAGCATTAAAAATATCAAATATTAAATCACTCTTACTTTTTGTTCTTAATTTCTTAAACATTGGCTTCACTCCTCTACCATAAGCTATTTTCACTGGTTTTTTGTGCAATTTTGTTAACTGTTACCAATAAAATAATATTAATAACATTATTAAATAAACTAATAGCTGCAGAGTAGCTGTATTGTGCATCAATCAACCCAATTTTATAAATATAGGTAGGTATAATTTCACTAGATGAAATATTTAATCCATTTTGCATTAAGTATGCTTTTTGGAAACCTATGTTCATAACTTTTCCCATTTCCATAATCAGCATCATAGTTATAGTAGGCATAAGACCTGGAATATCAATATACCTAATAATCTGCCACTTATTGGCTCCATCCATTTTTGCTGCTTCATATAAATCTGGACTAATTCCTGTTAAGGCAGCTATGTAGATAATGGCATTCCATCCAGCATTTTGCCATACTCCAGATAATACGAATATAGGTCTAAACCAAGATGGCTCTCCTAAGAAAAATTTAGGTTCTCCTCCTAAAGATGTAATCAGATTATTAATTAAGCCAGTACGTGGTGATAAAAAGATATAAAGCATACCAGTTAAGACAACAATAGAAATAAAGTGAGGACAATAAGTTACCGTCTGAACAAATTTCTTAAACTTTAAATTTTTTACTTGATTGAGTAGAATAGCTAGAATAATAGGAATAGGAAAACCAACAATAATCTGTAGAAAACTTAATGATAACGTATTTTTAATTAATGGCCAAAACTGATAAGAATCAAAAAAACGTTTAAAATATTTAAGTCCTACCCATTCACTTCCCCAAATTCCTTTGCTTGCATAAAAATCTTTAAATGCAATTTGAACACCATACATAGGAAGATAATGAAATACAATGAAATAGATGATTGGCAATAGACACATAATAATAAGTTGCCAATCTTTTCGTATAACTTTGTTAAGCTGAAAAGATAATGTTTTTTTCTCCTGCTTATTAATCACTTGCTACACCTCCTATAAGGATTGTATATAACAAAACTATATAATCTCAATGCTCATTTTTTTTAAAAATAACATTTTTTATATAAATAAATTTTTATATTACTAGTAAACTCAAAAAACTGCCTATAAGATAACTCTTTTTCATCGTTATAATATACATTTTTTATAACAGTTTTCATTTTTTATTATTGAAAATATATGATACATTAACTATAATATATTTAATATTCTAAATTTAATCCCACTTAAAAAGGAGGATACAGATGCATTACTTAAAAATAGACAAGTTATTTCTAAAATTTTTATCTTCCTATATATTAGTTCTTTTACTTCCTATTTTGTTTATTAACGTGCTATTTAGTTATCATTTTATACAATCTTATCAGAAGGAAGTCCATTCTCAAGTCGACATAGATTTAAATCATGTAAGTAACTTAATTGATACAGAAATCCAAACCTTGTCTATGATAGTAAATCAAATGCGTATGTCTCTTAACTTTAGTACTTATAGATTTGATGATAATCCTCTCTTAGGTCGAACATATATGAATACATTATCGATGTATAGTACAACTAATCCTTTTATTCATGAAATGGCATTATACCTACGTAATGAAGACTATATGTTTATTAATAATTCTACCTGTAAAGTAGATTTCTTTTTAGAGCAACTCTATCAATTTGAAAATACTACGCCAATACAACTCAAAGAACTACTCTCTTATAGTGAGCATAGGATTGTTCTACCAGAACAGTCAGTCATTACTCCTGGGAAAGTCATACAGTATATTACTGTATTTTTACCACTTTATTCTGACTATCAGACTATACGAGGGAACTGCATATTTTTTATTAAATCTGATACGATTAGAAAAATAGCCTCTAATCAACTAGGCAAATATGATGCTATCTTTGAAATAAAAGATCAAGATAATCGTATAGTATTTAAGTCAGAATCTCCTCCATCTGTTTCGAACATACCAGACCAAAGTTATTTTACTTCTACCTATATTTCTAATCAAACTGGATGGACTTATACAGCCTATATTCCAAAAAATCAGCACTTTATAAAAAAAATTAGTCTAATGAATAAGGACTTATTAATCACTACTATGCTAGTACTCATACTTTCTAGTTTTCTTATCTTTCTCCTAATGCGTATGAACTATTCTCCAATACATAGGCTTGGGCAAAAAGCGTCTTCCCTTCACCATCTACCAATACCAACTGGTGAACTCGAAACGATTTCAAGTACACTAGATTTCTTATCTCAGCAAAATGAACACCTAACTTCTAAACTACAAAGTAGCCTTTCAGCCATAAAAAATACGCGTCTACAAAAACTCCTCATGGGGCATTACATGAATAAAGAGAACTTTAATCTAGATGTTGAGGACTTAAATTTGGGATATAAAAATGACTGTTTTTTTGTCTCTGTTATACAGTTACATGGCCAAGTAGAGGATATGGATGCCTTTGCACGCTATATCCAAGAACTCCTTCTTGGTTCTATGGAAAGTTTTTATACCTTCGCCCTAGAACCATATAAACTCATTTTAATTAATGGTATTAGACAGGAGAATCAAGATAATATAGAGTATATCTTAGAACAAATGCGCCTCACCATAAAGGAGGAATATCATCTAGATTTAACTATAGGCTCAGGGAATCTATGCTCTAGTACCCTGTCTATTCCTAAATCTTATCTAGAGGCAAGTAGTGCTTTAGACTACCGTTTTGTAAAAGGAAATGGAACTACAATTTTATATAGTGATTTAGTAAAGTTTTCTATAACCTCTCTTCCATACCCTAAACGCCAGTTTGATCATCTTAAAGAGGCCATTTCACACTCCGATGAAGTCTTAATACATAAAGCTGTAGGCTCATTAATTGATTATATACAGAAGAAAAAACTACCTTTATTTGTAGCTAAAGGAATTTGTTTTGATATACTAAGTATATTCATTGAGACTTCTATATCTTTCCCTTATAGTTCTTCAAATACCCTTAATCTATCTAATCTAATGCAACTTGATACAGTAGATGATGTTATTAACTTAATTCAGAAGCTTAATGCAAGTCTACCTCCTCAGTCACTTGAACCCATCAGACAAGATTCGGATATTCTTTTAGAAAAAATCATGGCTTATATCAAAGATAACTGCCTACGTTGTGATTTTTCCATACAAGAGACGGCAGAACATTTTCATATGCTACTCCCTAATCTCAGTCAATTTTTCAAAGAAAAAACTGGTAAAACTATTTTAGATTACTACACAGATTTTAGAATGGATAAGGCAAAAAGACTTCTCCTAGATTATGATTTTCCTCTTAAAGATATTAGCCAGCAAGTGGGCTATTACAATGTTCCAAGCTTTATTAGGCGTTTTAAGCAATTAAATGGGATAACTCCTGGTGATTACCGTAAACAACTGGGCCGCCACTAGTTATTATGATATTTCACATCTATCCTATATTTCCCTAAAAAAAATAAGGACTATGCCACAAGGCATAGTCCTTATTTTTTTTACTCTACTTCATGATCTTTATGTGCGTTGGCTTCTTTCACACGTACACTAGAAATAAGTTTTTTACAATGATTACAAAAATAATTGCTTGCACCACAAGCATTGATTTCTTCTACTTCTTGGTTATAGCAATCTGGACAAATTAGTTTCTCTTTCATATTCCTGCTCCTTTTACGTTTTTAGATGTATAAACTTGCTAATCTTTTGTAATTCTACTCTTCTTTTATTATATAAAGAACATTTAAGTTAATCTATAAAAATTTTATGACGCATTTCTACTACTCATCCGTATATATAGAGTATAGGAATCAAACAAATCCTAGGTCGTTTTTATTCCTATATGTTGTATGCCGCATTTGCAAATGTATTAGTCCCCCTTCTAATACTTTACATGCTGGTTTACAACCAACTCTTTAATAGGAGTTGTGGCAGCCTATTAAAGAGCCTACCCTCATATATATCCTTAAGATTTACCTAACTTCATAAAAGTTATAAGCCTTATCAGCTGTTAAACTCTACTGTCTCTATGTTGCCTCCATACCACTTCTGTGATACATGATCTGGTCATCCCTATCACGAATAGCTCTATGGACATCTCATCTAGCCCGTATAGTTTGCTTAAGAAAATGCTTCTTCTCTTTTATCTCGTAATAATCTTTTGGTTTATATATTGCCACACAAAAAGCCAGCACAATGCCATCAATTTTAAGGGGGGGATGGCTTTGTGCTGGCTTTTAATACTTTTCTATTATTCTATTTAAGTTTCTACTTATACCCTTGTGTAGTCTCTGTATTTATCTGCATAGGTGGTCATACATTCAATATCCAGTACAACCCCTTCTTCCTTATAAGCCTGACCTTTTACCATGCAGTCTTCATTAATCTTAGAGATAAGATTTAAATCTTTATAAGGAATAAACAACTGAGTCTTTATATATTCTGCAAAAATTTCCTCACATATTGTTTCGATAAGGGCTTCCATTCCCCTATTCTGCTTAGCAGAAATTTTAATACCTTCCTGCTCTATACTATCCATTTCAAGTTCATCTATTAAATCTACTTTATTATAGACATAAATCATAGGTACATGCTCTGCACCTATTTGTTTTAAAGTTTCATTGGTTACTTCTATCTGCTTCTTATAATGTGGACTAGAAAGGTCGACAACATGAATTAATAAATCGGCTTCACATACTTCCTCTAAAGTTGATCTAAAGGCTTTTACAAGATGATGTGGTAAATTGCTTACAAACCCTACTGTATCTGAAAGTAGAAAGGCTCTATGATCAGGCAGTTTGATACTTCTAACAGAAGTTTCAAGTGTAGCAAAGAGCATATTTTTTTCAAATACAAGCTTTTCTTCTCCTTTATTAAATTGGCTCACGAGCCGATTCATAATAGTGGACTTACCTGCATTGGTATAGCCTACAAGTGCTACCGTAGGCAAATGAGATTTTCTTCTCTTGTTACGCTGAGTAGTGCGCTGACCTTTTAACTTCTCAAGTTCTTTATTAAGCGCAGCAATTTTTTCTTCTACCTGTCTTCTATCTAACTCTAGCTTCTTCTCCCCTGCCCCTTTATTTTTAGTCCCTACACCGCCACCTTGTCTACCTAGATTTTCATTTGCTCCAATTAATCTTGGCAGGGCATATTCAAGGCTTGCTACTTCGACTTGAAGTTTAGCCTCACGTGTTTTAGCACGCTCACCAAATATATCTAGAATGAGCACTGTTCTATCAATTACTCTACAGCCTATTTCATCCTCAATATTTTTAATCTGAGAAGCAGACAGTTCATTATTAAAAACGACAATGTCTATCTCCTGCACAGCTCTTAAATAAGCCAGTTCCTCAAGTTTACCACTTCCAATATAATATTTAGCATTGATCTTCTTAGCATTCTGCACCATATGTGCTACCACCTGGATATCACATGCCTCACATAAATTCTCAAGTTCAACCATAGATTCTGTATAATCTACTTGATTATCTTTATTTAAACCGACTATTATTCCTCTTTTATTCATAACATAATCTCCTTTTATTCTGTTTCATTAAGCACGAATGAGCACGAGATTATGATGACTCACACCTCGTGCGTTATTTTCTTAGTCTCATGGCCTTAGTCCTCCTTTAATCTATAAAGAGGTATAAAAATACCCCCGTGGCGCATGTGCACATATACTCTGCTCCAAGGGGGAATGTATACCTTATTTACCTAGTCCTATTTATATGAACATTAGTGGGAGCAATGCATTTATTTTTAAATGTTTGAAAGTGTCCATTGTTTTTTTCATGATCATTACTCCTCTCTTATAAATAGTTTATAAGCTCATTATAAATAAGTTTCGTTCAATTGTAAACAATTATTTTTATTTTCCAAGCAAACTAAACTGATTAACTGTTGCAAAATTTTGTACGTTATAGAGCATGAGTACATCTTTTAAATTATTTGAACGCATATAAGCAGCAATAGGCATATTAAGAAATCTTAAATCTAGTACGTGAATTTCCTCAAAATGATTTGTTAAGAATGGAATGAGTGCATTTGCATAAGAATCTTTTACGATGGCTAATTTCTTACCATTTTTAACACCTGTTTTAATCTGAATAATAGGATGATTGTTATCTAGAAAAACACTATATTTATCCTTCTTATCTAAATGACTCATTTCATAAAGAGAATCTGTATGTTTATCACTTCCCATATAGTACACATCTAATGTTTCTTCTACTTTAGGTATAAATAGTTCTAATGTATCAGGTTTTGCAAAAGTAAAATTTCCTTTTGAAAACAATGAGCCATAAAAGCTATTACTACCTATAACACGTTCAAAAGCACTAATAGGCATAGGCTCTATACCATAACCTTTACAAAAAGCTTCATAGCCATAATAGGCACCAAGTGTGGTCCAATGATGATCTGTTTTATAGTATATCTCTTCATTCTTATGGGCCTTCATAGTTTCTAAAACATCAATCTTATGAACCTTTTGGCCTAACCCCCCACTTACTTCTTCTATAAAGCTTTCTTCATCATAAGGCATTGCAAAGTTTGGTAGTTTCTCTGCATAGATTTTAGTTGCAGTAGATGCAAGCATAAAGTATACATCAAAACTTTCAGCAAACCGATTGATATATTCTATATTCTTCTTCATAAGCTGCTTATCTGGCACATTAAACTTTTGAAGAAAATAATCATCTTCCCCTATATAAACACCATTATTTTCTTTCTTTTGAAGCATAAGTTCACTTTGTGACTTAATGGCAATAAACTGATTTCTAAATGGAAACTGATCTGCAATATACTTCTCTACATCTTTGCCGTAAGTTCCATTAAAAAATTTATCTTTGCTCCATACAGGTTTCCCTGCAAGAGGTCTATTTTCAAGGTCAGAAAAAGTTTTATCTTGACCTAATAATTGAAGTGTAAAAAATCCTCCGATGTACACCACAAAACCTAGTGTCATCCCAATATGAAATTTACGTTTCACGGTCTACCTCCTAGAATCTGAAATATAAAAATGGATTAAATGTAGAATCTACTAGATAAGCTGTACTTAGTACAAGCATCACTGCATAGAAAACATATAACATCCAAGGCTTTAAGTGCTCTTTAAGTCTATTCATAAGAGGTGTTGCAAACACTACTCCTATTAAGAGTGTTAGTCCAAAGTTACTTAAGTTATACAAAGTTTCTGTGCTTATTAGGCCACCCTCACCTATACCGAACATAGCCTTTAAATACATCATAATTTGACTGCCACTTTCTAATGAGAACAGGACCCAGCTAATCATAACCACAAACAGTAAATAAATGTGACTTATAAAAGCTGGACATTTTTCAAGCACCTTTAAAAGTCCCATACGTTCTACAATAATAAGTACCCCAAAGAAAAGTCCCCAAAGGACAAAGTTCCAACCTGCCCCATGCCAAAAGCCTGTTAAAAACCATACAATCATTAAATTACGGTAGAATTTTGGCTTACTTACTCTATTACCCCCAAGAGGGATATAAAGATACTCTCTAAACCAACTTCCAAGTGTCATATGCCATCTACGCCAAAACTCTGTAACACTTTTTGAAAGGTATGGATAATTGAAGTTCTCTGGGAATTTAAATCCCATCATCTTCCCAAGTCCAATAGCCATGTCAGAGTACCCACTAAAATCAAAATACAGCTGAAGGGCAACCGCTATAATGCCAAACCAGGCTCCTACAAAAGTAAGACTGCCTTCTGGCATAGCTTTCATAGTCTCCCATGCTAATCCTATATTATTAGCTAGCAAAACTTTCTTTGCCAGACCTTCTATAAAGCGCATAACCCCTTCGCTAAATTGCTCAATAGTTTCTGTTCTTTCATTAAGTTCCTTTTCAACAGTTTCATACGTTACAATAGGCCCTGCAATAAGTTGTGGAAACATAGCTACATAAGCACCAAATGAAATAATATTCTTCTGTACGCCTATTTTTCCACGATATAAATCTATTGTATAAGACATAGTCTGGAAGGTATAAAAAGATATACCTATTGGCAATGCAATCTTTAAAAGGTTTATATCTAGACCTAAAAAGTTGTTTAGATTTTCAATAAAGAAATCAGCATATTTAAAGAAACCTAGCATTCCTAGATTACCACATACTGATACAGCTAAAGCTATTTTAGGAATGAACTTATCCGTGCGGTAATGATCAATAACACGCCCTACTGTATAATCTAGCAAAGTAGAAAAAATCATAATCAGCACATAGACTGGCTCTCCCCATGCATAGAAAATAAGACTGGCTATAAACAAGATGAAATTACGTAACCTCTTAGGTGCTACGTAATAAATCATTAAAAATAGAGGTAAAAAGATAAAAAGAAATAATAAGCTACTAAATACCATAGTGCCTTACCACCTTATATGACATTTGTATTAAAGTTGCTAATAATTGTGTCTGCATATTCACTGACTACGAAAATCACATAATTTCCCTTTGTTGCTGTTTTATAATTATTTACCAGTTCTAACTGATCTGGAAGATAAGAACCCCATTGTGCCTTAAGTCCTTCTATACGCTTATTGATTCCAGTTATAACCTTTGATGCATCACCTGCATCTTTTAACTCAAATACTGCAATTTCTGAAGCATGTACCATCATCATTGGCATTTGTACTTTATAACTTTTTAAGATAGAAGTATCAATTCCATAAGTATCAGCAAAGAAACTGCTATCCATCTCCAGTAAAGATGGTAATTCCATATCACTTGTTACTACTTTACTATACAATTCTGAAGCACTCATTGATGGTGTCTCCACCGGCTTTTCAGTTTCTGGTTTTTGTTCTGGTTTAACTTCTGGCTTAACTTCTGGCTTAACTTCCGGCTTTACCTCTGGTTTTTGCTCTGGCTTAGCTACTGGCTTGTTTGCCTCTGGCTTAGTCGTTTCAGGTTTTTGTGCTGGCTGTTCTGCCGGTTTCTCTACAGGTTTAGTCGTTTCTGGCTTTTTCTCCTCTTCCTGTTTTACTTCTTCCTTATTAGAATCTGTTTTTGTATCTTCTTCAACTTTTACCTCTTCTGTCTTTTCTTCTCCTTCAGGTTGACTCTTTTCATCTGTTACTTCATCTTCTGTCTTTTCATCCTCTGGAGCACTTTCTTCTTGCTCTGGTACAGATGCTACTATATCTTGTTCTTGTGTATTATTTGAAGAACTACATCCTACTACTGCTCCTCCTAAAGAAGCTATAAGCATAAATCCTATAATTTTTTTTGTCAGTTTCATCACGTCATCTCCTAGCTTTTTACTTTATTTGATAAGTATAAGACGCATAAAAAAAAACTAAAGTTCCCTATTTTTATAGATTCCATATTTTGCTTTGCATATTTTAATCTATCCTTTATAACATGCTTAATACTATGCTAAAATATTTCTTCAGTCCCTCAATGAAAAATTCCTATATCGAGATGTGATTGAGCTTATATAGGTTACACTAGAAGAAATTGCATAATTAAGGAGGTTAAAATGAACTTTACTGCAATAGACTTTGAAACAGCAAACGAAAAACGTAATAGCCCTTGTTCACTTGGGATTACTGTAGTCGAAAAGGGCCAAATTATACTTGAGAAATATTGGCTCATCCGTCCTAAAGAGATGCGTTTTAGCCCTATGAATATATGGATTCATGGTATCCGTGAAGGAGATGTAAGAAATGCACTAGAGTTTGATGCACTCTGGGAAGAAATACGTCCTTTTCTAGAGGATAGATTAGTAGTGGCTCATAATGCCGCTTTTGATATAAGTGTACTTAGGCAAACCCTTACACTTTATGGTATACCTTTTCCAACCTTTGATTATTGTTGCACTATGGTTATGTCTAGACACTTTTATTCTTATCTTGAAAATGCTAAGTTAAATACGGTTAATCAACATCTAGGTTATAGCTTTACTCATCACCATGCAGGTGCCGATGCATCAGCTTGTGCCAATATCCTTATGAATATCTCTAAGGAACTTCAGCTTCATGATATCAATGCCATAGCAGCTGCAGTAGGCTTTAAATTAGGCAAACTGTTTCCAGGGGGATATAATGCCTGTGGCACAAATGGAGGCGGCGTGACTTCTCAGAACATCTATAACGCATCCGCTCAGCCTAAATTAGATTATTACTCTTGTACAACGGACTTTTTCAAGGATAAAATTGTAGCCTTTACTGGTTCACTTTCCTCTTTATCAAGAAGTGAAGCCATCTCACTTGTTGAACGCTGCGGTGGTGACTACAGTCCTTCTGTCACACTCAAAACTAGTATTGTCGTTACAGGCATGAAAAATGTGCATATGCTTACACCTGCGCAAATGAGTACTAAGCTTAGACGTGCCATGATGCTTATAGAGCGTGGTCAAAAGATTGTCTTTCTAAATGAAGATGATTTTCTAGAGCTTATGCGCTAATAAAATAGGATAGTCCCTTAGGCTGTTATGCCTTTATTAAAGGACTATCCTATCTTTTATAGTTCTTATAAATAATAGACTTCTACTTCTTTATTCATTTGTTTGAGCAATTTCACAATTTCATGCATAACTGCATTTTTTAAATTAAAATTTTCCGGGAAATCTGGATTCTGATGTGCAGGATTAATAGCCTGACCTACCCAACATGTAACAAAAGTACTATCCTCTATTAAAAGCCTTGCTAAACGTGAAGCACCATCTAGTCCCATTATTTTTTCAGGAACTAGTCCTTTTTGTTTCTCTATTAAATATTTTTCTAAATGTTCTTTTGTAGCATTAAGTGTCAGTAAACCTTCTGTCACCAGGTCAATTCCTTTCATATACCCCATAGGTGGAACCTTAGGTGTATAATGTTCTAAGTCAATCATAATAGATTCATCTAACTCTCTTGCTACAATATTAGCCGTTGTTCCTCCACATAGGACTACTTTACCTTTTGCATGCTTAATGATTTCGATCATTTTTTCATCACTTTGTCTATCTTTCGGTGGACCAGTAAATAAGTCTAGGTAAGTAGCCTCTTTAAGCTTGATTGCTACAACAGTTGTATCATCTCCTGGTCTATTGTCATAAAGATTTTCACATACTCCTAGTAAATCTCTTGCTATACATAAGGCATCTTGTTCTACAACTACTAGGTCTTGTAAATACTGGTCAATATGCTCCCACTGCCATCCTAGATTAAGGGTCATCCCTACCCCTGCATGAACTACACCATCACTGATGATTACCAGCGTATCTCCTACTCTCATTTTAAAATTGCTTTCATAAATAACTTTATTATTAATAGTACGCTTTTCTTTATGGATAGAAAGTGGACTACCTTTTCGATAATAAAAAACGGGAGGATTATCATATTCTACCATATAAACATCTCCATTATTTTTAAGGTCTACAATGGTAAAGGTAGAATAAGCCAACTTTCTTACCTGACACTCAGGTAAGGTACTTGCAATAGTACAGATGGTATCCTCAATACTGGCGCCTTCTTTTAACATAGTAATGGCTATTTTAGAAGTAAGGGTCGCTAGTATATTAGCTTTTACACCACTTCCTAGTCCATCTGACAGAACCACAATCATGCCATCTTTCGTTTTAATGGTTTCTACATGATCTCCGCACAACTCTTCCTGATATTTGTTCATGCTGCATTTCGCTACATCTATCGAATAAGACATCAGCAGTCACCTTCCTCACTTAATACCTTCTTTAGCTTCATAATCGCTACTTTTGTCTCAGCTGTTGTCTCCCCTAAGAGGCTGGCTATTTCCTGGGCAACACGCATCTGTTTATCAATAATGGACTGAGTCACATCTAAAGTATTTCCCTTTAAAGTAGAAACTTCTTTTTTACGTTTTTCTTCATCTGTCACATCTGCAAAAATAACGAGAAGAGCCTGCTGCTTTTCTAAATAAATAATATCTCTATAGGCTATCAAATCATATGTAGGGAGTTCTATTTTCTCTTTACCTAATGAAACCTTCTCTTTAAGTGCCGTTTCAAAAGGTGTTTTATCCATCATAATTTGAATATCTTTACCTTTCATAAGTTCTGTCTTGTAACCAAAGCAGACTTCCCCGCTTGGATTCATATCAAGTAATCTGCAGTGTCTATCTAGTAATAAAATACTGTTAGGGGAATTATAGAAAATCTCATTACTTAGTCTTTCTGCTATACTACGTGTATAAGGCAAGCACATATCTATTTGGGACATACCATGAAGTACTGCAATAGCTTTGTCACGGCAAGTTTCATACCCACAAGCCCCACAGTTTAGCTCATCACTTTTCTCATATTTACCCATTGTCTCAAAAACCTGCTTAATCTGCTGCTCGGTAGCCGTATAAACCTCCACCTGCTTATTCTTAAAAGTACGTTCAAAGGAAACTTGAGGATCATATGCCTTAATTGCTACACCTTCACATACAGGCTTTCTCATAAATTTCTGGATGGCACTTAGCCTTGTAAATACACTACCTTCCTGATTATGCCCTCCTGGACCTGCAATACAACTTTCACTGCAAATATTCATTTCAATGCATACGTTCTTAAGCTTACCTGCTCTTAAGTCATTAAGAACCTCTTTACAATTCTCCATGCCATGCACACGAAGTACTTCTAAGTGTTTCTCTTCCAAAGTCGGTCTAATGCCATTTAAAACGCCTCCGACTACAGGATATTTGCTTCCCCTTAAGGTGCCTATCTGACTTGGACTTTCAGGCTCAAGGTTCCTATAATCAATACCTTTTTCATTAAAACAATGTAGCATTTCATCAAAGGTTAAAACAGCATCAATATCCCCTTCAAGCTCATCACTGAGTGCTTCACATATTTTAGAAATACAAGGTCCTATAAAGACCGTATAAGCTTCTTTACACTGCTCTTTAATCATACGACCATGCGCAATCATAGGTGATACAATCGGGATCATGGTATCCATAAGATCAGAGTAATACCTTTCTATAAGCCTTACTGTAGAAGGGCAACACGTCGTAATAAGCTCAGTCTTATCTGTTTGATGGATATAATCCTCATAGGCCCTAGAGACTACTTCTGCTCCTACTGCAGTCTCCTCTATTTGATCAAATCCAAATCGCCTAAGTGCCGCAATAAACTTACCACTTTCTTCGAAGTAAGCCCTGTAAGAAGGTGCTAGTGAAACGACTACCCTGCGCTTTTCTTCTAAAGCTTTCTTCACACTTTCTAAACTCGATTTTACGTCTCTGGCATTCTGTGGACACACTACTAGACAATGCCCACAAGCTACGCATCTTTCCGTGATAATATGTGCTTTATCATCTTTAACTTCTATAGCTTTAACAGCACAAGTCCTTACACATTTATAGCAGTTTTTACAGTTTGTGCTCGAGAAATTCATTACTTGCATGATTGAATCCTCCTATACACCTGTTCTTTAAAGAAAGTTGCCACTTCTTCTTTAGGTACACCATAGATTACATCCCCTATCTGTATGGATACCGCCTCTGTACAATGGCCTAAACAAAAAGCTGCTTTTAAAACAACTTGCTTTTCTAACCCATACACTTTAATAAGTTCCTGAAGTGTTTCAATCACTTCATGTGATCCCTTTACATAACAAGCACTACCTACACATACCTTGATTTCCATAGACCCACCCCTAATAGTCTAAATTTTAACAAATAGTATGATTTTATTATAACTTTTCTATTCTTAATGTTCAACCATATTATGTATCCACTTAGATGACTTAAAGCGCACCATACAGAATATAGATTTTACTAATTCCTCCATCATAATCATAGCTACTACATACTCTAGTCTAAATCCTAAGAGATAAGCACCAATAAAGGATAAAGGCACACCAATAAGCCACATTGTAGAAGATTCAAGTATAAGGGAATATCTTGTATCTCCACCCCCTCTGAAAATCCCCATAATCATAACAATAGTAAAAACCCTAGGAATAATAATAACGGCATTAATAAGCAGAATATTAACCGTTACATGAGCTACTTCAGGCGTCACATTAAAGCAGCTTACAATAAAAGGTGCAAGTAAAATAATCCCTAGGCAGATTAAAATACCTATCCCCATTGATAATACAATAATACGCTTTGCATAAAGCTTAGCTTTTGGCACATCCCCTTCACCTATAGCATTACCTACAATAGTCAATACTGCAGAAGCTAGAGCGAAAATAACAACTAAGAAGAAATTAGTTATTGTATTTACAATCTGTACACTCGTTACCGCTTCATAACCAATATGCCCATAGGCTTTAGTATAGACAACACTCCCTAGCCCCCAACATATTTCATTACCTGTAATAGCAAGCATAGGTTTTGCTGCCCTTTCCATAAGCTCACGTGGAATAGGTAAGAGTTCTTTGATATGGGCTGCTAATTCGTACTTCATTTTATATACACCTACTATAATGAAAACAGTCTCTATAATACGTGCAAGTAAAGTTGCTAAGGCTGCACCTGCTACACCCATAGCCGGAATGAATTCTCCTAAACCAAAAATAAACACTGTATTAAAAATGACATTAATGGCTACTGCAATACCACTTGCAACCATAGGGAGCTGTGTACGCCCTATACATCTTAGTGCAAAACTATAGGCAAAAGTAATGGCTGTAAAAATATAGCTGATAGATACAATTTGAAGGTAAACTGTTCCTAATTCTAAAATTTTAGGATCTTTATTAAAGAAACCTATAGATTGACTTGGAAAACATTGTACAAATACAGTAATAACTAGGGCATAGATACTTCCTACTGTTAGTGCAAGCCCTAGCATTCTCTTTATATTCACAAGGTCTTTTTTCCCCCAATATTGAGAAATAAACACCCCTGCACCTGCACAAATTCCTGTAAGTCCTGTAATGATGAGCAAGAAGAGCTGATTAGCTAGCCCCACTGCTGCTATTTCACCTTCTCCTAGTCTTCCAATCATTAAGGTATCAATCATATTGAGGGATGAACTAATAAGATTTTGAATAACGATTGGAATAGCAAGTACAAATAGCATTTTTAAAAATGGCTTATCTTTTATCATGTCTTTCATAAATTGAATCATTTTCTCTCTCCTATGTATAAAAAAATACTTTAAACTTATGGAAGTTTAAAGTATTTTTTATTTTTTGTCAAGCATTCTATTTCGTTTGAAGCCATGACATGACTTTTTCTTTAATTGCAGCTCTTAACATTTTAGCTTCTTCTTTTGTAATTTGTTTATTTTTTACACCTTCATTAATAGCTGCATAGTATTGTTTTAAAAGAGCCTTTTTAAATTTAGCTACAGGAATATTTTTTAGTTCAAGTACTTCAGGTAATTTCTTACCTTCTTTAATCATGCCTTCTAATTCTTCTGGTTGTACCCCTAATTTTTGAAGTGCACCTTGAATAACTTTGAAGTTATCAATAACGAAAGTATTTTGTGTAGATTCATTATCTGTAGCAGGTTTATTATGTGTTGGTTTTACTGGCGCTGCTGGTTTACATGTTTCTGGTTTTACTGGTGCTGCTGGCTTACATGTTTCTGGTTTTACTGGTGCTGCTGGCTTACATGTTTCTGGTTTTACTGGTGCTGCTGGCTTACTTGTCTCTGGCTTCGAAATAGGTTTGTTACTTCCACATTTTGCACGAGTACCAGCCTCTTCTGTTTCTTTAGATTTTTGTTCTGGTGCTTTCTGGGCACTTGCTATCATACATTCACAATAAGTAGAAGAATTTTGATTAGGTACAGGTTTACTTACATCTGCTTTTGGAGCTGCTGTACACGCAAAGATTGGACTAATAACCAAACTCCATGCCATTACACCACAAAGCATTTTTGCTGAAAACTTTTTCATGATTTTATCTCTCCTTCGTTCTTATATCTCTTTATTAGGATGTGAGATTTTATTCTTTCTATCCTTCCAAAATCTAGAAATGCATAGACTGCTAAATTCTGGACATCCTATAAATAAGAGATTTACTTTAGAGACGAGGTGATGCAAATGGCAAATTATTTACGTTGTAAAAATTGTGGCTATGATCTCTATGGTCCTGAATATCTCTCTAATGCTATTGACCCTTTTGCTTACTCAAGTGATGCTTACTATCCAAGTACTGCTCTGCTTAATCTGAGCACTAAGCCTGACAGTGAAATTGAGTGTCCATTTTGCCATGCCAAAGGAAATTGGGGCCACTAAAAAAAGAGGTGTTTACACCTCTTTTTTTAGTGGCCTTTGTAATTAATAATTAAGCTATCGTATTTATAATAGGCTGAATAAGTAATAGCTGCCTGCTCTACTTTTAAAATACTATCTAAAACAGATTCTATAGACCAACGCTCCTCACCCACATTATAGAAAATAATATTAGCCTCTTTTAAGCCATCCTGACCAAGCTGTTTTTTCAATGCTTGCCACTCCTTTTGAGAACTCACCTTATAAATCCCCTCTCTAGGTATAGGTAAATAGATAGACAAATACTTTTTCCCTTCTGCCTTTGGAAAATGCCCTTTTTCCCATATATGGGTTAATTCCATATATGTATCTGTCTCATTAAAGTAATTATAAAAGTTGCCTATATGGTCTTCTTCTAAGTCAGCCCATGTTAAATCTACATGGTAATAACCATCTATAAGCTTAACTAAATTCCATGCATGAGGAATGTTATCTGCCACACCTGTTACAAACTGTGTTGGAATGCCTATACTATTAAGTAAATACATATAACTTTTTGCATAACCATCACACACAGCTCTCCCCTCTGTTATGGCACCCTGCATAGTATGATTTAAATGAGTCTCCTGCTTTGCATAAATAATATTTTTAATGAGGTAATCACCTAATACCCATTCTCTTTCATAGTCTTTCATACCCGGCTGAATAAGCTGTTTAATAAGTTGTTCTATCTTCTGATCTGTATTTTTATCATACTGCTTCAAAGTAGGAATTTGAGGCAGTGCATAAGTAAATTCTAATAAAATTTTAGGCGCTTTATTACCATAGCTTGTGAGCTTATAACTTACATATGTTACTTTAGGATAAGTTACCATCAGTTCATCTAAGACTTTATAAATGACTTCATTCATCTGATTGATCGTATAGCTACCCTTATTAAACTTAATTGTGATTTTTTCCTTATAATTTTCAAGCGTATACTTAAGTATTTCAGTCAGTTCCTTTTCACTATCTATGCGCCACTCATTTTGATTCATGTTATAGGGAATTTGAAATTTTGTTATTCCCTTAAGTGTATCTGATTCTAATTGACTTAAATAATATGTACCAGGCTTTGTAATACGGCTTCCTTTTTGTACCTTAGTAGCATAGCTACCATCTCGTGAAAGTAATAAGGTATTTTGCTCCGCATAAGGTACCGTATAAGATTGAACACTCCCTAAAGATACAAAAAAGGGTTCTGTAGCATACGTTAATCTACTACTTAGAACCCATATGAAAACCATAAATCCCATTAATAAAATATGTTTCCTCAACAGCTTTCCCCCTTAGTAAAATGAGTCTTTCACTTTGATACGTCCATTAATATCATTTAACGGACTCTTTAAAGGATATGCTTCACCTTCAACTGTCATGACAACATATTCTGCATTGTAATAATGTCCTAATGTATTTACTAAACTTGTTATGATTTTTTCTTCTTCTGTCTTACTATACTGAGGATCTATAAAATCTTCACTCATCTCTACATATAAACAAGCTTCTTCTTCATCTAAAAAAAGCTTATTGATAATAGCTCCATTTGAAATATCTATGAGATAATCTTCATTAGGTGCTTTTTTTAATAAATCTGTTAAGAAATGTTTAGGTTCCTCATTCGTCATAACAGCTACCTTTTCAAAAACAGTCTCCATTTTTCCCGTCGCTTTATTCATTAAATAAAGCTCTACTACCTCTTCTTGAGGTTTATTGGAAATCATTTCTGAAAACTGAATCGTTCTTGTTTTCTGAGGGGTTTCATATTTTATTGAATAGAGTCCTATCTTTTCTACAAAAGTCTCTGTAATAGTATAATCCTCATGTCTCGTAGTCATCTCTATACCTGTTTGTTCACCTAACTCTGTTTCATATACTTCATCTGTTTGTGTAATAGTACGAATAGAATTATCAGACATTATCCAACTACTTCCTACTTCTATAGGCCATTTCATGATAATATTATTATATTGTCTAAGTGTGGTATAATCCTGTTTAATCGTTGCATCCTCTACGGTAGCCACTTCATAAATGGCTTCTTCTTCCTCTATAAAAACTTTTGCAGTAATCTTATCACCTTGTTTAAATCTAATCTGAATAATATTATCCTTAATAAAATCAACCCATACACTAATAGGCACATAAGGTGTAGTAGAATCTTCATAAATCCACATAGTATCCTTTATAATTGGCATATATGTATCAAGAGAAACTCTTGGCTTTTGTGGTAAATCTGTTATCTCCTCTTCTATGATAATGCCTTTTATAGGTTTTCTCATTATAACTGCCCATGTGATTAATAGGAAAGCAAGTACAATGACACTACCTATAATGACTTTTTTCTTCACTTGCATATATACATTCCTTCCATCTTAAATGTATCTTCTTATTAACATCTTACCTAAAAACAGTCATAAAATCTAGTTTTTTATTTAACTTGCCCCATTTGATGAACAACGGTAAAACTTCTATCTCTATTTCTTTTTATCTTATAAGTCATCTCAACTTGATAATCATGAATACGCTCTTTTTCATAGACGCGCACCGTTCCTTCTACTATGGCATAACTTTCTTCATGCTGATTCACATCTGTAATACTCTTTATTTCAAAATCTAGTACTTTTTGATAAAGTCCATCCTTACTAATTTGCATAAAAGCTTCATCTGGCATGTTGGTAATATACTCATTAATAAAACAAATTAGGCTTTGGACATAAAAGATAGTTTCTGTAGTATGCATACGTCCTTGCCGTGATTCTGCATTTTTATAGTTCATATTCACCATAACATCCTGCCATCTTTCCCATGTTTTCTCATGTTCGAGTCCCCATCCATTAACAGATTTAAGCATACTTGTAAGAAGGTCTTGCCTTACTTTATCTACTTCACCTTTTACAACCTCTATACCAAAAGGCATTACATAAAGCTTATCCTCTGGATTTCTATGAATTACCATATAGTAATGATAAATGTCTACATTATACTCATTATCAATACCTATGCTATCTAATGTAATAAAATATTTTTGTAAGCCATCTGTTTGAATACTTCTTATAGCAGGATCTATAATAGCTAAATCTTCTTCAAAATAAGTTTCTAATGCTTTTTTAGCAAACGCAAAGAAATATTCGCTTTCCTCACCTGTTATAGTTTGTTCCTGTACTATAGTCTTTTCTTCATGTATAGGCTCTCCTTTAGGGGAATAACGTGACTGATGTTTGCTAAAGAAAAGATAACAAGCACTCGTCAGCACTATAAGTGTTAGACTGATAAGCCCTATAGCATACCTTTTGATTTTCATGACTGACTCCTTTAATTTTTTATAGACTTAACTTTCACTAAGTGCACGTTCAATAGCTAGCTTCATCTTCCTGATTTCTGTGCGATTAAATACATTAACAAGTCCTAAACTACACAAAATTGTAATAACCATAAAATCAGTAATAAGCCCTCCTACAAAAAACATTAAAAATAAAACAGTCAAAATACCTGCAATTAAAAACGGCTTCTTGGACTTTGACCACATGACTGGAAGTGTGTAACAATCCCCTTTTACATTCACTTCATAAATATACCAGTCTGTCTCTACAAAAGCTCTCCCTTTTTTATTGCAACCTACGCTTAAAATATTTTCCTCTTTAAGCTGATTCTTTAGTTTAGCTACAACTTCCACTACGGTTAATTCTTTTGTAAGATAATAATGCAACATATGTATCCCCTCTATCTCATTGTAGATATTTGTATTATGCCTAATAATTTTTAACACAATATTAACTGTTTGTAAGATAATAAAAAAAGATAGTTATACCTTGTATAACTATCTTTTAACTTTTATACAGCTGGAATAAGATGTGGATGATCCAACTGATATTTAAGTTGATTATGCTGACTTATCACTTGATCAAGCTCTAGCTTTGCTTTATCATAAGCTATTTTACTCTGTTCATATTGCAGATTAGAAATCATGCCTCTTTCTAAGTATAGCTCATTCACCTTAAGTTCTTTTTCTTTAAGCTCTAGTTGGCTTACTAAAAGGTTATATTGAGATTCTAATTGTTTCACTTGCACATAAATTTCACGAATGGACTTTTCTAGATTTTCTTTTGTAAGTCTCTGATTATCTTTTGCTGTTTCACGGTTAGCCTTCATGGTAATCACAGTCATATAGTCTTGTGTAAAAATAGGTGTTTCTAATGCAACGCGTAATTCTTCCGTTGCTTTCCAAAGTGCCACATGGTCCTCAGCTTTGCTAGAAGCAAAACTATCTAAATGAGCCACATCTCTATAAGGCTCAAAAACAAGTTCTGGCTCTTCAAGCGTATAGTACTTCATAGTTAGCCCTACCATATTGCCAAGCTGCATATACTTAAGTTCAAGCTGCTTTTCAAGATCTGCTTTACTCTGAAGAGACTGTTGATGTTCTAGCTCCTTTTGTTGCATATAAAGGTTACTTTTAAGCCCTCTATCAAACTCAATCTGATCTTTCATATTTTGTTTTTCCCAAAGCTGTAAACTTGCACTTAAATTATCTAATTTTTTTTCACTTAAAATAATATCTTCATAAAGATTTGTAACACTTAATGCGACTTGGTCTTTAATTACACCTTGCTGTTTTTGTGTATATTGATAATCTACATTTTTGCTATCATATGCATAATAACCGCCCTGTAAATAAGCCATCTCTGCATTTTCTTTAGCAAGTTCTGTATTTCTCTCTGTTATACGAAGCTGAAGACTTTTAGATTGTGCTTTATTTACAGCTTCTTTAAGCGTAAGAATTTTTTCCTCTTTGACTTCCTTGGCATATGTAAAGTTATTCGCTCCCACCATCAAAGTTGCACCAAGTAAGCAGGCCATAATCTTTCTAGTATCCATTTTCCCCCTCCTATTCATATCTAAGTGCTTCTACAGGATCAAGCTTTGCAGCTTGGCGTGCTGGATATACTCCAAAAATAATACCAATAGCACTCGATGTTCCTACTGCAAATAAAATCATGTCTGAAGTTAAGCTAATAGTAATACCAAAGGCATTCCCTAACGCCACTGCTCCTACATAACCTAATAACATCCCTATTATACCACCTAATAATGTCAGTATAACAGCCTCTACTAGGAATTGTCTTAAAATTTCTTTATTACTTGCCCCTACAGCCTTACGTACACCAATTTCCCTTGTACGTTCCTTAACAGTTACAAGCATAATATTCATAATCCCAATACCGCCTACTACTAGGGATATAGCAGCTACAAAACTGATGAAACCTGTTACAACACTCATAACTGTATTCATTTGATCTAACATACTACTCGCACTTTGAGTTTGATAGCCATTTTGAGTATTATGTCTCTTGTCTAGGAGTCTACTTACCTGATAAGCTACTTCATTTGGATTGTATTCTTCCTTAACTTTAAAACCACCCGTATAGCTTCTTAAATCTCCAAAGTTAGTAATTTGATCCATCGTATGGAAAGGAATATAAGCAATAAGCGGCATCATCTCTTCTGGCATTCCAGGAAAGCTCATTTCCTTCTTAATTCCTACAATTTCAAACTCATGCTTTTCGCCTGCAATATTAAGTTCAAGCATTCTACCTATTGCATCACTTGGTGTATCGCTGCCTAAGATCACTTTGGCATAAGTATCTGAAACAACACATACATTGGCCTTTGCCAGTTCCTCAGATTCTGCATACATACGCCCTGCTGTAATCTCTACATCCTGTACAATAGATATATTATAAGGTGCACCTGCGAAATAAATCCATTTATCTTCTTTCTTATAGTCCTTGATACTTGTCATCCAGTTCTCGCCTACAAATACAGCATCTTCAACTTCTTTCATTTCACGGATAGCCTCAAGATCTGATTGGTTAAGCATATTTTCTGGTCTGCCATCTTTTACATTAATCATAACAGTACCTTTTCCAATAGCATCAAAAGTACTCATCATTAAATCTTTTACACCTGCACCTAGCCCAAGTACCATAATAACAGAACCGATTCCTATAAACATACCAAGCATAGTAAGGAAGGTCCTCATTTTATTACCAAGGAGCTGGTTCATTGCACTCTTAATACATTCTATTAAATTCATAACCCTCTCCTCCTTAGTCTAGTTTAATCTGGTCAAGTTTTTCATCTGCAATAATACGTCCATCTCTAAAGACAACTTTTCTCTTTGTATAGGCAGCAATTTCAGGTTCGTGCGTAACCATAACAATAGTAGCCCCTTCATCATTAAGCTGTTGGAAAATTTTCATAATCTCTACACTTGATTTACTATCTAAATTTCCTGTAGGCTCATCTGCAAAAAGAATGGCCGGATTATTAACAAGGGCACGTGCAATGGCTACCCTTTGTTTTTGCCCCCCAGAAATTTCATTAGGCTTATGTTTAAGACGATGACCAAGACCTACTTTCTCTAATGCTTCTGTTGCACGCTCTCTTCTTTCTTTTGGTTTAACACCACCATACATAAGAGGTATTTCTACGTTTTCTAAAATAGTCAACTTAGGTAATAGATTAAAAGCCTGAAAAACAAAGCCTATCTTTTCATTACGTAGTTTAGAAAAATCTTTATCGTGCATTTCAGAAACATTAACACCATCTAAAATATAAGTGCCCTCTGTGGCCTGGTCTAAACAACCTAATATAGAAAGGAAGGTCGTCTTGCCAGAACCTGATGTACCCATGATAGACACAAACTCCCCTGGATTTACTTTAAGATCTACATCAAATAAAGCTTGTAATTCCATCTTACCGTTTTTATAAATTTTATTCATTTTTTCAATTTGAATCATTTTGCTCACCTGCTTCTTCAAATGGCAGATATCTTACACTCATACCATCCTCAAGTGCTTCTGTCGGGTTTGTTACTACAATATCTCCAACTTCTAGATCACTTACTTGTACATACTGATTATCTGCTGCACCTTGTTTAACCATTCGTTTTGAAAGCTTACCGTCTTCCCCTACTACAAAGAGGTAATTATTATCTTCTTTATCTGTCATGGTTGCAAGAAGAGGTACTGCTATAACATCTTTTACATCTGAAGTAATGATTTTAAGGTCTACAGTTAATCCTTCTTTAAGACCTTTACTACTATCAAGTGCTACTTCTATCGGAATAGCTGTACTTGTTGCACTTTTATCCTGCGCTGATTTTTGTACGGCCACTGGAGAAACCATAGAAACTGTTCCCTCTGTCTCTACAGTTGTAGAACCATTGTACTTCACTGCTACTTTAAGCCCTGTTTCAAGTTGTGCTGCATAATAAGGTGAAATTTCAGCTTTTACTACTAATTGGTCTGGGTTAATAATTTTTACAAGCTCTGCCCCTGGTGCTACATAACTGCCATCTTGTACCTTCACTTCTGAAATCACACCATCCATTGGTGCAATCACATTTACAGCAGCTTTTTCTAACTGCTCTAAAAGTGCCTGTTTTTGAAGGGTTAAAGATGCAATCTCATTTTGTTTAACTGCTATATTCTCTAACTTTGTTTGGTCTTCTACTTTATTTAATAAGACATCTAAATCATACTGTGCACTTTCCTGCTGCATTTTAGCCGTCTCTAAACTTTTCTTTGTAGACTGAATTTTTGTTTCTAGAGAATTCACTTGATCTTTTGCATTCATAAGTGCCTGCTCTGCATCATCTAACTCTGTTTTAGCAGCTAGTCCCTCACTATGAAGCTGTTTTGTTACATCATAATTATTTTGTGCTTTTTCTAAACTCTTCTTTGAAATCTCTAAAGAAGTTTCTATACTCTTAATACTATCTTCTAAATCTAGAATATTTTTTTCTGCATTGGCAACAGCTGTCTCAGCTCCCATTACAGATTGTTTACTTGCACTTTGCATCTGATTTAATAAAATCTTACTACTTTGTATCTGAAGATCTAATTTCTCTAAATCTCTTTGAAGATTTTCTTTCGTTTCTTGTTCATATGTAAGAAGTACATCACCCTTTTTAACAAAATCACCTACTTCAACGTTTATTTTTTCAACTTGCGTATTGAGCTGCGCCAATACTGTTTCGTTTTTATCAGCTTTTACCATACCTGTTGCAGATATCTTTGTTTGAATGTCTGCTTCAATAGCTTTTTCTACATTAACAAGTTGTCCTTGTGGATCTCCTATTAAAACAGGACCTTTATTTTGGGTTCCTAATAAACTCATCCCCATTACTAATACAATAAGTGTTGCGCCTATGGCAACAACTAGCTTTTTTTTAATTTTCATAATGTCCTCCTTATATTTAAATCAAAATTCCCATATATTAGAAAGCTTAACATGCCATCTACTATAGTTGATAGTTACAAAATTGTCAAACATACTTTCTATGTTTTAATTCCCTTCTGGGCAACTTTCATTATAAATTTCCTATGTAAATTCTATGTGTATTTCTTTACTTCAGTTTAATTTTGTAAAGTTTTTCATCAGTAATAGTAGGCCCACTTTTCTCTTTGTATAGGAAGCAATTTCAGGTTCATGCAACCGCTACTCTTTGTTTCTGCTCCCTGAAATTTTATTAGGCTTATTTTTAATTCTATCACTAAGGCCTATTTTTTCTAATGCTCCTAGTGCAAGCTTACGCCGCTCTCTCGGCTTTACTCCTCCATACCCCCATTCTCTAATAGAGTAAGCTTCGGCAGCCAATTAAAAGCTTAATCCAAACATCCTAAAATAGAAAGAAAGGTAGTCTTCCCAGAACCCGATGCCTCCATAATAGACACAAATTCCCCAAAGTCCATTTTAAAATCTATATCCAAGAAAGCTTGTAGTTCATATAGATAATCTTTTCACAATAGCCTTTTAAATTTATATACAAAATATATTTTATTTATTATATCTTAAGTTTAAACACTGCAATAATCCAGGCATTTATTCACACTTATTTTTATAATTATATTTTTTGATATTTGTTATTTATTTTTACTTATTTATATATTTCCTTATTCATTCGCATTATTTATTTGTACAATGAGTAAGATTGTTTTATAATGAAAAAGTAATTTTCTATTCTGAAATGAGGTGCTCATTATGTATGCAAAATTAGTTCAAGATGCACGTGAGAATATAAAAGATGTTGTTATTAAGACACCGCTTCTCTATAGTCCAGTCTTTTCTAATTTAAGTGGCAATCAGGTATATTTAAAATGTGAAAATCTTCAAGTGACAGGTGCCTATAAAATCCGTGGTGCCCTAAATAAAATCAGAAGTCTTTCTGAAGAAGAAAAAGAAAAAGGTGTTGTATGTTCATCTGCTGGTAATCATGCACAAGGCGTTGCCTATGCAGCTACTTTAAGCCATGTAGACTCCACTATTGTTATGCCAGAGACAACACCTTATTTAAAAGTACAGTCTACTAAAGACTTTGGCGGTAATGTGGTTCTAACTGGAAGTTGCTACGATGATGCTTTTAAAGAAGCTTGTCGTATCGAACAAGAAAAAGGTGCAACGTTTATTCACCCTTTCAATGATCCAGATATTATTTATGGACAAGGTACAGTAGGTCTTGAAATTTTAGAAGAACTCCCAAATCTTGATGCTATCCTTTGCCCTATTGGCGGGGGTGGATTGATCAGTGGTGTTGCCCTTTATGCAAAATCTATTAATCCAAACATTAAAGTTATTGGGGTTCAAGCAGAAGGCGCTAATGCTATGGAACGTAGCTTTAAAGCGGGTAAACTTACATCCCTTGACCGTGTAGATACTATTGCTGAAGGTATTGCTGTAAAAACACCAGGAGACTTAACTTTCTCTTACATAAAAGAATATGTTGATGACATTATTACAGTTAAAGATAGTGCTATTGTAGATAGTCTTCTTGTACTGACTGAAAAACATAAATTACTTGCTGAAACATCCGGAGCGGCTTCTCTTGCGGCACTTAAAAAATTAAACTTCAAAAACAAAAAAGTTGCTGCTATTATTAGTGGCGGTAATATTGATATGCTTACTATTTCTGCCCTTATCCGCAGTGGTCTTGTATCTCGTGGACGCCTCTTCTGCTTCACAGTAGAGCTTCCTAATACACCTGGTCAACTTCTTGAAGTTTCTAAAATCTTAAGTAGCATTAATGCCAATGTTGTAAATCTTGATCACAATCAATTTAAAGCACGTAACCGTTTCAAAAATGTTCTTCTCGAAGTAACTGTTGAGACAAATGGTCCAGAACACATTCATCTTATCAAAAATACATTTGAAGACTATGGATACTTTATTACACAACTTTATTAATATCGAAAAAGACCTAGGAAGCACTTCACACGCCTCCTAGGTCTTTTTTTACTCTCTTTATTCTACTGTATAGTTAATGACTTGATTTGATTTTACCTCAAAGGCATTAGCTTCATCTGTATCAATATGCATTTCAAGTGTAAAAGTAGGATCAACGCGTACAAGCACATTGTGCATCATACCGCCTCTTTCACCCTCAAGTTCTACTGAAATACGTGCTTTATCTTCAAGTCCAAAATTCTTAGCATCTTCAGGTGACATATGAATATGTCTTTTAGCTACAATGCATCCTGTTTCAAGAGTTACTTCACCTTTTGGTCCAATCAGTGTTACACCTGGTGTCCCTTCAATATCTCCTGAATCCCTAAGTACACCTTCTACCTTTAAGAACATAGCATCTGTTTTAGAAATCTCAACTTGTGTTGCTCCTCTAAGAGGTCCTAAAACACGTACATTTTCGAGTTTACGGCCCGCATGACCTACGACTGTTACACGTTCATCTGCTGCATATTGACCACCCATAAGTGTTTTAATCGGATGGAGCTGCGCTCCTTCCCCAAAAAGCACTTCAAGATGTTCTTGGCATAAATGTAAGTGTCTTGCCGAAATCCCTACTGGTATTTGTAATGTCTTCATTGTAATCCCCCTATGCTACAAAACTTTTAAGCACTATTAAGTTACCCTTGATTTCATATTCCCCTGTAGTAGCTGGAATTAAGAAACTTTCACCAAGATTGATTTTAGCTTCAAATCCATCACAGATAAGTGTTCCTTCACCTTCAACACATGTGAAAAGGAAGAATTTTTCTTCATTGCTTGTATCTTTGAATGAATCTGTAATAGTATGTTTTTCAACTGTGAAGTATTCACCTTGGCAAAGAAGTGTTTCACTAATTGCTGTTTCTGGAGTAAGTGTAAAATCCGTTACCTCCATTGCTTTATCAAGATGCATTTCTCTACCACGGTTGTAGTCATATACACGGTATGTAATATCACTGCTTTGTTGAATTTCAGCAATGATTACGCCAGGTCCAATAGCATGGATTAAACCACTTGGAATGTAGAAGAAATCACCTTTTTTAACTGGAATTGTGTTAAGATATTGGTCAAGTGTCCCTTCAAGTGCTGCTGCTTTAAAAGCATCTTTATCTGTTGTTTTAGTACCGATTACAAGTGCTGCACCTTCTTTAGCATCCATAACATACCAACACTCTGTTTTACCAAATTGATTTTCAACACGTCTTGCATACTCATCACCTGGGTGAACTTGTACTGATAAGCTGTCACATGAGTTGATAAGTTTAATAAGAAGTGGGAATTCTTTACCCGCGCATTTACTTCCTACAAGCTCTTCTCCTAAAGTTTCTACAAGCTCAAGTAAAGTTTTGCCTGCATACTCACCTTCGCTTACAACACTCATACCTGCAGTATGTGCTGATACATCCCATCTTTCACCGATTACACCTTCTGGCATATCATCTCTATATTTTTCAAGGTCACGTCCGCCCCAAATACGTTCTACATAAACTGGTTTAAATAAAAGTGGTTTCATATTAAGTCTCCTTTGTTTTGATTATGATAATGCAGCAATAGCTGTTCCAATTAAGTTAAGATCTTCACCTTTGATAAATTCATAGTAGTGACCATGCTCTTTTACAAGGTAAGCTTTCATATAATAGTCAAGTTTTTCTTTATAGCCTTTAAGCTTGTAGAAAGTAGTCCCTTCTCCAACAATAGCTACAGGTCTTGCCATATCACGACCTGTATTTGTTTTAAGAATACATGCACTTAATTTGATTGCACAGATTTTAGCTGCACGCTCAATCATAGCATCAATTAATTCATACATAAGGGTTGTATCTGCCTCTTCTGCATTACATTTTACAAGTACATTTTCTTGATTGTGTGGGTCAGCCATAAAGAAGCTTACATCAATAAGCTCTAAGCCTTCAAGTTGTAATAAAGCCTTATTACATTCAGGTGAGAATATCCCTTCACTTGCTGCACCTTTTAACACTTCTTGTACAAGTGGTCCTAAGTATCTACCACTTACCATTTTTTCTAACTGATACTCTCCAGGATTGTTAGAAGTTTCATCAAGCTTAGCATCCATTATACCTCTTGGTAGTTTGTTATAACCACCAGATTCTGTATTGATAATCATTGTTTGATCTTCTGCATCATTGATTTTAGTAATAGCGTCTACATTTTCAATATAGCAAAGGTTTGTCCCTGTACCAAAGATGAAACCAATATAACCATCAAATACACGATGGCTTGTAATTCCTTTACCACCAAGAAGTGTTGCTACTGTATCATTTAAGATGGCTACTGTGCGATCTTTACCATCCACTTCTTTTAACCCTGCTACAAGGTTAGCACCAATTTTTTCACCTACAACTTCCGGTGCTTTTACTTCTTTTGTCCAGTAAAGAAGGACACCATCTTTGTCTTTATTAATCTCCGTAGGGTAAGAGAAGCAAAAACCTATATCTGTAGATTTTTCAGCCACTTCTTTTGTATGATCTACTAAAGCACCGAAAAATTCTTGTTTACTAAGTTCACGTGCAATACCTGGCATTTGTGTTTTAGAAAAATCGCTTACTGAAGCTTTCATGTTATCATCAAAGCTTACAAGACCTACTCTGAAGTTCGTCCCACCTGCATCAATAACAACAGCTGGTTTATTCATTTGAATCTCATTTTTTACAGATAAATATGTAGGAATCATAGCTAAACTACTACCTTCTGTAGATAAGCCCTTATCCATTTCTTCAATAAACTTTTGGCATTCTGCTTCAAAGTTAAGATCGCCATAGTACATGCCATGCTGACTTAAAAATTGAGTAATAATTGTCTTTGACATATTCTTTCCCTTTCCTTTATCACATTCAAACTTTAATCATTTTCTACCTTATCATATCATGTATAAGTCCCTCCGTTAAGAGTAATTTTATATAAATGTTAGTATTTTTTGGTTCTTACTAAAATTACGTTCTATCTTGTTGATTTTTAACTTTTAAAAAGGTATAATTGACACATTGATTTAGTTGAATAATACATATTTACGGAGACTTGTGTGATGAATAACAAGATTAAAAGTATTTTTTCTATTTTGCTTGGAACTTTTCTAATGGCTATCGCAGTTAATGGAATTCTTGTTCCAAATCAGATGCTTAGTGGGGGCATCAGTGGTATTTCTTTATTCCTACATTTTTTAGCTGGTGCGAATTTAAGTTTGACGAATATTTTACTTAATATTCCACTCTTTATACTAGCTTTCATTTTTCTCAAAAGAAGATTCATCTACTTTAGCTTACTTGGTATGATATGCTTTTCATTTTGGCTTGAACTAACCAATGGCTTTATCATTCCAACTCAAAGTCCTCTTACTATTATTCTTGTAGCAGGTCTTTTAAACGGCCTAGGCATGGGAATTCTCTTTAGAGGTGATGCTTCTGTTGGAGGAACAGACATTATAGCTAAAATCCTGAATAAGTTTTTCTCATTTAGTATGGGAAATGTTATTCTTTCTATCAATATGGTCATTATGTTGACTTCTATCTTTGCATTTGGTATTGATATTTCCATCTTAACTGCAGCAAGTATGTTTATTAGCAGTCAAACTACAAATTATGTAGTAGATGGACTTAACAGGCGTCGTACAGTCTCCATCATTACCTCTCCTGATACAGGTCAAGCTATCGCCAAAGATATTATGGAAGTCATGAATAGAGGTGTAACTATTGTTCCTGCTATAGGTGGTTATACTCATCAAAATAAATATATTCTTTATGCAAATGTAAACTTACGAGAAGTTGCTAAACTCAAACACATTGTATCTGCGCATGATAGCCATGCCTTTGTCACTGTTTCTGACGTAGCACAAGTAATTGGAAACGGTCGTGGCTTCTTATCACTTGAACAAAATAATTAAAAAAGAGCAAGTATAATCTTTATACTTGCTCTTTTTTAATACATACCACTTAGCTTGTGCTGTATGCATTTCTTTATATTTACCTTCTTACTTGATGAGCTATTGCCGTTTAAATTATAGAAGTTTAAATTACATAAGTTCAAATTTAATAGTGCTTATTTCATCATATAAATTTACCCATGTTACAATTTTGTAATTATCATTAAATACAATATCTTTCTCTGATTTAACCCCCATAACAAAAGGTACCCCCATAGCTCTTAACACATAAATTCTATTACTCTCACCTGTAAGTACTTCAAAATGGGTATGAATAAAACGAATAAGTTCCTGACACTCAGGTAAAGTTAACTCCCCTGCCGTGAGTTTATCTTTAAGAACCTTAATCCCTACTACCTGTTCTATGGTTTCAATATTTTTATTCCCTGTAATATCTTTATAAATGGTAATGGACTGCTCTGTAATAACACTCTTTCTAATGAGCCTATCTAAATCTAGATTAGCATGTTCAAATTCTACACTAAACATCTTAGCTAAATCATCTAAAGAAGCCTCATCTTTCATATTTACAATCATTTCAATACGATCTAGAATTTTCTCCCTAGGAAAGAAAGTTTCCTGCCCTGTTGAAACAGATTTTTTTATAAACCATTCCTCAGGAATAATATTTTTTCTTTTCCATCTATATAATTGTCCATATGAAATACCCGTCTGCTCTAACAGCTCTTTCTTTGATATAAGTTCTTCCATTTTATCACCTGTTTCTTCTTGTTATAATCTGTATCTGCTCTTTTACTTTAGAACTTTCATGTATTTTAACGGACTTTGTATATTCAAGGCGTTCAATTTCACAATAAGGCCCTATCTCAATCTCCCCACCACTTACTGTATCTACTTTAGCATGATCTAGATAAATTTTATCTCCTTCTACTGCTTGCGCTCTTAGGTCCCCCTCTTCTTTACCTATATGCATACGCATCTTATTTATCATCTTATGTTTAATACTTTTTTCTTTAATTTTTACTTTTTGTCCTATAGCAATCTCACTTGCTCCTATTTCTTCTACAACGCATTTTCCTAATAGCTCTACCATAATCTTTTCACAATTAATACTTCCTATACATTCTATAGCACCTCTTACAATAAAATACTCTGCATTAATATTATCCTTAACTTCTATAGCACCATAAGCCCTGCAAGTCTCCACTCTTATTTTACCACCTACTTCTCCTGCCCCCATTATACGTAGGCACTTTCCTTCTAAGTTACCCTTTACCTCAAAAGCACCTGATACTTTACAGCGTTCAAAATAGATATTCCCCGTGACTTGTGCAGCCCCTGCACTGGTTAGCTTTTCACATGCAATATCTCCTTCAATCTGCCCACTTCCTATTACACGTACTTTCTTATACTTTCCCTCTATACACTTTCCTGCACCTAATAATAAAACATTTCCACTAGCCATATCCAGCCTCCCTATAGCTTAATTATATCTTTTACAATAGCAGTCTCACTCACTTTAATTTCTTGAGTATATTCTACGCATCTTACCTCCGCATTAGGTCCAAGTGTTATATGCTCTCCCCTAATGGTATCTACCTTAGCATTAGCTACATAAATAGTATCTCCCTCGATTAAATTACCTGTTATACCCTCCATGCTCCCACCAGTAAACATACCAAAAAGCTTGTAAAGATATGGTCTAGATGTTTCACTATAGCCATTAATAGAAACAGTAGATGCACCAATCTCATTAAAAGAACAAGTTCCATTACCACTTCTACATTCAATAATTACTTTTTCAGCATTAATAGTTCCTTCATTTTTAATACTACCATCTATGCGTACTTCTTCAGCTTCTATATTTTTCCCTACTGATAAAGCACCTGAACCACAAACTATTTCTCCCTTTACGCTACCTACTATTTTTGTAGCACCAGATACGGATAAGCTTCCCCCTTTAACATCGCCTTCTATTTTACAACATCCACTGGCTTTAATCTCTAACCCCTCCACATTACCCGTTACTTTTCCTGAACCTGAACAGCTAAACCTTTCACATACAACATTTCCTACAACTTTACTTGCACCAGATCCTGAGAAACTCTTACAGCGTATATCTCCATTTATTTTCCCAGAACCACTAATTGATACACTATCAAATTCTCCTCCTGGATAACTTCCTGCTCCACTAATATGCAAATCTCTATTTCTCATTTAAAACATCTCCTCTTCTCTATTTTCTATGTTAAATTTAATATATCACAACAATGTTTTATTGTAAATATATAAATATAACATTGTTTCATTTATATTGTTGTATTAAAAAAGAGGCTTTCCTTTCGCGAAAACCTCTTTTTTAATCTCTCTATTTCTATTCTATTGAAATTTTAAGTTCTTGCCCATCATAATCTACTACAAAGGTTGAGAACGGTTCTACATCATTAGCAATAAGCATACGCCCAATCAGTGTTTCTACTTTACGCTGTAAGAAACGTTTAAGTGGTCTTGCTCCAAATACAGGATCAAAGCCTTGTTCTGCAAGATAAACCTTTGCCTCATGAGTAAGTTTTACACTAAGCTGTCTATCCGCTAAACGTCTGTTAAGGTCTGTCACAAGTAAGTCTACAATCTGGATAATTTGTTCTTTCATAAGTGGTTTATAAATAACAATATCGTCTAGACGGTTAAGGAATTCAGGTCTAAAATGCATTTTTAATCTATTATTAACACCTTCCTCTACCTCATTTGTAATTTCACCCGTATCTGTAATACCTTCTAAAATAAGGTCAGAGCCAATATTAGAAGTTAAGATAATAATAGTATTTTTAAAGTCTACTGTACGCCCTTTAGAATCTGTAATACGCCCATCATCTAATACTTGCAGCAGTACATTAAAGACATCTGGATGTGCTTTTTCAACTTCATCAAAAAGAATAACTGCATAAGGTTTACGTCTTACAGCTTCTGTAAGCTGACCCCCTTCCTCATATCCTACATACCCTGGAGGTGCTCCAATAAGTCTTGCCACTGCATGTTTTTCCATATACTCACTCATATCAATACGAATCATAGCATTTTCGTCATCAAAGAGTGATTCTGCAAGAGCCTTAGCAAGTTCTGTTTTACCTACGCCTGTTGGTCCTAAGAATAAGAAGGAACCAATTGGTCTACGTGGATCTTTAATCCCCGCACGTGCACGGATAATAGCATCACTTACTTTGGATACAGCTTCTTCCTGTCCAATAACACGTTTATGGATAATTTCTTCTAAACGAAGGAGTTTATGACGTTCACCTTCCATCAATTTTGTCACTGGAATATGAGTCCATCTTGAAATAATTTTTGCAATTTCTTCTTCATTTACTTTATCACGAAGAAGTCCTGCTTCACCTAGCTCATGAACTTTTTCCTCAGCTTCTTTGAGTTTTTTCTCAAGTCCTGGAATAATACCGTATTTATATTCTGCTACTTTATTAAGGTCATAATCGCGTTCATATTTCTGCATAGTTGCTGTAGCTTGTTCAATTTCTTCTTTTGTATTTCTTACAGAAGTAATCAATTCTTTTTCATTTTCCCATTTGATGTGCATTGCATTAAATTTATCTTTAAGTTCTGCTAGTTCTTTTCTTGTTTCTTTAAGATTTTCTCTAGAAACAGCATCCTCTTCTTTTTTAAGAGCCGCTTCTGCTATCTCAAGCTGCATGACTTTGCGTGCAATCTCATCAAGCTCTGTTGGCATAGAATCCATTTCTGTACGAAGCATAGCACATGCCTCATCTACAAGGTCAATAGCTTTATCTGGTAAGAAACGATCTGAAATATAACGGTCTGAAAGTGTAGCTGCTGCAATGAGAGCATTATCCTGAATTTGTACACCATGATAAATTTCATAGCGTTCCTTAAGACCACGTAAAATAGCAATAGTATCTTCTACAGTAGGTTCACTTACCATAACAGGTTGAAAACGTCTTTCAAGCGCTGCATCTTTCTCAATGTATTGACGATGTTCATTAAGAGTAGTCGCACCTATACAATGAAGCTCCCCTCTTGCAAGCATTGGTTTAAGAAGGTTACCTGCATCCATAGAGCCTTCTGTTTTACCTGCTCCTACAATATTATGAATTTCATCAATGAATAAGATAATACGTCCCTCACTTTTCTTAATTTCCTCAAGTACAGCTTTAAGACGTTCTTCAAACTCTCCTCTAAATTTAGCCCCTGCAATGAGTGCTCCCATATCGAGTGAGAAGATTGTTTTATCTTTAAGACTTTCTGGAACATCACCATTTAAAATACGTTGTGCAAGTCCTTCTGCAATAGCTGTTTTACCTACGCCAGGTTCACCAATAAGGACTGGATTATTCTTTGTCTTACGAGAAAGAATACGGATAACATTACGAATTTCACTATCGCGACCAATAACAGGGTCTAGCTTGCCATCTCTTGCACGTTGTACCAGATCATAACCATATTTAGAAAGTACATCGTATGTGCCTTCTGGTGCATCACTTGTGACACGGCTAGCACCACGCACTGTTTTAAGCACTTCACTGAAGTTTTTCTTATTAATATTATAAGCACGAAGTATATTACTTACTTCATAGTTAGCAGTGTCAATAAGTGCAAGCATAATATGCTCTACAGAAATATAATCGTCTTGCATCTTTCCAGCTATTTTTTCACTCTTCACAAGCATTTTATCTACATCTTGTGAAATATAAATCTTATCCGGCTCTCTACCTGGTCCTGAGACTCTTGGTTTTTTATTAATAGCTGTTACAACCGCTTCTTTAACAGCTTTTACATCACAGTTCATTTTAGTTAAAATACTTGGAATAAGTCCATCTTCTTGATCTAAAAGGGCATAGAAAACATGCTCTTGATCAACCTGTGTATTTTCATGACTGATTGTAACGCTTTGTGCTTGATTTAAAGCTTCTAATGATTTTTGTGTAAACTTTTGCATATTCATACAAATACCCTCCTTCATTTATAGGTATTAATTTTAAACAAGTATTAAACTACTTTGTATATACGTATTAAAATGATTGCTAAGCTCCCTATTTAAATAAGGTATATTATCAATATATTGGAAATAAATTTTAATCCCTTTATCTACTGCTTTAATATAATCTGCAATAGCACTTGCAATCTGTTCCCCTTCACAAATCCTATCATCCTGTTTAATGAGCTCACGCATCCACTTACCTCCCTGATCAATTTGCCACCCTGGAAGTTTTACCTGCTTCTCCTGCATAGTCCATAACTCAAAAAAGTGTACCAGGTATTTTTGAAGAACATCACTCTGCGTTCTAGAGATTACCTTAAGTTCACCTATTCTACTTCCTGCACTTCGATCTAATGTAATAGCATACCGAATAGTTGGATTATATTTATATCTTAAAACACTTCGTATACTCATCATAGAATCTGCTGCCTGAGGTTGAATCTGAAAATGGCTATATCCATCTAATAGCTTCTCTACTTCATTAAACACATTTCTCATTTGCATTTCTGGGGTAATGAGTGCTACCTTTTCTGCTAAGATTTGATTAATTAAATTCGAGCGACTTGTCCCTAGTCTATAGGCAAGTGCATCTATTGCTTGTACTACATCATCCATAAGAACGATACTATATACACTTTTCTTCATCTCATCACCTCTTTATGGTATTATTGTATGACTTTTTATTTTTATTGTCAATATCATTATATAATTATATTTACGGATTATTTCAGTAATTTTTTCCTTATTTTATATGCTTCACTTATAGTATGTACTTTCTTGCAAATAAAAAACATCAGCCTAAAAGACTGATGTTTTTATTTGATTATTAATTATTTAGCTGTATTAGATGCAATCAGTGCTGTATCCCACACACCGCTAAATGGTGGTGAATAACATAAATCCATAAAGCCAAATTCATCAACTGTAAGACCGCTATAAATAGCAATAGCATAATAATTGGCTCTTGGTACTACAATACCACTTCCTACGGCTTGAGCACCTAATATTTTTCTTGTGTCAGCATGATAAATCACTTTAATTGTCACTTTTTCATTGCCATAATAAGAAGCATAACTATTTCCTGTAATAGTATTAGCCTTATAAGGAATACCTAATCTTTTGGCTTCATTTTCAGAAATACCTACTTTTGCAGCATCTACTTCAAAAAGCTTAAGCGCAGAACTTCCAATTAATTTGAAAGGCTTTCTTTCTTTACCACCAATTAAGTCTGCTATAATTCTACCTTGTTTATTAGCATTTGTTCCAAGAGGAGCATATAAGAGTGCGCCTGTTACAGAAGATTTCATAACACTGCAATCTCCTGCTGCATAAATATCTGATATACTTGTCTCCATATCTTCATTGACGATAATAGCGCCATTTGCTGCTTTATCTACACCTTTAATAAAATCGGTATAAGGTTTAATACCTGCACAGTTAATAACCATGTCGGCTTCTAACGTTATAGTCTCTTCCTCATTTGCAATAACCATCTGACAAATATTATCATTCTCTGAAATAAGTTTAGTAGCTTTAAATCCTGTAAATACTTTTACTTCGTTTTTAATAAGCTCCTCAGTTAAAACACTTGTTACTTCTTCATCCATAACACTTAAAATACGATCTGAAAGCTCTACTAAGGTTACTTGTTTATTGTATTTCTTACACGCTTCAATCATTTCAAGACCAATGAATCCTGCTCCTACTACAACCACATGATTTACAGTTGCATCTTGAAGACGTTCCTTAACTAAGGTACCATCTGCCACATTACGAATTTCATGTAAATTGTTATATGGATAATTAAACGGAGCAAAACGGTTAACACCTGCTCCACTTCCTATTACAAGCTTATCATAATGGTCTGTGAAAGTCTCATTCTTTACAAGGTCACGTACTGTAACCGTTTTTTGCACTTCATCCACTGCGATTACTTCATGATAGATTTTCACAGGGATACCACTTGCTGCAAATTGCTCAGGTGTACGTGCGATAAGGTCTTCACCTTTTTTAATGTGGTCTGATACATAAAAAGGTATACCACATGCACCATAAGAAATTTCATTACCTTTTTCATATACCACAATCTCTACTTGCTCACCTAGATTACGTTTTAACTTTGTAGCAGTACTCATACCTGCTGCTACACCACCAATAATAACTACTTTCATTTAGATACCTCTTTTCTAAAGTGCTCCATATCCATCTGTCCTAACGTACGGTCTACTATAATAGCATTAACCATAGAACCGGTTACATTGATTAAAGTTCTTCCCATATCTACAATAGGATCTATGGCTAAAATCGGACTAACTACTGGGAATGATGATGCTAAACCAACCCCTGATAAAGCTACTGAAGCTGCCATAGTTGCTGTACCTGGAATTCCTGCGATTCCTAATGAACCTAGTGCTACAACAATGACTGACATAGCAATAAAAGTTATATCTATCGGCATACCATTTACATTGGCTACAAAGATAAGAAGTAACGCCGGGAAGACCCCTGCACATCCTTGCATACCTGCTGTTGTACCAAATCCAGCTACAAAACTAGCCGTTCCATCATTAACACCTAATTTATCTGTTAAAGTTTCAATTGTAAGCGGTAATGCCCCTACACTTGATCTAGATGTAAAAGCTAAGATCATAACAGGTAACGCTTTTTTCATATAAATAACTGGATTTACTCCAAAAACTGCAAGCGCTATAAGCTGAATTACAAACATAATAACAACAGCTACATAAAGTGCTACAATGAAAATACCTACTTCCAAAATACTTGCAAGTCCACGCTGAGCGATGGTATTAGCTAAAAGTGCAATAACTGCGTATGGCATATATTTAATAATCGTCATAGCCACACTCATAATAATTTTTTGAAGTGCATTAATTAAATCAAAAAATGGTTTGACTACGTCAAAGTATTTTTTAGACATACGTTTTGCACCCATTCCAAAAAATACTGCCATAATGACAAGTGCAATGATATTGACATCTACCATAGCCTTTACTGGATTTGCTGGAAGTAAACCTCTTAAAGTATCTACTACATTCGTTACTTCCTTAATCTCAGCACTACCACCTACTACTGCCATACCCTTTCCTACACCAAAGGCCATACCTACACCTAATCCTACAAGTACTGCTATAATAACCATAGTCATGGTAACAATCATAGCATTTTTTGTAAGCTTTCCAATATTAGCGCCTTCTTTCATATTAATAATAACATGAATGATAGAAACCATTACAAGAGGTATAACAAGCATTCTAATAAGGTCTATAAATCCATTCCCTATCAATCCATACCACTTAGTTGTTTCAGCTACGAAAGTAATCTGCATTGGATCATTTGAAAATCCTGAAATAAATTGTATAACAAGTCCTAATACAAGACCTAGAACTGTTCCTATAACCATGCGTTTAGAAAAGTTTACTTTTTTCTTTTGAAGTCTATGCATAACTGCAAAAAGACCTACTAAGAGCACAATACAAAGAAGTGTTCTAAGGTCACTTAACATTAAAAAATCTGTAAAAAATACACTATTCATACTTTGCCTCCTTAATGCCTAATCTATAATGTCTATTAAATCTATTGTATATCCCTTAGGGATTAGTTTTCTAACATAATGTCTAAAATCACTTCATCTGTCTGATGCATACCTACACTTGCAAGTTTTCCAACTGCCGCAATAGTGTCCTCTACATCCTCTTTGATGATTCCTGTTCCCGCCTCAAAAGTATTACCTTCTAAAGCCATAAGATGAGCAAGAAGTGCTGCTTCTAAACTTGTTGCAATCTTAGCAGCACAAGATGGTTTAGCACCATCACAAACAATGCCTGATGCAACGGCTAAGGTATTGGTAATAGTCTGGCTAATAGCCTCTAAATCAGCACCTTTTTCTAAATAAGTGAGCCCACATGCTGCTCCACATGATGCACTTACAGCACCACAATAAGCTGACAATCTACCTATACCTGTTTTTTGATGAATACTAATAAGAAGTGCTAAAGCTAACGCCCTATGAAGTTTTTCTTCAGATACATTTTTATAGTGTGCATACTCTACAACTGGTAGTGTACAAGTCATACCTTGATTGCCACTTCCCACTACTGTTACAACTGGATAAGGACATCCTCCCATACGGGCATCTGAACCTGCTGCTCCCATTGCCTTAAGCCTTGCATAGATATTATCCTCTCCATAATATTTGTAAATTGTTCTAGCTACTTCATTACCGTAATGTGCTTCAAGTCCTTCTTTTGCGATACTCGTGTTGTTACATACCACCTCATTTAATAAATCTTTTAATATATCTTGATCCACTTCCTGAACAAACTGACAGATTCCTGAAACACTTAATATGCTTCTATCTACACTATAGCCTTTTGGGTTTGTTTCTTCTAGATTTTCTTTAAATAATATTTTTCCATTTTTTACAATCTTACTAATATTATGATGCGTTCTTTTAAGTTCTACACTAACTTGTGTATCACCTTTCATACATTCTACAATAATATGAAGCTTTTCAGTTGTGTCTAGTTTATGCAGTGTTATAGTTCCCTTGTCTAAAAGTGCCTTAGCCTGATCTATTTGCTGCTTACTTACTTCTTGTAAGATTTCTAATTCCTTATCACTTCCTTTTACAACAAAGCCAAGAGCTGTACAAGCTAAAATACCTTTTAAACCTTGTCCATTAGGAATTTCTACACTTTTTGCATTTTTAATAAAGTTCCCGCTACATCTAATATCTACCTTCTCTGGTAATCCTCCTAGCACTTCTCCTGCTTTTGCTGCTGCGAGTACTACTGCAATAGGTTCCGTGCATCCAATTGCTACTACTAGTTCTTCTCTTAAAATCTCTAAATAGTCCTTAATCATACTTATTCTCCCTGCTTTTAAAGAAAGTCTACTTCCTATACCTTAAAAGAAGTAGACTTTCAAAACCTTATTTGTTTTTTTGCTCTAGGTAATCATCATAGCTCATCATACGATCCACAATACCATCTGTTTTTATTTCGATAATACGATTTGAAACAGTTTGAATAAATTGGTGGTCATGTGATGTAAAGAGAACATTGCCTTTAAAGTTAATAAGACCATTATTAAGTGCTGTAATAGACTCAAGATCCAAGTGGTTAGTTGGTTGGTCAAGAAGTAATACGTTAGAACCAGCAAGCATCATTCTTGAAAGCATACAACGTACTTTTTCTCCCCCTGATAATACTTTAGCTGGCTTAAGTGCATCTTCACCTGCAAAGAGCATACGTCCTAAGAAACCACGAAGGTAACTTTCAGATTTTTCATCTGAGTATTGACGTAACCAGTTAATAAGGTCAAGATCACAATCATTGAAGTATTCACTATTATCTTTAGGGAAATAAGATGTAGATGTTGTAACACCCCATTTTACAGTACCTGTATCTGGTTCTTCTTCACCTGCAAGAATCTTAAATAATGCAGTAATTCCGATTTCATCTTCACCGATAATGGCAATTTTATCTTCTTTATTAACTCTGAAAGTAACATTATCAAGTACTTTTACACCATCGATTGTTTTAGATACATTTTCTACATAAAGAATTTCATTTCCTACTTCACGGTCTTGATTGAAAGCTACGAATGGGTAGCGACGTGAAGAAGCTGGCATCTCCTCAAGAGAAATTTTATCAAGCATTTTTCTACGTGATGTTGCTTGTTTTGATTTTGATTTATTAGCAGAGAAACGGGTAATAAAGTTTTGAAGTTCTTTAATTTTATCTTCATTTTTCTTATTTTGTGCTTTCATTAAGCTTTGAATCATTTGACTTGATTCATACCAGAAGTCGTAGTTACCTACATACATTTTAATTTTACCGTAATCAATATCTACTGTATGTGTACATACTGTATTTAAGAAGTGACGGTCATGAGATACTACGATAACTGTACCTGGGAAGTCAAGTAAGAAATCTTCAAGCCAGTTTACTGATTGAATATCTAAATGGTTAGTAGGCTCATCGAGTAATAAGATACCTGGTTGGCCAAATAAAGCTTGTGCAAGAAGTACCTTAACTTTATCTCCACCATTTAAGTCTTTCATAAGGTTATAGTGAAGGTCAATACCTACCCCTAACCCTTGTAGAAGTTGAGATGCTTCTGACTCTGCTTCCCAACCATTCATTTCAGCGAATTCACCTTCAAGTTCAGAAGCACGTACACCATCTTCGTCTGTAAAGTCTTCCTTAGCATAAAGTGCTTCTTTTTCTTGCATAATTTCATAGAGTCTTGCATTACCACGAATAACAGTTTCAAGTACTTGACACTCATCATATTGGTAGTGGTCCTGTTTTAAAACTGACATCCTGATATTAGAAGGAATGCTAACTTCACCTGTTGAACTATCAATTTCACCAGATAAAATTTTAAGAAATGTTGATTTTCCTGCACCGTTAGCACCAATTACACCATAGCAGTTACCTGGTGTGAATTTAAGATTTACATCTTTAAATAGCTTGGTACCACCGTACTGTAAGCTTACGTCTGATACTGTAATCATGAGATTCTCCTTTATTTAAAAACAAATTAATAAGCAAATTCAATTTCACAATTTGTAATTATACCACAAAAAATACTTAAAGAAAAGGATGGTCTATTTGGCCATCCTTTTCTTTATTCCATATCATGAAACATGCAGTAATCTATTCCGTCTTTAGGAAGGTTATAAATACAATGCGCACATTTATGTGTTTCTATATGTCTATCTTCACAACCCCTAAGACCTTGCTCTAACAAACTATTCAATGCTTCATTTGTCATTTGTTATACACCCTTTTCTTTTTAGTATGCCCCTTTTTCTAGAACTACTATACAGTGATAGCTTTCATCTTCATTAAAATCTGATTTTCCAAAATCTCCATAACAAGTATTTACTTTAAAACCTGCTTTGTTACAAAGTGCTACCAGATTATCTTTTAAGAGTGGGATAAGTTTCGTAGCGTGCTCCTCTACCTTATCTTTTAGGTGTAACTTGGTCTTGAAATCCACATATTTCTCATTCTCATCCACTTCATAGCTTCTAAAGAACTTAAGTCCTACCTCCTCATGAAAAATATCAGGTAATTTAGTCTGCCCATGTTTAAGAACACGGTCATAATTGATAATCTGAATAATTGCTTTTCCATCTTCCTGAAGAACTTTATATAGGTCTTTTAAAAAGCTTTCTATCTTCTCTTCATCTTCCAAATGTACAAGAGAATTACCAATACAGTAAGCTACATCAAACTTACCTTGTATATAGTTTTTCATATTTTCCATAGGACAATGAATAAGAGCAAGGGATACCTCTTCAAGATCAGCCTTAGCTTTGGCACTTTCAATCATGCCTGCATCATTATCAAGTGCTGTTACCAGGTAGCCAGACTTCGCCATAGCAATCGCATAACTGCCATTACCACAGGCTATATCTAACACTTGCTTCGTACCATTTCCTATAATCTCTTTTAAAAACTTAATCTGACTTGGGTGGGCAGGAAAAATATAATCATAATAAGGAGCAATCGTACTATAAAAAGACATGATATGCGCCTCCTTTTCTTGGTAATATGTATAGTATAATAACCAATGGCTATTAAATTATTCAAAGGGTTGCTTTTTAAAAGTAAAACACGTATACTACCTTGTGGTATAAACTTTTATACTTGTAGACAGTTCGGAAGCCTCCTGTCTCTAAATAAAACTACGGTAAAGGAGAATAAACATGAAAAACATCAATTCAACAAAAAGACTTGTAACAGTAGCAGCAGTAGCAGCTATTTATGCCGTACTGACTGTTGCACTAGCACCAATCAGCTATGGCAATCTGCAGTTTAGAGTCTCTGAACTTCTTGTGCTGCTCGCCTTCTTTGATCCATTTTATATCGCTGGTCTTACACTCGGCTGCCTTGTAGCTAATTTATTAGGCCCTAATGGTATAATGGATGTGATTTTGGGTACACTGGCTACCTTTATCAGCGTATCTGCTATCAGCCTAACAGCAAAGTTCACTAAAGGCTCTAAGCTTGGTCTTTGGCTAAGTTCTTTATGGCCCACTTTATTCAACGGACTTATTATTGGCTGGATGTTACATTACTTATTTGAACTCCCACTTGCTTTAACCATGCTTGAAGTAGGTATTGGAGAATTCGTTGTTGTTACTATTGTAGGTGGACCACTCTTCATACTTATTATGAAGAAGTATCCACATTTACTTCATGCACATAGACAAAATATGCAATAAAAAGAACCGTCACCCCTCTTATAAAAGGGTGATGGTTCTTTTTATACAGCAATGGAGTGCATAAGATAAATCTTAAGTGTTTCTACACGATTAGATTTTACCTTTTCCACTTCAAATACAATATTTTTATACGATACAGAAACGGCCTGTTTAGGAATCCACCCGATTAAATTGATCACAAATCCACCAATGGTATCAAAATGCTCACATTCAATTTCTAGCCCTAAGTGTTTATTAACATCCTCAATATGGGTCAAACCATCCACCAGATAAGTATGTTCATCTATCTGCTCGATTTCCTCATAGGAGGTATGCTCATCTGCAATCTCTCCTACTACCTGACTTACAATATCATCTACTGTAACAATACCTTGGAAATCTCCATACTCATCTAAAATAACCGCTAGATGATTTTTCGTCTCCTGAAGTTCTCTAAAAAGTGTTGCAATGGTTTTCGTCTCAGGAACATAATAGGCTGGCTTCATAAGTTTTTTTACTTCAAGGTTATCTACGCCTTCCCTAAGTGCCCATTCATACAACTCCTTAGCATGTAGTATTCCTACAATATTATGTGGTACGTCTTCATAGACCGGAATACGTGAAAAAGGATGACTCATCATCATATCAAGCACAGCTTTGCCTGACTTTTTCACCTCTACACTTACAACAGTTGCTCGCGGTGTCATAATCTCTAGAGCAGTCTTATCATCAAATGAAAAGACACCATAAAGCATATCTTTTGCAGTTTGATCAATAAGCCCATTTTCATTCCCTTGATTGATCAGTGTCTTAATATCTTCTTCCGATACTTCTTTTTTTAATCTTGCTTTTTTAGGTATTAGAGATTCTTTAATACGTTTAAAAATCTGCCTAGACCTCGGCTGGCCTTCCACGGCGATTCCCCCTTTATCAATTAAACTTATATATAACTATATGCATCATTTTATCATTTTTGCCACTTTGATTCAATAAACTTTGCCACACCATCTTCATTATGGTGACCAATCACTTGTGTACTAAGCTCTTTAATTTTTTCAACAGCATTAGCTACTGCACAGCCTTCATCTGCCATTTCAAACATTTCTATATCATTATAATTATCTCCGAAGCAGACAAGTTTATCAAAGCCAAATGTTTTTTTCAAAAACTTAATTGCATTTGCTTTAGAAACTTCCTCACTATAAATTTCTAAGTAATATACGCCTGCGTTATAAATATCTTCATAAAATACTTGGTTAACTTTATCATAACCTTTTAAAACCTCATAGATACTACGTACTGCCTCTTCCTCACCTATTACAACAAAATAAGCAACTCTTGCATCTAACGGTGTTTCTTCTGCTTTAAAAAGTTTACGTGGATTATTTTGTCTTTCCTCATAAAACTTCTTTTGTGCTTCATTTGTGAAAGCTCCATGATAAGCTATGAGCTGATTATTGTCAATACAGTAAGTAAAAGCATTTTGTTTCTTCTCTTTTAGAAGGTTCTCTATCACTTTTACCATATCAGTCTCTAAGTAATTAACATGTTCATAAGTTGATGTCGCCATATTATAAACAGCTGCTCCATTCATTACTACAACTGGCACACTAATTTCTACACCCTTTAGCATATCCACTACAGTTGCAGGAGTACGTGCTGTTGCAATACTAAAACAAAGCCCCTCTGCTATTTTTTCATTTAAGATTTTCTTTGTATAGTCTGATACTTTCTTTTCTTTATTTAACAAGGTTCCATCCAAATCTGAAATCCATAATGTCTTATTTGCCATAATGCCTCCTCATAAGTAGTCTATTTCTATTATAACAGATTTTCCTCTACTTTTCTTTTGGTATTTGCATACAATAGCTAGAAATGCTAAACTGATAGCATATTATTTATGTAGGAGGGTACTATGACGCAGTTTCTTATTCGTACTTTCATTAAAGATTATAAAGATATTCAAAATCCCATTATCCGTGAAAAGTATGGTTTTCTAGGTAGTGCTGTAGGCATTTTCTGTAACATCTTACTTTTTATTTTTAAACTTATTGTAGGTATTTTATCTGGTAGTGTTTCTATTACAGCTGATGCTATTAATAACTTATCAGATGCAGCTTCCTCCATTGTAACTTTGGTAGGTTTTAAAATTTCCTCTAAACCTGCTGATCAGGACCATCCTTTTGGTCATGCACGTGTAGAATATGTAGCTGGACTTGTTATTTCCTTTATCATCATTTTCTTAGGTCTTCAATTAGCAGGTTCTTCTATCTCCAAAATTTTTTCACCCACACCTATATATGTTTCATGGATAACAATGCTTGTCCTTAGTATCTCTATTTTAGTCAAGTTTTGGATGAGTCTCTTCAACAGACACTTAGGTAAAAAAATTGATTCCACTACACTTAACGCTACTGCAACAGATAGCTTAAATGATGTGATTGCTACAAGTAGCGTTCTTATTTCTATGGTGATCTTTTATTTCACTTCTATTAACTTAGATGGCTTTATTGGGCTTATTGTAGCATGCTTTATTATCTACTCCGGTATTAATATTATTAAAGATACCATTAACCCCCTTTTAGGAGAAGCACCTACAACAGAACTTGTAGATAAAATTCATAGCAAAATTTTAACTTATGAAGGTGTACTAGGCTTACATGACCTAATGGTACATAACTATGGACCAAACAGATGCTTTGCTTCCGTGCACGTGGAAGTATCTGCAGCTGAAGATATTTTAGAGAGTCATGACCTTATTGACCGTATTGAACGTGACTTTATTCTAGAATTAGGTATCCATCTTGTTATTCATTTAGATCCTATTATTAAAGATGATGCTGTCTCAAATGCTCTTAAAGATATTATTTTAAGTATCTTAGATGAAATAGACCCTATTTTATCTATCCATGATTTCAGAATTGTCCAAGGGGTAACACACACTAATCTTATTTTTGATATTACAGTTCCTCCTGAATTTAAAATGTCAGATAAAGAGCTAGCTTACCTTATTGACAAACAGCTTAAAACCCAAGATGAATCTTTCCATAGCGTTATTACTATAGACCGTAATTATATTCCTACAATGATAAACACCACGAAGTCCTAACTTCATGGTGTTTATCATTTTTTATTCATCTCTTCCAGGCGCAGGCAGTGCCTCTACCTCAAATATAACACGCTTTTTTATACGATACATACGTTTTTTATCAATGTAATCTACTGCAATTTTATATCTTCCTGCTTGAACAACCTCAATAAGCCATCTATGTTTATGATCCTCATCTACACTATCTTTAATGTGCTTTATTCCAACAGGTATATTTAACTTCCATGTAAAACGCCCGTCTGCAACTTCATCAAGTTCAATTCTAAGAATCTGCCCCACTGTACACTGATTGTATCCAGGTAATAATGTAAAATAGTCCTCTTCTATATTAAGACCTGCATCTTTAATCCATTCAGAGTTCTCATCAGAACGATTGAGTAAGGAAAAAAGAGTCCATGCAGCTAACGCTGAGTGCATCTTTGAATTCATAATAGCTAGCCTCCTCTAGTCCTTAATAGACTAAACTCATCTATACTATTATATTCCTATTACCATTTATTTGTTATTCTAACCTAAAAGGACTCTGAAAAATTTTTCAGAGTCCTTTTTAACTAAAATCCTAATGGAATACCAAATGTAAAGAATCCAATTAAAAGTGCTGTCCAAACAACAAGGAAAGCTACTGAATACGGGAACATAAGTCCAATAAGATCACCAATTGTATATTCTGGCTTGTATTTTCTCATGAATACTAGGATAACCCCTGCGTAAGACATAAGTGGTGTAATGATATTTGTTGATGAGTCAGCTACCCTATAAGCCGCTGCAACAATATCTGGTGTCATACCTGAATGTACTTGGAATAACATTGGGATGAAGATTGGTCCAAGAAGCATCCATTTTGATGTTAAACCACCTACGAAAAGGTTGATAATCGCTGTTGTAATAATAAATCCAATAATAAGAAGGATTGGAGAATTATCAAGTCCCATAGCTTGAAGTCCCTTAGCTCCTAAGAATGTAATGTATGTTCCAAGGTTACATTCTGTTAAAAGTGCTAAGAAGTTATATGAGAAGAATGTTAAAACAAGTACATATCCCATATTACCCATTTGTTTTGCCATAGCACGTATAACATCTTGAGCACTTTTGAAAAGCCCCATTTTAATACCGAAAAATAAACCTGGTACAAAGAATAAGAATGTAATCATTAAAATAATGTTATCAATAAATGGTGTTACTTTTGTACCTTCTTCTGTAACAAAAGAAGCAAGTGGTCCAAACCCTAAATATGCTACAACCACGCCTGCAAGAAGTAAACCAAGTCCAGCAAACTTAAGTGCTTTATTTTCTTCTGGTTTAACTGTGAAATCACTTAAATCAATATCATCTGGAATCGTATAGCTTTGTTTTTCTAATCTAGGCTTAATGAATTTAACTGTTACAAAAGCACCTACAAGTGTTAATAAGATTGTAGAAGCTGCAATGAAGAAGTAGTGCATTGTAGGTCCATTAAGTGCCTCGCCCGCTGCATTAGCAAAAGGTACACCTTGACTCTCTGCGAAAAGCTGAGCATTTTTACCGATGATAACATCACTTGGTGTACTTGGGAATAAATTCGCACTAAATCCTGCTGATACCCCGGCGAAAGCCGCAGCCATACCGATAAGAGGATTTTTCTTAAGTCCTGCGTAAAGAAGCCCTGCAAGAGGAATAAGAATAAGATATCCTGCATCTGATGCAATACTACTCATAATCCCTAAAAATACTAAAGCAACTGGTAAAAATTTATCTGATACTTTAAGTCCTATTTTTTTAATTAATGCTGTAAGTAAACCTGATTCTTCTGCAATCCCTACCCCTAACATAACAATAAGGATTGTACCAAGTACCCCACCACCATAGGATAACCAGTTTTTAAGTAAGGCATTATTAAATATCCATTGGATATTTTCTGCTTCAAACATATTTTTTATTTCATGAACAATGGTACCACCATCGGCACTCATTGTTTCAAATGTTTTACCACCCATTACAAGAGTAAGTATCATTGTAATGACATACAATCCCATAAAGATAATAACTGGATCAGGTATTTTTTTACCAATTTTCTCTATTAGAGATGTACTTGATTTCTTTTTCTCTTTCATATTTATTCCTCCTGTCTTTACTTTACTGTCTCGTTTCTAGCTCTTCATCAACCTTATGTTAACTTTTCTTGCCCCTATCATAACACAGTCCATTGCAACTTGTAAACCTATTTTATGCATTTTCTTATGAATACCATAAAATTCCCCTTACTTCTTTTTTTACTTATTGCTTGTTATAAAAATGCATTTATTTTTTCAAGCCATCTACAAAAACCCTCACTAAACCATTGATAACAAGCAACTCACTTTATTTAATTAAAGTGCATAAAGCTTTCATTTTTTGAGTTAAACATAAAAAAACATCTTAAAAAAGATGTTTTTTTAGTTAAATATTTTTTTATTTTTTTCTTTCCCTATTATTATTTTGCAAGTTTAAAACTCTAATCTTGCAATTTATATTTCTTATATCTAACTTTTTAGAATTATCTTTCTTTACCTACAAATAATACACCTAAAGCATCCGGTCCTACATGAGTTCCTATAATGGCTCCCATAGGATTAATAATGACTTCTTTAACTGGTAAAGCTTCTAAAATCATTTCTTTTAATTTTATGGCACGTTCCTCGTCATCTCCATGAGCAACGAAGATTGTAGTTTCTTCCAAATCTATCCCTTTTTCTTCTATGGTATTAACTAAAAATTTAAAGACAGCTTTTGTTCCTTTTAGCTTAGGACCTTGAATAACTTTCCCTTCTAAATCTAACTTAACACTCGGTTTAATATTAAGCAAAGAACCGACTACAGAAGTTGTACTCGAAATGCGTCCACCTCTTTTTAAAAAATTAAGATCATCTACTACAATAGCATGTACAACTTTTTCCCTATGGCTAAGAATCCATTCTATAACCTCTTCTTTTGAAGCTCCCTTCTCTATCTGCTCTACAGCTCCATAGACAAGCGCCCCCTCTCCTAAAGTTGCACTTTTTGAATCAATAATGGTAATATCCGCATTCTTATATTTTTCAAGCATATTTTCTCTTGCCATAAGTGCACTATTTACTGTTCCACTTAATACGCTTGCAAGACCAATAAAAATAATAGAATCTCCATTTAATACATATCCTTCAAAAAGTTCTTCAAAGGTATGCACATTAACTTGTGACGTAGAAGTCAGTTCTCCTTCACGGAGCATCTGATAGAAGGTATCATACTGTACAGTCTGTCCTAGATCATCTTTATAAAATTCACCTTTAATATTTACTTGTAAAGATGCGATATCTATGTGATGTGCTTGTACATATGCAAGTGGTAAATCACATGCTGAATCTGTTATTAATCGAATTGCCATATTATCACACTCCCTAATCTATCCCAAAAATTTTCATATTCAAACTACTTGACTCTGAAAAAGACAACCAATCTGGTCGTCTTTATTCTTCATCTACACGCTTAACAGTAAATCCCCCTCCATTAAGTGCCTCAATAAGCGCTTTAATATTTTTACTATCTACACGCATAATAATCTCTCTTAAATTCATGACTTCTATATCAATTTCTGCAATACTAAGAATGTTAACATCTTGTTTGGTAATAATTTCTGTTAAAGCCGCAAGTCTACCTTTTACATCTCTTGTGATGACTTCAATACGTGTATGCCCAACACCTAAAATTTTATTAAAGGTTTTAAAAATAGCCTTATGCGTTACAATCCCATTAAAATTTCCCTTTTCATTAACTACAGGTACAAACTGCAAGTTATGTTCTGCTAGTATTGTTCCCGGTACTTCAACCAAATCTCTTTCACTCACGGCATCAATCTTCGTCTTCATGAATTCTGCTACTTTACGCTCTAAAAATTCTTCCTTGTCCTCATTACTCTTAAAATACTCTTCGAAGATGTATTTCTTTGAAATGATTCCGACAAATTTATTACCTTGAACTACAGGCAATGAGAGCAAATTATGTGCATCAATAAGTGCAATTGTGTCTTTAACAGTGTCTTCTAATGCTACTGTCGTAAGCTTCTCTATAGGTATCATAATATTCTTAACCATCATTTTTCTATCCCCTCCTAGTTTATATATTTATCTCATTATAGCATAAATATTTCAAACATTTAATTGTATTATTTAATTATCCTATTTTTATATACTTTTCCTCTTTACTATTTGTCTTTTATCATGTAATATAGAATATACTAATAACTTTAATTTGTGCTGGAATAGCTCAGTCGGTAGAGCAATTGATTCGTAATCAATAGGTCGCGTGTTCAAGTCACGTTTCCAGCTTAAAAAGCAAAATCCAGGTTATCCCTTTATGGCATAACCTGGATTTTTTTAGCCTATTTTTTTATCTCTATAATTTTAAAGCTCTTCTATATAGCCTCCCCCCTTGTGCTCGGCTTAATAAATGCATATTGGTTCGTAATCATAATAAGTGCAGCGTCCATACATACACTCCTATAAGTCCTCAACACAGCTGGCTTCTTTTTCTAATGCATTCAAGCCCAATAAGACCTCTGAATAAAATATAAAACTCTTTATTCTTTTTCACTCTTAAGTTATAAAAACAATGAAAATAATACTGTGAAGATTCCCATTATACCTATAGCAAGCCCAGACATAGCTCCTTCAATTTCGCCAATCTGTACAGCTTTACTTGTTCCCATTGCATGGCTGGAAGCACCAATAGCAAGTCCTGATGCTACAGAACATCCTTCCAGCTTAAAAATCTTAATAAGTCCTGGTGCTATTACAGCACCTAATATTCCTGTAATAACTACTGCTGCTATAGTAATAGAAGCAATCCCTCCATGCTGAACAGACACTTCAACAGCAATAGGTGTTGTTACTGATTTAGGTAGCAGTGAAGCTAATAAAGCTTCATCTAATCCAAATGCTCTACAAAGTAAAAGAACACTTCCTATGGAAGTTAACGCACCTACTCCCGTTGCAACTATAATAGGAATAATATTCTTCTTAAGAATCTCTACTTGTTCATACATAGGTACAGCCAATACTACAGTTGCTGGTCCTAGTAGTAAGTTAATCATATCTCCACCTTCATTAAAAATCTCAAGAGGTATGTCTAGCATCTTAAGCATAACAATAACAAGTGCAATAGCTATTAATAAAGGATTCAGTGCATCTATTTTTGTTTTCCTATGAATCCATCCTCCCATTTCAAAAGCACCTATACAAAGCATAATACTAAATAAAGGCGATGTTATCAGTTCTCTCATTTTTTTCTCTTCCATCCTTCCTGTAATCTTATAACAGCTTTAGCTGTTAAACCTGTAGCTGTAAATGTAATAATAGTTGTTAGAACACATACTATTAAAATCTTAAACCAATCATCTTGTATAAGCTCAATACTCTCTATAATAGATACACCTGCAGGAATAAACAAAAATGCCATATGGTTTAGTAAAAAGCGTCCTACAGTCTGTACATGTTTAACTTTAATCCACTTAAGCAGTAGCCCTATAAACATTAAGAGCATCCCTATAATATTACCTGGAATTGTGATAGGAAGCAGCGTGGCAATACCTTCTCCCATAAAATATAATGCAAATATAATAGCCGTCTGCAATAAAATTGATGTATACATTGCTTGTCTCCTTTGTATTCATTATTCAATAATTCATTATACAACCTTAACAATTTATTTACAATAAAAAAGGCTGTTAATCAGCCTTTTAGTTTAAATCTCCTTTTTTTAAGATGTTTAAATAGTTCCTCTAATTGTTCCATTTGCCCTCTTCTCTTCTTAAAAAAAGTACTACTCCAAAATGCATTATAATAGTTCTCCCTCATTTTCTCACCCCTAGACATTATGATAGTTATAATATGCATGTACCTTTTATTTTGTCCCCTATTTAATGCATAAAAAAGTAGCTTACAAAAGTAAGCTACTTTCAATCCAATTAAGACATGTATGATACTACACCACGTGCACTATCCATAATTACTGTTGTACCATTTTTAAGATTTTAGTTGCATAAGCTGCATTAACAATTACTGGAATATCCAATGCTATCCCTATAATTACTATCTGTGAGTTAAGGTTAGATTGTTATGTAATGATACCAGCTACTTTTTAATAAATGGTAAAATTTCATTTGAAACTTGTAAATTTCTCTTAACAGTTTCCTTATTGTGACAGGTGTATACATTTCTGCTTACGATTTTATCGTTAAGACCTGTTCCTAATAGAAGGATTTAACCAATTACATCAACTTTCATGATATTTGTTGTACCAGAAACACCAAGTGGCATACCACCTGTTAATACAACTAAATCACCTTTTGATACAATACCTGTTTTTTCTGCTGCCTTCATAGCTACTTCAAAAAGATCTGTTGTATCTTGTTGTTCATCAATAAGTACAGGAATAACGCCCCATGTCATGCTAAGTTGTCTATATGTTTTTTCTGATGTTGTACATCCAATAATTGGTGCTAATGGACGATATTTAGAAATCATATGTGCAGTACGTCCTGATTTTGTTACAGTTACGATTGCTTTCGCATTTAAGTCGTGTGCTGCTGCACATGTTGAGTAAGAAATTGCATTTGTTACATTTTGTACGCCATCTGAATCTCTGTTTTTGAAACGTTTGATATAATCAATATTTTTTTCTGTATGAAGTGCAATACGTGCCATGATTTTTAATGCTTCAATTGGGTAAGCACCTGCTGCTGTTTCACCAGAAAGCATAATTGCACTTGTACCATCATAGATAGCATTTGCAACGTCGTTTGTTTCCGCACGAGTTGGTCTAGGATTTTTCATCATAGAATCAAGCATTTGTGTTGCTGTAATTACTTGTTTACCTGCATTGTAAACTTTTTTGATAATCATTTTTTGAAGTCCTGGTACTTCTTCAAGAGGAATTTCAACACCCATATCCCCACGAGCAACCATTACACCATCTGCAACACGGATAATTTCATCAATGTTGTTAACACCTTCACGGTTCTCAATTTTAGCAATGATTTTCATATCAGTACGATCGTGTTCTTCAAGGATTTTACGAATTTCTAAGATATCATCAGCTGTTCTTGTGAAAGAAGCTGCAATAAAATCAAATCCTGTTTTAGCCCCGAAGATCATATCTTCTCTATCTTTTTGGCTGATGAATGGCATTGAAAGGCTTGCATCTGGTAAGTTAACACCTTTGTTGTTTGAAACAGCACCATCATTCATAACTTTACAGATAACATCTGTACCATCTTTAATCTCAAGAACATTAAGTTCAATAAGACCATCATCTAAAAGAATAGCAGAGCCTACATGTACATCGCTTGGTAAGTTTTTATAAGTAACACTTACAATGTCTTTTGTACCCTCTACTTCACGTGTTGTAAGTGTGAATGTATCACCTTTTTGAAGCATTACTTTTGTATCTTTGAATTTACAGATACGGATTTCTGGACCTTTTGTATCAAGCATCGTTGCTACTGGAAGGCCTAATTGCTCTCTAATTTTTACAACTGTGTCATATTTTTGCTTGTGTGTTTCATGGTCACCATGTGAAAAATTAAAACGGCAAATATCCATGCCGGCAAGCATTAATTCGCGTAATACTTTCTCATCTTCTGTTGCTGGACCAAGTGTGCATATAATTTTTGTTTTTCTCATGTTTTTCACTCCAATATTCTAGCTGTCTTAACTATTTCTTCAACTAACATAATACTGTATTTAAATGGTTATATTCAAGTGTGAATAGCTGAATTTCTTATTTTTGTTGATATTTATATAGTATGCCTAATTATTTTACTTTTATTTAGTGCTTATGATGTGCGTTTTTTCCCTTTTTCTAGATAAATTGTTCTATTTTTATATATTTTTATGAAACTGTAAATTAATAGCAAAACAAACTTATTAAAATAAATACTAAATTTCATTGATACGCAGCATACGATAACCTACTCCAATATGCGTTTGTATATATTTAGGATTTGATGGTACTTTCTCAATTTTTTTCCTCAGAGTTGCCATAAAAACACGTAGGGAAGGTGTATCATCTGGTAAGGCATTAACCCATACTTCTTTTAAGATAAAATTATGAGTAAGTACCTTTCCTACATTTTTAGCAAGTAAACACAAAAGTTTATACTCAATAGGCGTTAAATGAATTTCTTTTTCATCTACCCATACACAGCCCGCTGCATAATCAATTTTAAGCCCCCCATTAATAAACACACTATCATTTTGTATATTTTTTATATAATCGTATTGTACTCTACGCAATGTTACACGTAGTCTAGCTAAAAGCTCCTCTACACTAAAAGGTTTTGTTAAATAATCATCTGCTCCTGCATCTAATGCATCAATTTTATCACGATCTTCACTTCTTGCACTAACAACAATAATAGGCACATTAGACCAAGTACGTATTTTCTTTATAATGTCAATGCCATCCATATCAGGTAATCCCAGATCTAAAATAATAATATCTGGCTTATGTGATATAGCCTCTAATATAGACTCACCTCCAGTACTTGCTGTATGAAACTGATAATCCTGCGTCTCTAATGTTGTGGTAATAAGATTTCTTACTGCTTTATCATCTTCTACTACTAAAATCATAGGTTTATTCATCCACATTTACCTCCTCAGCCTGTAAGGTAAAACCAAATAGTGTTCCTTTAGGTTTATTATCCTTTACATAAATTGTTCCACCATGGGCATGTACAATAGATTTGCAAAGTGATAGCCCCAGACCTAATCCTCGTCTACCATCTCCGCTATTTTTATCAACAGTAAAGAACATATCAAATAATTTCTCCTTATCTTTATCTGAAATTCCTTCTCCATCATCACCTATCTCTACTAAAACTTTATCGCCTAAAGGTTTAGCCATAATATGAATATGTGACCCCACCTTTGTATACTTCACAGCATTATTAACAATATTAATAATGACCTGTATAACCAATCTTGAATCCATCTTTGCCATAAGCAAATCACCCTGTACATCTACTGTAATACAATGTTCACTACTGCGCCTAGTAATATGTGCAAGTGCTTCTTGAATGACTTCATCTATTAGTTCAGGATGTATCTTTAAATTCAGTGTACCATTATCTATCCGCGTTATAGAAAGTAAATTTTCAACTAAATTAATAAGCCACATAGAATCTTCGTAAATATCCCCATAAAGTTGCTGTTTCTTCATTTCATCTAATACATCTGAGTTACTTAGTAATATACCTGCATTACCAGATATACTTGTAAGAGGTGTACGTAAATCATGAGAAATAGCACGTAAGAGACTAGATCTAAGCTGCTCCCTCTGAGCTTCCATCTCAACTTGATTCTTTGTCTCTGTTATATAATCTTTCTCTAAAGCAAGTGCACATTCTCCAAGCATAGCAATTAAAAGATTTTTTTCAAATGCGCCTAAAGTTTTATCTTTCTCCATTACAATGCCCACTACGCAAAATACCATATTTTGATTTCTTATAGCAAGATATAGACACTTTGCTCCTGGAAGTGTATTAGTCGTTGCCCCTGCATGCTTATTATTCTTATAAACCCACTGCGCTACAGCACGCTCATCTGTATTGGTATAATAATCTGCTTCATTATTATTTATCGGGTTAGCAAAAACAGTCGGAGGCCCTAATACATCTCCATTTCCAGGATACAGAATAATCATCCGACTTAAAAGTTTATTAATCTGATGTGCAACTTCGCTATAAATCTCCTCTTTATTTCGAGCCCTTTGAAGCTTTTGGCTAGTCTCCAGTAGAATTTCGGTACGATAGGCTTTTAAAGCAGACTGCCGAGCTTGTTCTTTTACCCTTATGGCTAAGTTGCTTGTAATAAAACCTGCTATAAACATTACAGCAAAAGTTACAGCATAACCTGCATCATATGAATATAGTGTAAACTTCGGTTCTATAAAGAAAAAATTGAATACTAGTAAACTTGCAAAAGATGATAAGATGCTATAAATACGACCTCTTGTAATCATAGCTGTCATTAAGGCACCTAAAATATAAATAGTTATAATATTCTCCTGGCTAAATCCTATATGAGCAAACCATAAGCCAATACAAGTTGCAACACCTAATACAGATAGAGATTTTACAAGCTCTACTACCGAAAGTCTATAAACTTTCAGTCGCTTAACTTGTTTGACAAGATAAGGTGCTCTACTATCTGGAATAATATAAATATCTATATTAGGTGCTAAACTTGTTAGACGCTCTACAAAACTAGCTTTTCTGTTAAACCACGACTTTTTATTATTAGAACGTCCAATAATAATCTTAGAAATGCCACTTACCTTAGCATATTCTGCTATTTGATAAGGTACATCATCTCCATATACGGTTGCAATACGCGCACCTAACTGCTCAGCAAGCTTTAGATTTTCTTGCAATCGTATTTTATTTTCTCTAGACAATTCCTGTCTATTTGGTGTCTCTACAAATAAGGCCGTAAAAGACCCATGGAAAGCATCTGCCATCCTTGCTGCCGTTCTAATAACTTTTGCATTAGATGGTGAACTAGAAAGACAAATTAAAATATGCTCTGCTATAAAATACTCCCCACTATGAGCACAGGTTTTATTTTTTTCTACTACCTTATTAAGCCTATCTGCTGTCCGACGCATAGCAATTTCTCTAAGTGCTCCTAAATTTTCTCTTGTAAAGAAGTGATCTAGCGCCTTTTTAGCTTGCTTTTCTTTATAAATTTTACCTTTATTTAATCTTTCAATAAGATCATCTGGTTCAATATCTACCAGTTCTACCTGATCTGCACGATCAAATACGCTATCAGGTATACGCTCTCTTACAATAACACCAGTAATAGATGCTACAATATCATTAAGACTTTCTAAATGTTGTACATTAACTGTTGTATAAACATTAATACCCGCTTTAAGCAGCTCTTCAATATCTTGATACCTTTTACGATGACGACAGTCTTCTGCATTTGTATGTGCAAGCTCATCTACTAAAATAAGTTCCGGGTTACGCTTAATAGCATCATCTAAGTTAAACTCTTTTAAAGTAATCCCCTTATGTACAACATTAAGAGGCTTAAGCATTTCTAACCCTTCTAAAAGCGCTAGCGTTTCTGGCCTTGTATGCGGTTCTATATAACCTGCTACAACATCTATCCCTTCTTTTTTGGCAGTATGTGCTGCATCTAGCATAGCAAAAGTTTTCCCTACTCCTGCTGCATAACCAAAGAAAACTTTAAGTTTTCCTATTTTTTTTTGAGAATCTTCCGTAGTAATCTGCTTTAATAAGGCATCAGGATTAGGACGCTTATCTAGCATTTATAAATCACCTCTTTTAATCACCTGTTTTTCTATGCAATAGTATACTACACCTTAAATCAACATTGCATTAGGATTTAAGGTGTAGTATTAAGATTATGTTAAGATGACGGAAAGAGAATCTTTAAAAATAGTTTTTCAGCAGCTGATGATGATGCAAAATCTAATCGCATACATTTACCTTCTTGATTTTCTATTTTAAAAGTATTGTCTGTGTAGTCAATTTTAATATTAAGTTGTGATAGGGTGAGCCTTAAGGCTAGTTCCCAATAGGCCATCTTAAGTGCCCTCCCCTGTGAAAGCTGATCATATAGATATTCAAACTCTCCAGTTGTAGTACCTTCTGTTAGGAACACTGTCCAGAGTCCCATAATTTGTTTTACTGTTAATGCTTCTAAAAGATTAGATTCTAAATTATCAATTTCACCTGTTTCTATATACGCATAATACGTTAACAGATTAGGTATAAAAATCTTTGCAGCAAATGGCGCAACTCGCCATTTACTACAAAGTGCAATACATTTTTTATTAAAATCTATCTGACGTAAACCCTCATCCATAAAACTGAGTTCTATAAGACTATTAAATTTCAACGTCATATAAACCGAAGTAAGCATATTAAAACCTTTTCCTGTAAAGCTTCTTTTCTTACATAAGACCTCTTCATGCTCCATCCTTACCTCTACCTCACCCTCTTCTAATTCATCAATCATACCATATAAGGTAAGCGGATAGTGTTTAGAAATGAGTGCCATAATCATACCATACTCTTCTAGTAGCTCATCACATTCTATGCAACCTTCTGGAAAGAGTACCCAAAGTGTGCGTTCATCTTGCAAGCTATAAACTTGTGGTTTTATTCTAAGTGTATGACTTATTTCATAAACCAGTAGAATAGCCATTTTCAAAGGTGACATATCCCTTACAGAACCTACACTGTCTATTTTGCAAGATGAAACAATGATTTTTTTCTGCATTTCACGTCCCCCTCTATTTTTCTATTTTAAAATACCATCCAGTGCAAGATTAACTTTTAATACATTAACAACGGGTTCTCCTAATACCCCCAGGAATCTTCCTGTTGTATACTTCTCAACAATCGCTCTTATTTCTTCTTCAGAATGGTCCGAGTTATTTGCAATACGTGTGATTTGGTACTCGGCTGCTGCAAGTGAAATATGTGGATCTAAACCACTACCGGAGCTTGTAACTAAGTCTACTGGAATAGGCGCGTCACCTTTTTCAGGATGGGCTGCACGAATCATTTCTACTCTTTCTGCAACAAGTGCTTCATATCCTTCACCTGCTGGGCTAATATTAGATGGACCTGCATACATTACAGGATTACCATCATCATCAGTATAAGTACCTGTATCAATATTCATAATACGACCCCACATATGTCCCATATCTGTATATTGTTGACCCAATAAACTACTTCCGTATTTCTTACCATCTATTTGTATAATACTACCATTCGCCTTTTCATTAAATAATACTTGAACAACTCCTGTCATAGCAAAAGTATAAATACCCCCACATAATACTGTAAGAATGAGGAAAAAACCTAACACTCTTAATAAAACTTTATTCATACTTTCCATTATAAATCCTCCTTTAGGATTCATACGCCTTATCGTATGAATCCAATTGCAGTAATAAAAACATCGATAATTTTAATTGCAATAAATGGTGTGATAATGCCACCTACACCGTAAATCCAAAGATTACGTGTAAGTAATTTTGTAGCAGAGACTTCTCTATATTTAACACCTTTAAGCGCAAGTGGAATGAGAGCAACGATGATAAGTGCATTGTAGATAACTGCTGAAAAGATTGCACTTTCTGCACTGTGAAGCCCCATGATATTAAGTTTAGAAAGCCCTGGATAAAGTCCCATAAATAAGGCTGGAATAATTGCAAAGTATTTTGCAAGGTCATTTGCAATACTAAATGTTGTAAGACTTCCTCTTGTCATAAGAAGCTGTTTACCAATACGTACAATATCAATCAGTTTAGTTGGTGAAGAATCTAAGTCTACCATGTTTCCTGCTTCTTTTGCTGCCTGTGTTCCTGTATTCATTGCTACAGCTACGTCAGCTTGTGCAAGGGCTGGTGCATCATTTGTACCATCACCTGTCATGGCTACCAGGTGCCCTTTTGCTTGGAAATCACGAATCATTTCAAGCTTACCTTCTGGTGTTGCTTCAGCTAAGAAGTCATCTACACCAGCTTCTGCTGCGATTGCTGCAGCTGTAAGGGGGTTATCCCCAGTAATCATGATTGTTTTAATACCCATTTTACGTAAGTCTGCGAATTTCTCTTTAACACCTTGTTTAATGATATCTTTTAAGTGAATAACACCTAAAATTTTGTAATTTTTAGCAACAACAAGTGGTGTACCACCTTGATTAGAAATAGCCTTAACAGCTTCTTCACATTGTTTACTATATTTAGCACCATTTTGAAGTACATATTCTTTGACAGCTTCTGCTGCACCTTTCCTGATTTCTATCCCATTAAAGTCTACACCACTCATACGTGTTTTAGCTGTGAATGGAATGAACTCCATATGAAGCTCACTAAGATTACGGCCACGTATACCAAATTTTTCTTTTGCAAGTACAACAATACTACGTCCTTCTGGCGTTTCATCAGCCAGTGATGAGAGCTGCGCTGCATCTGCAACTTCCTCCTCTGTAGCACCATCTACTGGAATAAAAGCATATGCTTGACGGTTACCAAGTGTAATAGTTCCCGTTTTATCAAGCATTAAGATATCGACGTCACCAGCAGCTTCAATGGCACGACCACTCATAGCAAGTACATTCGCCTGATTAAGTCTACTCATTCCTGCAATACCAATTGCTGAAAGTAAGGCACCGATTGTTGTAGGTGCAAGACATACAAGTAAGGCCACTAAAGATGTAATAGAAATTGGATTGTCTATGCCTGCTTGTTTAGCAGAAAAATCTGAATAAGAATAAAGTGATGCTGTTACAAGAATAAAGATGACGGTTAAGGCAATAAGAAGAATTTCAAGTGCAATTTCATTAGGTGTCTTCTTACGTGATGCACCTTCAACCATTGCAATCATCTTATCAAGGAAACTTTCTCCAGCCTCACTTGTTACTTCAATAACGATCCAGTCTGAAATAACTGTTGTTCCACCTGTTACGGCACTTCTATCCCCACCACTTTCACGAATAACTGGTGCTGACTCACCTGTAATGGCACTTTCATCTACAGAAGCTGCACCATCTATAACTTCACCATCAGCTGGAATTTGCTCACCAGCGTGAACAATAACAAGATCACCTTTTTTAAGGCTGGTAGATGGAACTGCTATACTCATTTCTTTCGTAGCAATAGATTCAATTTTATGTGCCTCTACGTCTTTTTTAGAAGCACGTAAGGCATCTGCTTGCGCTTTACCCCTACCTTCTGCAATGGCTTCAGCAAAGTTAGCAAAAAGTACAGTAAACCAAAGAATAATAGCTGTTCCTAAAATAAAGCCCGGCGCAGCATCTTTATATCCAAATAGTGCGAACACATATAAAACACTTGTTAAAATAGAAGATATATAAACTAAGAACATAACAGGATTTTTCACCTGAACTTTAGGATCAAGCTTAAGAAAAGAGTCTTTAATCGCTCTTGTTATCATTGCTTTGCCCCCAAAATTATTTGTATTTTTAGAACTCATAGAGGTCACCCTTTCTTAATCTTTATGCAATCATTTGGAAATATTCAGCAATAGGACCAAGCGCTAAAGCTGGGAAGAAACTCAGTGCGCCAATTAAAAGTACAATGAAGATTAATAAAGCAACAAATAAAGCATTATGTGTAGGTAATGTTCCTACACTTACTGCTACTTTTTTCTTACCTACTAAGCTTCCTGCAATTGCAAGTGTTGCAACCATTGGAGCAAAACGTGCGAATAACATAACAATTCCTATGCTTACATTTAAAAATGGTGTATTTGCATTAAAACCAGCAAAAGCTGAACCATTATTACCCCCTGCTGATGAATAAGCATACAGTAATTCTGAGAAGCCATGAGCTCCTGAATTATTTAAACTATCTGCAATAGTCGGTATAAGTGCTGCAATACCACTTCCTACTAAGATACCAATAGGCGTTGCAAGGCATACCAGTACTGCCATCTTCATTTCAAAAGGTTCAATTTTTTTACCTAAATATTCTGGTGTACGTCCTACCACAAGACCAGCAATAAAGACTGTTAAAATTGCAAATCCAAGCATACCGTAAAGGCCACAGCCCACGCCACCAAACACTACTTCTCCAAGTTGCATAAGAAGCATTGTAACCATACCACCTATTGGTGTATAACTATCGTGCATGGAGTTTACAGATCCATTAGAAGCCGCTGTTGTAAAGGCTGCCCATGTCCCAGAAGTTGCAATACCAAATCTTGCTTCTTTTCCTTCCATGTTACCACCAGCTTGATTTTCAGCTAATATATTAACAGCACCTTCTTGTGCAAGCTGTGGTGTAGCTGCATGTTCATTCACGGCTATAACACTAAGTGCGATGACTAGCATAATAAACATAGCGCTAAAGATTGCAATACCTTGTTTTTTATCTTTTACATTACGTCCAAAAGTAAAGCATAGTGCTGCAGGAATAAGTAAAATTGAAATCATTTCAAGTAAGTTTGAAAATGGTGTTGGGTTTTCAAGTGGATGAGCCGAGTTAGCACCCATAAAACCACCACCATTAGTTCCTAATTGCTTAATAGCTATCTGACTCGCTGCCGGTCCAAGTGGCACAACTTGTTCTGTTACTACACTGCCATCTTCAAGTTCAATAGGTTCAACTAAAGTAACTGTTTCGTAAGATTTAAAGCTTTGAACAACACCTTGTGATGCAATTCCTAATGTAACTACAATTGAAAGCGGAATAAGTACATAAAGAATAGTACGTGTCATATCTATAAAGAAGTTACCAACTCCTTTTTCTTCAACTCTTACAAACCCTCTGATAAGTGCAAAGAGTACAACAATACCTACTGCTGCTGACACAAAGTTTTGTACCGTAAGTCCCATCATTTGTGAGAAGTAACTTAATGCATTTTCACCGGAGTAGGCTTGCCAGTTCGTATTTGTTATGAAGCTCGATGCTGTGTTGAATGCCAGATGCCAAGAGTTCCCTTCTATATTTTCTGGGTTGAGTGGCAAGAACCTTTGTAATACTAATAGTAAATATAAAAATGCGAAACCTATAGCATTAAATGCCAGGGTGCACATTGCGTATTTCTTCCAATGCATATCTTCTTTCTTATTAATTTTTAACATTCTATAAATGAAGTTCTCGCATGGTAAGAGAATTTTAGAAAGAAAAACTTTTTCTCCATTCATTACCTTTCCCATGTAGCTGCCTAGTGGAATGGCTAACACTACAAGAATGATTAAATAAAACCCATATTGTAAAATAGCTTGCATAATGCTTTCCTCCTTCATTTCTTTGACCACAGTTTAACACCTATAAAATTAATGTGGTGTTAGGATAGTTTATAAAGAGATTAAGATGGTATTAAGATTTCCACATCAAAAAAGGCTGTCTAAATGACAGCCTCTTTGTTATTTTTATTCTTGTAAGCAGTATGTATCAACTTCCTTGCATACTCTATTAAACTGCTTATAATCCCCGGAAAAATCTCTACTCCATAATTTTTGTCCTAATACTTGGATGCCTTCTTTAGCCCTATCATAGATTGCATCTTCTGAAACTTTAATGGTTATCATATCATTCCAAATAGAAAAAGCCCCACCAAGTAATTTAGGATGCCCTGCTGGAATAGTATAGGCGTCCCTAAACATATTAGGCTCCCATTGATTAAATAAATTTTCTTTATCTAAGTAATCTCTATAGTAATCGGCATTAGGCACAATATATAACCTTGTATCATCAGAATTAATAATATCGTAACCCGCCTTAATCATCTCTATAGCATCTACCCAATCTAGGCTCCAAATATTAATGATAACCCCTTCACTTATAACAGGGGTCTTCCCTTTAAAACTACTTAAATTTCCCCATAACCTCGGTGTTCTCCCTTTAGCTTTAATCCATCTTAAATATCTATCTGTATACGCTCTAAAAGCTTCTAATTCTTCATGAGTGCCAAAATACTCATCTGTTCCAATGTGCACATCTTGAAATCTAAAAGTTGGTTCATCCTCTCTCATATATTCCTCAAATAAGTCATCTACAAACCTATATGTATCTTCCTTCATAATGTTTAAATGGTCTCTTCCTTTACCAGGTCCTAGGGCTAACGTTTCATCATACTGAACAAATGCTAAAGAGTGAGCTGGTGTATCAATCTCTGGTACTATATCTACACTATACTGTTTAGCAAAATCAATAAGTTCTCCGAACTCTTTTTTGGTATAATAGCCATCTTGTGCCGCTAATCCCTTATAGGTATCACATTCTAATCTAAATGCTGCATACTCTGTACGCCACTTTGTATCATCAAAATGGATTTCATTATCATTTAAATGGATTTGGAAATCGTTCATCTTATACCAAGCCATAAGTTTAACATATTGTCTTAAAGCTTCTATGGAAGAAAATCTTCTTCCTACATCTAGCATAAATCCCCTTTTTTTATACCTAGGATAATCTCTTATAATACCTTGAGGAATACTATTGTTTTGCCTTTGTAATATCTGTAGTAACGTTCTCGTTGCATAGAAAGCACCCTTTTTACTTAGTGCAGTAAGAGCTATATAATCACGGATATGAATCAAATAACCTTCTTCTCCTATAGCTCTATCTTCATCATCTAGCTGTAAGTATATATCTGACTGCTTAGGCTCTCCTCCTATTTCTACCTTTAAGTCTAGTCCCATCATTTCACTCATATCCTGTTTTAGAATAGTTGCAATAGGTAATAACGCCTCTCTATTTATCTGACCTACTCTAATTGTAGATTCACTCGTAATAAAACATTTGCCTTCTAATCCTATCCATTCTTTTATTTCAGGAATGACATAAGGTTTAGTATTTTCTCCTACATCTTTTCCATAGCTTCCTGGTACAGTAACCTCTATCCCCTTTGTCCAGACTTCTTCTTCCTCACAAAAAATCCTAAAGTCAATAATCACCTTACTATTTACAAGCGGCTTATGAATAATTCCATCATCATCTATAATTTGTTTATAATCTGCTCCTAAAAATTCTATACCAATACCTTCTGGCACAGTCGGTATTGGTACTTTGATATCCTGCATAGTTATAGGCCTTACTTGTAAGTGTTCTACCACTTTCTGTAATTGTTCTTGTATCTTCATACGATCCCCCTTCTCCTCTTGTAAATACAAAAATAGCTACTACATAACTTCTTTCTTAGCCTTGTAGTAGCTCCTTTGTTAGTGCAGGTAACAGGACTTGAACCTGCATGAAGAAACCCTCAATAGAACCTGAATCTATCGCGTCTGCCATTTCCGCCATACCTGCTGGTAAAATTCTTAATTATCTAGATTTTACCACCAAGCTTAAGCTATTTCAAGTCTATTCAGATAAATTAAAGATATATTTTTGTACTGCTTTAGCAACGCCTGATTCATCATTTGTTAGCGTAATATCATCTGCCTTTTCTAGTATTTCTGGTGTACTATTACCCATCGCAATGCCCATGCCGGCATATTCAATCATAGACAAATCATTTTCATTGTCTCCAATACAAATTACTGCTTCTTTAGGAATATTTAAGTGCTCCGCAAGTTTGTTAACACCATATCCTTTATCTACACCTTTAGGCATCACTTCTATATTGTCACCACCTGATGATGAGACTTCATATAAATCAAGTGCTATCAATTCTGCCTTTAACTTTGCTAATGCATCTCTTTCCTCCATAGACATACAGAAAGCTTTTAAAATTTGTCCATCATAAGTTTCAAACGCATCATCAAAGTCTTCTACGTAAGCAATCTCAAAACGCTCTTCCTCTGGTAGCATTTCATTGAGCTTATTATGATAGTCTTCAGTCGCTTTTACACGTACATCACACAAAATGCCTTTTGTTGTGGAAAAATGTATCTCTATAGGATATTTTTTAGCGCATTTATAGAAAGTCATCACTTCATCATAAGTTAAACCTTTATGATAAAAAGGCTCTGCTTCATCTGGTAGGCCTATATAAGTTCCATTAGAACTAATAATAGGTCCATTTATACCTATTTGCTTATTAAAACCTTTGGCACATTGATAAATACGCCCTGTTGTAATGACGATACTAACGCCTTCTTCCTGTGCCTTTTGAAGCGTCTCTTTATTCTCATTTGTTACTTCACCTTTACTATTGAGTAAAGTACCATCCATATCAATACATATTAGTCTATATTTCATCATCATCCTCATCACTTTTTAAAGATTATAAAGTTTAGTATATTTATCCGTATAGTATCTTATAATAGGTGTTGCATCTAAATGGCTCTGACATGCATCTTGTATAATCTGCATAGGCGCTTTCATACATCCAAAAGTGTGTACATGTTCAGTAAGCCAATCTGATACTTTAATAAGCTCACCTTTTTCAAGAAGAGTATCTAATCCTCCTAGTTCCTTCTCTATCTGCATGAGGAACTGTCCACCATAAATATTACCTAATGCATAAGATGGGAAGTAGCCAAACATACCTCCTGCCCAATGCACATCTTGAAGCACTCCTTCCTTATGATTTACTGGTACAATGCCTAAGTATGCTTGCATCTTATCATGCCACGCTATAGGTAAATCTTTAACTTCTAGAGTGCCATCAAATAAAGCTTTCTCTAATTCAAAGCGGATAATAACATGTAGATTATAAGTCAGTTCGTCTGCTTCTGTTCGAATAAGTGATGGCTGTACCACATTCATTCCTTTATAAAATGCCTCTAATGATACATTTTTATAACTTGGAAAAATTTCACTTATCTTATTATAGTGATTCATCCAGAAATGTTTATTACGCCCTATAATATTTTCATAAAAACGAGATTGACTCTCATGAATACCCATAGAGGTGCCTGTATTTAAAGTAGTCCCTATAAGTGCAGGATTAATATGCTGCTCATAAAGTCCATGTCCACCTTCATGTAAAATACTAAATGCAGAGCTTCTTAAGTCTGTTAAATCATAGTTCGTCGTAATTCTTACATCACAAGGTGCATTTCCTATAGTAAAAGGATGTTCACTTTCATCAAGCCTTCCTGCTTCTAAAGAATAGCCTATAGCATATAATAAATAGTAACCAAGCTTTTCTTGATCTTCTTTAGAGAACTCACCTTTAAACATACTTTCATCTACTTTAGGCTTTTCTTTAATAGCTTCTACCAATGGTATAACACCTTTTTTTAGCGTTTCAAAGGTACGCGTAATAGTAGCTTCATCAATACCTTTTTCATATCTATTTAAAAGCACATCATAAGGCTTTTTATTAGGATCTATATACTGTGCCATAGCCTTATTAAGACTAATCATTTCTTCAAAATAAGGACGCATTGTTTCAAAATCACTGTTATGCTTTGCTTCTCCCCATACATTCTGTGAAGTCGAAGTAAGCTCTACATATCTTGCATAAAGGTCTTCTGGAATATTTTTAGACTCCTCATACCCTTCTTTAATATGTTCTACCATCTTACGTGAAATTTCATCTAAATTCGCCCACTCATCTGGCATAGATAAAGTATCTAAATATCCCTTCATCTCGCCTGATATACTCATTTTAAACGCCTCACTTGAAAGCGTCGTAAGCGCCGAAATATGTGCCTTAGCACCTTTTTTAGGCATCTTAGTTTCCATATCCCAGTTTAGAATCATAGCTGCATGCTCAAAATCATTGATTTTCTTAACATAGTTTTTAAATTGCTCTAAAGTACTCATTTTATCTCCCCCATATTCCTAATAAATAACCTGCTAAAATAAAACCTGCATTCCATAAAGTAATCCCTATAATAGAGTAGAAGGTAAAACCTCTAAGTTTCATACGTACAGTTCCCCCTACTAAAGAGATGAGTGTACGCGCAACAGGAATAAGTCTACTGACAAAAACTCCTCCATTCCCATACTTATCAATATAGCCAAAGCTCTTATCAATGGAAGGTCTCATTTTTTCATACTTCTCATAAATCTTATCTACTATAGGAGTCCCTATAAAATACCCTATAGCATATAAGGTATAACTTCCAAGCAGGCCTGCTAGAACAGATATACTCAAAGCATAAATAAAACTTATATCACTTCTTGCTATAAGCAGCCCTGCTGCTGGCATAATAATACCTGCTGGTAGACCTGGCAAGTTCATATACTCTAAATATACGATTACAAATAAAAAGATTATACCGTAGTCCTGCATATATCTTATCACAACGTCAAAACTTTCCATAGATTAACCTCTCTTACTTTATGTACTTTCTAGATCTATTTTGCCTTTATTATATATAAATTTATACTATAGAAAAGTCAAGAAATGATAAAGAAATAAAAAAATTATGATATAATAAGTAAATATTATACTTTACAAGGAGCATGATTATGGGTATTAAAATTGTAACAGATAGCACTTCCTATCTTCCTGAAGACCTTTGCACCACCTATGATATTTCCATTGTATCTTTAAATGTCATTTTAGATGGTGTAAGTACACGTGAAACAGAACTTTCCAACACTCATTTCTATACACAAATGGCATCTTCTAATGAAATTCCTACCTCTTCACAACCTATACCTGATGAGATGCTGACTACCTTTGAAAATATTATTAAAGAAGGGCATAGTATACTCGGTATCTTCCTCTCTTCAGAAATGAGTGGAACATATGCCAGCAGTCACCTTATACGTCAGATGCTACTTGAAAAATATCCTAATGCAACTATTGAGCTTTTTGACTCTTTAACAAACTGCATGCAAATGGGATTCGTAGTACTAGAGGCTGCGAAGGCTGCTATGACTCATCAAAGTATGGAGGAGGTTCTTGCTAGGGCAGCTTATGTACGTGCACACAGTCGCTTTATCTTTACACCTGAGGTACTTACTTACCTTCAAAAAGGTGGGCGGATTGGGGGCGCTGCCGCACTACTTGGTACTTTCCTACAAATTAAACCTATTTTAACTGTTTCTAAAGAAGGTAAGACAGATGTTTTTACTAAAGTACGTACCAAAAAGAAAGCTGTTTCTAAACTTATAGACATTTTACTTGAGGATATTAAATCTCCCGGGAATCTAGAAGAGCTTATTGTTCACCATATTAACTGTGAAGAAGAGGGCTTAGCTTTAGCAAGTACCTTAGAAGAAAAGCTCCATAAACCTATACGCATCCAATCCATAGGGCCTGTTATTGGCTTACATGTAGGCCCAGGAAGTATTGGTATTGCCTACCATTATAAAGACTAACGGAGGAAGCTCTTTAAAGCTTCCTCATTTATAATTTTGAAGCTATTTTTATAGTAATCAATCAGCCCATCTTCCTTCATTCTCGATAGCTCCCTACTCATAGCACTTCGTGATACATTCAGATATTCTGCTAAATCATTACGACTTAGAGTAATGTTAAAGGCCATACTTTTATTTCTCTTTGCCTCCTCTAATAAATAAAGTGCTAATTTCTCTCTCATTCCCTTTAGGATTAAAAAATCTATCTTATGATTTAGAGCATAATTTTTCTCCCCTAAAAGCATAAGCATATTATGAATCAGCAGGCTATGAAAAGTGCAACTTTCACCACAGGTAATAATAATCTTTTCATAAGGTATCATAAGTACATCTGCTTTTGTCTTTGTTCGTACTGTCACAGGACTTAGACGTTTCTGTGTACAGACAATTCCTTCTGCAAACATACCACTTTTTTCAAGCATGGCAATAATATTACGATCTCCTGCTATATTCTCTTTAACAATTTCCACTTGTCCTTCAAGCACAATTCCAATATGATTCACCTCCTGTTCTAATGCTATAATACATGTACCACTCTCATATTTTCTCACCTCACCTCTAAGACAATTTATAAGCTTCTCTAAATCAGAAGGCTCTATATTTTTAAATAAACGCGTCTTTTCTAAGACACTTAAATAATCTTTCATTTTCGTACTCCTTTTTGTTGCTATAGCAACATACTTTCTTTTCTATTTATATTATCCTTATGTCAAGAAATCATACAACTCACATAAGGAGTGATACTATCAATGGAAAATAAAATGTTTTGTTATCAATGTCAAGAAACTGCTCACTGCACAGGCTGTACCTCTTACGGTGTATGTGGTAAATCTCCTGAACTTGCACGTCTTCAAGATTTACTCATCTATGTAACAAAAGGGCTTTCTCAAATTACAACAGCATTACGCCAAGAAAAAAAAGGAGTAGAGCCATCTGTTAACCATACTATTACTTTAAATCTTTTTACAACTATCACAAATGCTAACTTCGATAATGAAGTTTTTTATACACGTATTTTAGATACACTTGCTTTAAAGAATAATCTTTTAACAAAACTTACAGACCAAGAAGACCTTAGTGAAGCCGCTCTATGGACCTCTAGCGAGCGCAGTGAATTGGACCAAAAATCTCTTACTGTAGGTGTACTGGCTACAGAAAATGAAGATGTAAGAAGTCTTCGTGAGTTAATTATCTACGGTATTAAAGGTCTTTCTGCCTATATGAAACATGCTAATGAATTAGGCTTTGATGATGAGACTATTAATGCTTTTATGCAAAAAGGCCTTTCTGCTACTTTAGATGATTCTTTAAGTATAGATGAGCTTATTTCTCTTACTCTTGAAACAGGTAAAGTCGGTGTAGATGCTATGGCTCTACTTGATACAGCCAATACCACAACTTATGGACATCCCGAAATGACTAAAGTTAATATTGGTGTAGGCCAAAATCCTGGTATTCTTGTTTCAGGTCATGACCTTAAAGACTTAGAACAACTTCTCGAGCAAACCAAAGGTACTGGCATCGATGTGTATACACATTCTGAAATGCTTCCAGCACACTACTATCCTGCTTTCAAAAAATATGACCACTTTGTAGGAAACTATGGTAATGCATGGCATAAACAAAAAGAAGAATTCGAAAGCTTCAATGGTCCAATTCTTATGACAACAAACTGTATTGTACCTCCAAAAGCTTCTTATAAAGATCGCCTTTTCACAACAGGAGCTGCTGGCTTTGTAGGCTGCACACATATTACACAAGATGCAAACGGTCACAAAGACTTCTCTCCTCTTATTGAACTTGCTCAAACATGCACAGCTCCTACTGAACTTGAACAAGGTAGCATTCTAGGAGGATTTGCTCACAATCAAGTACTTGCACTTGCTGACCAAGTTGTCGATGCTGTAAAATCTGGTGCTATTAAGAAGTTCTTTGTGATGGCTGGTTGTGATGGACGTCAAGCTTCTAGAAACTACTACACAGATTTCGCTAAAGCCCTTCCAAAAGATACAGTTATTTTGACAGCTGGCTGTGCAAAATATAAATACAACAAACTCAACCTTGGAGATATTAACGGCATCCCTCGTGTATTAGATGCTGGTCAGTGCAATGATTCTTATTCTTTAGCTCTTATTGCACTTAAACTTAAAGAAGTATTTGCCCTTAGTGATATTAACGAGCTTCCAATTGCTTTCAATATTGCCTGGTATGAACAAAAAGCAGTTATCGTTCTACTTTCTCTTCTTCACCTTGGTATTAAAAATATTCATCTTGGACCAACGCTTCCTGCATTCCTATCTCCAAATGTATTAAATGTCCTCATTACACACTTTAATATAGGTGGCATTACAAGTGTAGAAGATGACCTTGAAATGTTTATGAATAACTAAACAAAAAAGCCTAGGATTCCTAGGCTTTTTTCTTATGTATTAAAGTCATATAAGCCTTCCATAATAAGGCAGCAACTACAAATCCTATGGTATCTGCTACTAAATCTTTTAAATCAAAGGAACGGCTTACAGCAAAAAGCTGCACCACTTCTGTCATAAAAGCAAAAATAAATAAACCCAAAAAAGTATAGAGCATACGAGGCATACATTTATACTGCCATACATACTCCAGACAGAAAGTCCCCGATAATGTAAAGAACATACCAAAATGCACTAATTTATCCATCCCTGGTATCCCTACACTCGGTACACTATCCCCTGGCATTAAAATTGCAACTAAAATAAGTAGGATGACTACTAATGTCAACTTGTACTGTTTAACCCACTGCATATTATTCTCCTTTTCTAAACTCACAATATGACTGTATTTATTGTATCGTATCTTTAAATAAGTTGTCTAGTTCTATCTATTTCTTAAATTGATAAACCTCTTATTTCGTTATACAATAGTTTAAGTTATAAAATGTTAGTCACACAAGGGAGATTTAATCATGCTTTATAAACTATTCCATCACTTAAAGAAAGATAGTGTCCTTACACTTTCTCTTTTACTGGCTCTTGTCAGTTCCTGTTTCAGTATACCTAAATGGTCTTATATTGACTTTAAGGTACTCTTACTCCTTTTTAACCTTATGATCGTTGTAGCAGCATTTAAAGAACTTAAGGTATTAGATTACTTAGCCATTTATTTACTTAAACAATGCAGTTCTTATCAAAAGGTGGCTTTTGTACTTACCTTCATAACTTTTATAAGTGCTATGTTCGTTACCAACGATGTGGCCCTTATTACCTTTGTTCCTTTAACCTTAATTATTTCAAAGAAAGTACAGCTTCCTGTACTTAAAACTGTTATTTTTCAAACGCTTGCAGCTAATTTAGGTAGCTGCCTAACACCTATGGGCAATCCTCAAAATTTATTTTTATATTCCTATTACAATTTATCTATAGGCACTTTCTTTGCTATTATGCTCCCAGTAGTGCTTTTAGCTATTATTTTTTTAATAGGACTTACACTTACAGAGTCTAAGAAAACTTTGTCTTTAGAGCTTGAGCTACCTACCGTTGGTAAAGTAAGTCATATTATAGGTTTTAGTATACTCTTTTTTATTATTTTACTTTCTGTTTTTCATGTATTAGACAGTACACTGGCTTTCCTTATAGTGATAGCTTTTGTACTTCTTCTTAATAGAAAACTGTTTAAACAAGTAGATTATAGCCTACTTATAACTTTTATAGGCTTTTTTATTTTTGTGGGGAATGTATCTACTTTTCCTACCATACGTGCATCTATGCAAAGTATACTAAGTAGCGAAAGTAGCACTTACTTCACCGCCCTCATTAGTAGCCAATTTATAAGTAATGTTCCCGCTACTATGCTTTTATCTGGTTTTACATCTTATTATGAGCCTTTACTTCTAGGGGTTAATATAGGAGGCCTAGGTACACTTCTTGCTTCCTTAGCAAGTGTCATCTCTTATAAACTTTACATAGGCACCTATGAAAATGAAAAAGGTACTTACCTTAAACAATTTACTTTTTATAATGTATCGGGTCTTCTTCTATTTGTACCGCTTATCTATATTATCAGCATTCTATAAAAAAGAACTCAGCCTGCGCTGAGTTCTTTTTATTTTCTAATTTCAAGGAGTAGATTTTCTACCCAACCTTTTTTGTACTTAAGAGAAATATATCCAATAACAGACATCACAAAGGCACCTACAGCATCTACAATTAAGTCTTTCATTGTATCTATTAATGCTGCTCTTCCTACAAAGCCTGTTCCATCTTCTAGTCCAAACTTTTGCATATTCGTACCAAGTAGACCATCTGCCATAAATTCATATACCTCCCATGCTACACCTAAAGTAATTGCAAAACAGAAAGCAAACACAACAACAAACATAGGACTTAAATGCATAGGTACTCTTTCTGCCTTATTGAGGAAGCTTACAAAGGAAAATCCTAATGCTCCTAGCATGGCTCCACTGAAAGTATGTAAAATAGTATCCCAATGTGGTACTGTATAATAGAAACTACGCACTTCTCCCAAATAAATCGCACAATATAAAAATACTGTATATAAAATCATCATATTAGAAGGGATTTCTAAATTAATCTTTTTCTTTAATAGTCCTGGAAGAAGCATCGCAAATACTCCAACTATACATTGTAATAACATTAAAACATAATCACTTTTCACACGTACAAAAGGTTCATTTGGATCTGCCATACTTGGTGCCGCTATCATGGTCATAATAATGAACACAATCGAAAAAATAAGCGACATCATAACAAAATAATTTAATATCTTTTTCCAATTAATTTTCTTCACTCAATTTCTCCTTTAAATGTTTTTATACAACAATGACTTGCTTACATCCTAACTTCTTAGCAATTTGTTCAAGCTGATTCATTTCTGTTCTAGAAGGTGATCGTAATTTTTTTCCTTCTTCTCTTACTCCCATACTTCTATACTGAATAAGCTTATATCTAATCGAAGCATCATATCCTGTAAGAATACTTGCTGTATAGCGTACTGTCTCTTCATTGTCGAATAACTCTGGTACGACTACTGTCCTTACTTCATAGAGTTTTCCTATAGAAGCAAGATAGTGCAAGTTTGCTAATACAGCCTCATTAGGCGCACCTATATATTTTTCATGAGCTTTAGCATCATACACTTTTACATCTAGCATAAAGCCATCACATAATGCTACAAGTTCTGGCATCTTCTTAAAATCATTAGAACCATTAGTATCAATCATACAAGTTAAACCTTCTGTCTTAGCACGCCTAAACAACTCTACTAGAAACTCTTGCTGTAATGTACATTCTCCACCAGATACAGTAATACCATCAATAAAGCGTTTATAGAGTTTCATCTCTTCAAACAACCTATCTGTATCCATCTTCATTGTACGAGGACTACTACTCTTTTGACATAAAGCGGTACATGTGTCACATTCACAACATCTATCTTTTTCCCACACTATAGTAGCTTCTGCTTGATATAAGGCATCTTTTGGACAGCTCCCTACGCACCTACCACAACCTGTGCAAAGCTGAATAGTTTCAGGATTATGACAATAAATACAATTAAAATTACATCCCTGCAAAAAGATTGCTGTTCGATTTCCTGGGCCATCTACTGAACTAAAAGGAATAATTTTATTAATAACGCCTTCTATCATACACGGATCATTCTTTCTAAAACTTTTCCATTTCTTACTTGACCCTGACCCAGTACAACCGTATCTTGAAGGGTTGCTTCACCACGATCTAGCTTTTCTATTTCACTTTTCTTAACTAGGTATCCTGTAATACGAATTACATCACATTCTGAACTATAAATTGAAATATAGCGCATACCTTCTTCAAAAGCACCTTCAATAATATTTAAAATAGCCTCAGGATTTTGCATAGCTGTTACTTCAAATGGGAAGATATCACCAATTCCTGATGGGAAATATTTATGGAAAGCAGCTGACTGTACAAGATGTTTCCAAAGCTCAGGTTCCTCTCCAATTGGAATACGACACCCTGGACTTGTATTAATATCATCGCCAATACCAACTTGTGCATGTAATAAAAGTTTTTCATTTGTAGCCTTGCAATTTGGACTTGGATGAGTCTCAATAAAGCCATGCATAGTTTCAATAATACGAAGGCCTAGTGCATCAGCTTCTTTAGAATGACCAAAACGTTCTTCCTTAGCTGTCGCACCTAATAAATGGTTAACACATTCTGCCAAGCCTACTAACCCAAACATAGAAGTAAAGTTATCCTTTCTAATAAATTGTTCTTTTACAAGGAAATGCGTTTCAAAGAAAGTGCTTTCTTCTACTAAGAAACGAATACGTTCCTCAATATATTCGGCCATAGCAGCCATAGCCTGAGGTAGTTTTACTTCAAAGAAATCCTCTACACTCTTAGCTGTATGGGCTAATTTAACTAAATTCATACGGACAAGTGTATGGGCACCTCCACCTACTGGAAGTCCATTATAACAACTTGCAATACCATAGTTCCCTAAGTCCTGTGTAAACATCTTATCATTTGCAAAACTTGGTTTAGCTGTTTTTAAAGCTGTTTTAATCCCCTCAATAGCAAAAGCTTTTGGTGTTACTTCACTGTATTTTAAAGTAATATTTGGTGTAGCATTTTCAAGTTCACGTTCTACTTCTAATATAATTTGTCCTGCTTTTGTAGCATATGGTCCAATATTAGCATGACAAAATGAATCTGTAATCGTTCGGTCAATGTGTGTTAAGAATAGCTTAATAGCAAGTCTCGCCTCATCTTCATCTTTTACAAATGGCTCAAGTAATGTATCTAAATTACCGATGTAAACTGGCATCGTTGTAATAGAAGGTACATGTTTATAAAAAATTAAAAGAGCATGTGTAGCTTCCCAAATATTAGTAGGTGGGGCAAGTTCTAAGAACTTACAGCCTTCTTTCATGAATTTCTCGTAATCTGGTAAAATATAACGTGGTCTATAAGGGGCATTTCCTTCAAAAAGATCACATATAATACCCTTATCTCTTAAATCTTGCACTTCTTTACTGATATTTAAAACATTTAGGCTATTTTCTGCATGCCTCGCAAGTGCAACAACTTTCTGTTCAAAAGTTAGAGTCGTGTCTTGTATAATATTTAAGGCCATGTTGTCACTCTCCTTAGCTGTCTATTGTTCTAATGGCTTTCCCTCTATTGTAGCCTATATCCTATGCCTTCGTAAAGCATTAATGTATGGTCTTATGTATTCTGACATATATTAAGAGTACAATCTTATTTTTGAAAGGATGATTTGATGTCTACATTATTTTCTGTTCCTCCTCTACCTTATGCTTATACTGCATTAGAACCTTATATCGATGAAGCAACTCTTCATTTTCATCATGACAAACATCATCAGGCTTATGTAGATAAGCTTAATGAGATTATTACTAACAATCCTCAGTTAGGAGAAAAATCTCTTACCGAACTCCTTACTCATCTTGATTCACTAACAGAACCTCTTAAAACAAATTTAACCAATCAAGGTGGTGGTGTCTATAATCATAATTTCTTATGGTATAACATGGCTCCTAATGCTTCAAAAGAACCTGTAGGCAATTTAAAATCAGCCATAGATACAACCTTTGGAAGCTTTGAAGCTTTTAAAACAGCCTTTAAAGATGCTGCTATTAAAAACTTTGGCTCAAGCTGGACTTGGCTTGTTAAAAATGCAGATAATAAACTCGAGATTTTCAATACACCAAACCAAGTTACACCTATTACTTTAGGGCTCACCCCTATTATGACTATTGACCTTTGGGAACACGCTTATTATCTTAAATATCAAAATAGACGCCCAGAATATATTGATGCTTTCTTCAACATCATTAACTGGGATCGTGCTGAAAATATTTATAATGGTAAACAGTCTCCTGAAGAACTTTGATAAAAGCTCTCTAAAGTCTGAGCAAAAACTTCTATAACTTTCATAGTCACTAAATCTTTAGGAAGAATATAGGAAAAATTTCTATAATAGGTTTCCTCTAACGTGAGCATTTTTACTTCATCACGTAATACAGCATCTTTTGCCACATACCATGAAACCATAGCAATTCCTAATCCATTTTTGACTGCTTCTTTAATAGCATAATTACTCCCAAAAACCAGCTTACTCCTAGGCACAATTTGATGATGTGTTAAAAATACATCTAAGTATTCTCTAAGTCCTGAACCTATTTCTCTTGTTACCCACTTCTGCTCTTGAAGTGCATCATTAGATAGATCCTTTTGAGTAAGTTCATGTGTTTTTGGGAGAATTAAAACAAGTTCATCCTTTAAAAAATAAGTCTGTCTAAACTCCTCCATATGACCCATCCCCTCTATAAGCCCTATATCAATTTGTAAGCCTTGTACCTTACGACTAATTTCTTCTGTATTACCAATGACTACTTCTATCTCCACTTCAGGATACTGCTCACAAAACATCTGCAGAAAGTTTGGCAAAATATATTCTCCTATTGTATAAGTTGCTCCTATTTTTAAATGTCCTTTCACACTACTAGAAAGATTCACGACCTCCTCCTTTGTCATTTCTAAAAGATTAATCATTTCTTTTGCTCTCCTATAAAGAAGCTGTCCACTTTCTGTAATAATAATATTCTTTTGTTTTACCGACCTTATAATGAGCTCTACTCCAAAGAACTTTTCTAAGTTTTTAATGTGAATACTTACACTAGGTTGAGATAAATTAATTTTTTCACTCGCTTTAGTAAAATTCTTGCATTCTACTACTGCTATAAAAGTTTTAAGTTCTTCCAACATATTTTCACCCTAATTCAATTATTAATTTTTTCTATTATATTCATTAAATACATTTATTTTACTTATCATTACACTTTTATTATACTTGATTTATATACATAATAAACGCACTAGGAGGAAATTATGCACCCTATACATCATCGATCTATTAACTTAACAAAACATGATTTCGGTAATATTCCTGTAGCGATTACTGGTATCTCTTTAGGATTCATTACCTTAGGTAACCTTTGGGGAGACTTTGGCGCTTTATGGATTCGTGCTTTCGCTAATTTTTTTGCAGCTACAGCTGTTACGCTTATGCTTATTAAAATCTGCCTTCATCCTAAAAAAAGCTTTGATGAAATGCAGCATTGCCTTATTGGAAGCTTCTATCCTACTATTGCCATGACTCTTATGGTTTTTTCAGGATTTATTGCACGCACCTTTGGGAAACCCTTCGGACAAGCGGTATGGCTTTTTGCTATTGTCCTTTTTATTATACTTGCAGGATTATTCATTCTAGCTCAAACACAAAATTTCCACTGGAAACACGTTGTACCAAGTTGGTTTATCCCTACAGTAGGCATTGGTGTTGCAGCAGTAAGTAGCCCTGCTGTTGAAACCACTTACGTATCTCGCTCTATTTTCTATATAGCTTTTGGCCTCTATATTATCATGCTTCTTGCCTTTTTATATCGCATTGCAACACATGGTAAGGTAGAAGATGATAAACGCGTTACACTAGCTATTATTGCAGCTCCTGCTAGTGTATGTCTAGCTGGTTATTTAGCAACTTTTAGTAATCCTAACCCTATTCTACTTAGTGTTTTAGTGCCACTTGCACTTTTATCTACAGCTTATGTTTATACACTTCTTCCACAGCTTCTTAAAATTCCATTCCACCCAGGTCTGGCTCCACTTACTTTCCCTTTAGCTGTTGGAAGTGTTGCAATTCAAAGGTTTGCACATTACCTTGATTCTATCAATTCTATATGGGCAACCTTTGTCAATCAGCTTTTTTATATTGAACTTTTTGTAGCAACTTTAGTCATTGGCTATATTGTTTATAAACTGTTAAGCTTATTATTCTATAAACTTTCTGTAAGCAAAGCACCTATTCAACATTAAATAGGTGCTTTTAGAGTATTGAGCCGCACTTGGTCGTATGCTTTAAAAAGAGCTTTCGCTCTTTCTTGGTTACTATAAACCTTCCAATAACCTTTTAAAAGACATGGTCTATAAGGATCGTCAGTAAAGGCTTTCACATCTTCTAATGGAATCCCTAGTAATAGGCCAATCTCATGAGGGTAAGAAAATAAAGTATATCTTTTAATCAAAAATTGTATCACACCTTCTAAATCTTCTACAGGATATCCAATCTTTCTTAAATACTCTTCTATAGCCTTATCTTTTATTACATCTTCTAAAGCTTCCTTTCGATATAAAAAAAGAATGATACTCTTTTCCTTATTTCTTAACACTTGCCATTCTAACCCTAATTTTTTCACAACACCTGCTCCATACTGATCCCATCCCTCCCGTATATCTCTTGTTATAGTTAATGTTGCAGCCGGTTTTAAATGTTCTACCACAGGTGCTAGATGATATTTAAAATAAAAATACAAATAATCTTCATCCTTATAATGACTTAAAACCTTATAAAAAATCTGGCTCATTCCTTCCATACCTTCCCTCCCTTGCTTATAGGAATAGTATGGATAAAAAAAGCCTAGTTATTCAGCAAGCTAAATAACTAGGCTTTTTATTATTGTAAATAATCTTTAAGTTTGTTACTTCTACTTGGATGGCGAAGTTTTCTTAAAGCTTTCGCTTCAATCTGTCTAATACGCTCTCTTGTAACGTTGAAGTCTTTACCTACTTCTTCAAGGGTACGTGCACGTCCATCTTCAAGACCAAATCTAAGCATAAGTACTTTTTGTTCTCTTTCTGTAAGTGTCTCAAGTACTTCACTTAACTGCTCTTTAAGAAGTGCAAAGGAAGCAGCCTCGATAGGTACTGGCGTATCCTCATCTGGAATGAAGTCTCCTAAATGACTATCTTCTTCTTCACCAATTGGCGTATCAAGAGATACTGGCTCTCTTGAAATTTTCATAACTTCACGTACCTTTTCTACTGGCATGTCCATAAATTCTGCAATTTCTTCTGGTTGTGGGTCACGACCTAACTCTTGAAGCAGTTGTTTAGAAGCACGCATTAAGCGATTCATAGTTTCTACCATGTGTACTGGAATACGAATAGTACGCGCTTGGTCTGCAATAGATCTTGTGATAGCTTGTCTAATCCACCAAGTTGCATAAGTACTGAATTTAAAACCTTTACGGTAATCGAATTTTTCTACAGCTTTAATCAGACCAAGGTTACCTTCTTGAATTAAGTCAAGAAGGGCCATACCACGGCCAATATATTTTCTTGCAATGCTTACTACAAGTCTAAGGTTAGCTTCTGCAAGACGTTTTTTTGCTTCTTCATCACCTTGTTCAATACGTTCTGCTAATGCAATCTCTTCTGCTCCTGAAAGAAGTGGTACCTTACCAATTTCTTTTAAATACATACGTACAGGATCATCTATACTCATATCATCTGGGAGTGAGATATCGATTTCTTCTTCGATTTCCATTTCTTTCATGTTACCGATAATATCGATACCTTGAGCTTCTAAATATTCATATACCTGCTCGATTTTAGCAGGATCTACATCTATATTCACAAATGCATCAATAACATCGCTCTGCTCTAAAACACCTTTTCTTTCTTTAGCTAAGGTGATAAGTTGTTCTAATTTAGCCTTAAACAGTAATTTGGGATCTTGTACTTGTTCTTTCAATATTCTGTACGCTCCTTTTGCTGATATTTTATGAAAATTTATATTGACTAAAACACTATTCTGTAGTATACTGTAGATTATATTATTTAACCTTTTAATAATACCCTTTTTAAGCTGTCTTGTCAATATTTTAAACATAATTTTTATAATATAATCATAAATCGCCAAAAAACCCTTTACCTTATACTGGTTAAAGGGTTTTTTGTTATAATTTTCTATTATCTGCCATATAAAGAAGTGCATTACATATAGCTGCTGCTACATTACTGCCTCCTTTTCTTCCTCTCGCTACAATATACGGTACATTTTTTTGCATAATTAACTCTTTAGATTCTACGACATTGACGAAACCTACAGGTACTCCAATAACCAGTTCTGGTTTCAATATACCCTGCTCAATATAATCTGCAATGGCAATAAGCGCTGTAGGTGCATTCCCTATAGCAAAAATAATAGGTTTATTAAGACTTATTGCTTTTTTTACTGCTATAGCAGAACGTGTTATCCCTTTTTCTTTAGCTTCTGCAGCTACATCTTCATCTGCCACAAAACAGAAAACTTCCATACCAAACTTTTTAAGTGTGGTTTTATTAATACCTGCTTTAGCCATTTGCGTATCTGTCACAATGCATGCTCCATTTTTAATAGCCGCTAAAGCTAACGTTACTGCATCTTGTGAAAACTTCATATTTTTTGCATAATCAAAGTCTGCACTTGTATGGATAGCACGTTTAATAATGGGTGCTTCAATAGGATCTAGAACAGTTTCACCTAAAATTTCTTCTATCATTCTAAAACTTTCTTTTTCAATCTCATTAGGTAAAACATGCATTTTATCTGGTATTATAGCATACTGGCTACATTTTTCTATAAAACGTTTTGCAAGTTCTGGATTGTTATAAAAATGAATATGAGGATAGCCTGCAAAAATATGTTCATCCGCTATAATAGCTGGCCAGTTTTGCTGTTTATAAGGTTTACGACTTATAAAGCTTTCTCCATTATATGTAGAATCTGAATAATGGAATTCATGCACTCTAAGCTTTTCTCCCTTATCCGTTAGTATATTATCCCTCTCACACTCAAGCTCCATATAACCAAATCTAATAAGGCGTTTTGTCATAAAAGCCTCACCCTTTAAATAACCTACCATTTCATAAGATGTACCATCTAATAATTTAATTTTCTCTTGCAGATACATGAATCCACCACATTCTGCCATACATGGCATACCTTTTTGAAGTGCTTTATAAATAGCACTTTTCATTTCATGATTAGCAGCCAGCTCGGCACTATAGATTTCCGGATATCCACCTCCTAAAATAAGACCTTGTATACCTTCTGGCAATATTTTATCTTCCATGGGTGAAAAAGGAACAAGCTCAGCACCTAATGATTCTAAAAGCTCTAGGTTATCTTCATAATAAAAAGAAAATGCTTTATCTTTAGCAATACCTATTTTAACTTTCTCCTCCTGCACTTTCATTTCCCTCAAGCACCTAGGCTTTTCAACCTGTAACTGTGCACTTGAATTTGCTAAATTGATAAGCCCATCAAAATCAATAGTTTCCCTAGTCTCTTTTCCTAAAATCTCTATTTTATTTGCTAAATCTTCTACTTCTTTTGCTGTAATCAGCCCTAAGTGTCTACTCTCTAAGCTACAAGCTTCCATATGTGGCATAAAACCATATACCTTAAGAGATGTATGCTTCTCTATCATATTTTTGTAGTATACATAACTCATAGAAGATATATCATTTAAAATAACTCCTTGTATAGTGTTTTTTCTAAATTCTATAAAGCCTTTAAGTAATGGTACAATAGATAGCCCCATTCCCTTACAGGAAACTACCAGTACAACCGGCGTCTTAGTTTCATAAGCCAGCTCATAAGAACTTGCCTGAGTACTATCACTTAATCCATCATAAAAGCCCATTACACCCTCTATTAAAGCTATATCTGCTTCTCTCGTATGCTTTTCTAGTAAATAAGTACAATTTTCTTTTCCCATCATAAAGACATCTAAATTATATGAAGGTGTATGAAGTACTTCTTTATGGAACATAGGATCTATATAGTCTGGCCCACATTTAAAAGCAACCACCTTGCGCCCTCTCATATAAAAATTTCTAAGCAGGGCACAAGTTAAAGTTGTCTTACCAGATCCACTTCCTATGGCTGCAATCATAAGCCTCGGTATTGTTTTCATTGTTTTTTCCCTTTCATTGTTATAATAAATATTGGGTTTTGGCCCATCATCATATGGTAATTGCTTACTTCTTTGCTTACAGCCACACTCATCTGTATTACGTCCAAACTCAAATCATAAAGTTTCCCACAATTTAATGCCTCACTTACAGTCTCAAGGGTAATAGCTGTCAAAACTATTGTTAAATTCTCATTTTTTGTAAGGAGTACTTCTAAAATCTCCTTTAAGTTGCCGCTACTTCCTCCTATAAACACTTTATCAGGTGATGGTAATAATTCCATACCTTCTGGGCAAGTCATTTCTATAACATCCATATTATAGACTTCAAACTTCTTCTGATTAAGCTTAATGAGTTCTACTGCTTCTGTTTTTTTCTCCAGCGCATAGACATAACCTTTTGGGCATAGCCTAGCCATTTCAATAGCTACTGAACCGGTGCCTGCTCCTATATCATAAACAATATCCTGTTCTATAAGCCCTAACTTCGATAAACATACACTACGTACTTCTTCCTTCGTCATAGGTATCTTACCTCTTATGAAACTTTCATCAGGTAGTCCATAACTTACAACTTTCTTTTCTTCTACAGTTGTTCTTTCAATAAGCATAACAGATAAATCATCAAATTCTTCCTCTATAAATTCTGCTGCCAGTCCTTGTATAATACGCTCTTCTGGATAAGACAGATATTCTCCTACATAAACTTTAACATTCCCCATTCCCTGCTGTGTAAGCATTTGGCAGACGTGCTGCACTTTATATGTGCCACCTGTAAGCACAAACACTTCAGGATGTGTGAGTATTTCTCCTAATACCCTATTCTCTCTTCCATGCACACTCACTGTATGTATAGCATTATAAGGTCTTTGTAACCGATTGCAGAAATATTGTAAAGAACTTATCCCTGTAATATAGTTTATCTTAAATTGCACTTCAAATTTATTTTTAAGCCAACTTGCTATGCTATAAAATCCTGTATCGCCAGACGCTAATACACTCACCTTTTTCTTATCTTTATAGGATGCAATCAGACCTTCCATTTCCCCTAGCTTACAAGCAATCTGTATGCTTTTTTCTGATGCAATAGATCTTGTGCCTTCTATAAGCCTTTTAGGTCCAAGGATTACTTCACTTTCTGTAATACAAGTCCTTGCTTCTTCTGTCAGAAGCCTAGGATTTCCTGGTCCTACTCCAATGATATAAATTATATTTTCCATCTCACTCCTCCATCCACTGATAGATTTGCTCTAACCTAAGACCCTCTTCTTTAACAGGCCTTGTTAAACAAATGACTTCTACCCCTAACGCCTTAGCCGCTCTTACTTTATCTTGCATACCACCTATATCTCCGGAATCCTTTGTCACTAGGTATTTAGCTTTAACATACCTTAATAAAGCCTTATTCATTTCATAAGAAAAAGGACCTTGCATACAAATTAAATGACTCATCTGATATCCTAAACTTATAGCAATCTCAATACCTTTTGGCATAGGTAGCATACGTACATATAGCCTCTGCTCATAGTGGTTAAGTAGTGTAAAAGATGCTAAATCCTTACTACCTGTAGTGAGCAGTACATCGCCTTCCACCTGACTTAGGAAATGGACTATTTCTGCTACATTATCAAAATAATAAATCCCCTCTTCCTTGTCATAGCTCTCTCGGATAATTCTTTTATAAAGCACACCTACTTTTTCACAAGCAGACTTGATATTTTGTGTCACAAGCTGTGCATAGGGATGTGTAGCATCTAACACACAGTCAAACTGTTTCTCTTTAAGCAATTGCAACATAGCCCTTTCATCTAATCGCTCTTCTATAAGATAAATACCTTCTGTATGATGCATCTGTTCTTTTCCATAGTCTGTAGCTACGCTAAGCCATACTTCTACATCTTTTCTTATTAAATACTCTGCAAGCATTCTGCCTTCTGTCGTTCCACCTAAAATAAAAATTTTCTTATACTTCATAACGCTTCTCATACCCTCTAGGTGTAACCATTTTTTCATGAATAAGTCTTGTTTCACTATTGCCTATAATGATTGTAGTAAACATATCTACTTTTGCACTTTTAAGTTCTTCTAAAGTACAAGTATGACTCATCTGCCCTTCTCTTCCAATATGTTGTACATAGCCACATACTGTATCTTTTGCTTTATATTTCATTATTAGATCACAAGCTTTTTCTAAATAGTCATGTCGCTTCTTACTTGATGGATTATAAAGACAAATCACAAAATCTGCCTCTGCCGCAAGCAGGAGACGCTTTTCAATCTTCTCCCATGGTGTAAGTAAATCACTTAAGCTAATGAGTACAAAATCATGAATAAGAGGTGCTCCTAAAACTGCTGCTGCACTACAGGCTGCTGTAACACCCGGTACAACTTCTATATCCACTTCCGGATACATTCTAGCTACTTCATGAACAATGCCTGCCATACCATATACACCAGCATCACCACTGCATACCATCGCTACAGTCTTACCTTTCAAGCATTCCTCCACAGCTATTTTGCAGCGTTCTACTTCCTTCTTCATACCTGTTGCAAGTAACGTTTTGTAACTAAACTGCTCTCTAATTAAATCGACATATACTGTATACCCTACAATTACATCACTTGCCTCAAGAGCTGCTACAGCTCGGTTTGTCATTTCATAAACACCACCAGGCCCAAGCCCTACTACATATAATTTCATCTTAATCCCTCTCTCTCGAATGTCACTGTATAATAAGGCATAGCAAGTGCCATTGTTACCCCATCTAAAGCAACTTTTTTTAAAAGTAATTTACCTCCATCACTCCCTTTAACAGCTGAGCGTTCACATACATTCTCTACACCTGTAATTTGTTTCACAAAAGATGAAGGAGTAAAATCACCTTCTATTTGATTTAATTCATGGGCACTATAAAAACTTATAGACTTATGATAATGAGTAGCCCATTCTAATAAACCTTGTTCTTCCTGCTTTAGGTCTATAGATACAACTTTTCCTATAGCTTCTATCGGTATATCTAATTTTTCTAGCTGCCCTCTTATAAGCCTTTCTATCTGCTCAAAAGATGTTCCTTTTCTACATCCTATTCCTAACGTTAACCCTTTAGGAATGAGCCACAATGTTTCCTTAAAAGGTTTTTTACCCTTATCATATCCAATATAAATACCTATTTCTCCATAGCTACTCTCTAAAACTTGTTTAGGAAGTTTCCCTTCTACAGGGAAATCACTTACAAAACCAATAGTCTTATCCTTCAAAATATCACTTGCTATAGATTTAGCTTTTTTTAAATCTGTTAAAATAAGTCCTCTTTCTACTGCCCATTCATCAACAGCAAAACGCCCCTCTAAATCTGTAGCTGTAGAAATAATGGCTCTTCCACCTATTAAACTTGCAATATACTTGGCACAACCATTAGCTCCTCCTATATGACCTGATACTAAAGGTATAACATTTTGTCCAAGTTCATCTATACATAAAACTGCGGGATCCTTATCTTTACTTACTAGAAAAGGGGCAATAGCACGTACAGCAATCCCTGTTGCTCCTATGTAAATAAGCACTTCATAGTCCTTAAAGTTCATTTTAGTCCATTCTTTTAGAGAACCCTCTACCCCCTTTAGCCCCTCTTCTTTGTATTTAGAAAGATGATAACCCTTGGCATCTTCTAAAAGTTCTCCTAACTTTCTGTTGAGCTTTGCTCCATGTACTGTAAAAGAAATAATGGCATATCTCATTTTGAAGCCTCTCTAAATAAATGGGTAAAAGTAGGGTCATAAAGTTTGGAGCGTTCATATCTATCTCCTAAAAACTCCCCTACTACAATAAGTGCTGTCTTCGTTAAATGGTGCTCCTCTATCATCTGAGGCAACTTTTCAAGTATACCTCTATACACCTTCTCCTCTGGCCAAGTGGCTTTGTAGACAATAGCTACTGGTGTATCTAAGGCATAGCCTCCTTTAAGTAACTCTTCTTTGACCTTGTCAGCTAGACTTATACTTAGGAAAATGACCATAGTAGCACCATGAGATGCCAGTAGAGACAATTCCTCCTTCTCTGGCACAGGCGTACGCCCTCCAGCCCGTGTCAAAATAACAGTCTGACTAACATTAGGCAAAGTATACTCCGCCTTAAGTGCTGATGCCGCTCCGCAAAAAGAACTTACACCAGGTACGACTTCATAATCTGCTCCATAGGTATCTAAAAGATCCATTTGCTCTCTGATTGCACCATAAATACTCGGGTCTCCTGTATGAAGACGAACTATCTTCTGCCCCTTTTTCCATCCTCTAACCATTTCTTCTATCACTTCTTCTAACGTCATAGAAGCGCTATCTAAAATAACAGCTTCCTCTTTACATACTTTGAGTAATTCTGGATTAACTAAAGAACCTGCATAAATCACTAAATCGGCTTCACTAAGTAATCTCTGCCCCTTAACTGTAATTAACTCTATATCTCCTGGACCTGCACCTACAAAATGAATCATTCTATCTCTCCTTTACTACAATGACAGAAAAATAACTACTTTCTTCCACTGTATCTAAACTCTCATGGATTTTTTCATTAGGCATACTTGCACATTCTACTGCCCGTGCTCTTTCATATAAGCCTTTTTCTTTCAGATGCTGTTTAACCTTCTCCATAGATTTACCTGTTTTCATAAGCACCTTAGTCCCTTCTAAATCCAAATAGTCTTCCTTCCCCTTATAAGAAGCAGGGATAATATGTAAACAGTCACTTCCCTCACACAAAGAGTCATTTAAAGCAGCAGCTACACTGCATATAGAAGAGATGCCAGGAATAATTTCTGTTTCATACCCCATCTCTTTTATAAGACGATGAATATACATATATGTAGAATAAATAGTAGGATCACCTAATGTTAAGAAAGCAATATCCTGCCCTTTATCTAAATATCCTTTAAACTCACTTACTACTTCTTCATGCTGTTTTCTTAGGGCTTGTTTATCACGAATCATAGGCATATAGCAATCAATCAGTGTTTGATTCTTAATAAATTCTTTTGCTATATTTAATGCGACCTGCTCTGAATTGCCTGATTTAGGTACTGCAACAACTTGACATTTCTGTATTGTCTCTACTGCTTTATAAGTTATTAGTTTTGGATCTCCTGGACCTACTCCTACACCGTATAATTTTCCCTTCATTTCTACTCCTCCATCTGATAGTCTTTTAATATTTCTAATGCCTTATCAGTCTTACTAATAACGCCCATTTCATTTGAAAACATAATAATTTGTACATTTACTTTATGCTGTACCCTAAAATCTATATGCATTTTTATTTTATTCATGACACTTTGCATGGTACTTTCAAAGCTACCTGCTTCTTTCAAGTGTCTCAATGCTTCTTCTGTTGTTACACTTTCCATAATTCGCTTAATAATATTCGCTTTACATCCACATAAAGCTCCGTGAGCAGCCAGTACTTCCAATCTACCATCTGCATATCTAGAATGGGTATTCATAACTCCTGCTGCTACCTTAACTAACTTACCACTATGCCCGACAACTAAAACTTTTTCAAAGCCTAAATAAGCGATGTAGTCTAAAGCTTCACCTAAATAATTACTGTATTTAACAGCCTTATTTAAATCTAGCCCGAACTTATCCCTTGCAAAGTCCGCTCCATAATTACCAGGACAAATTAAAATGCACTTTTTACCAGCTGCATACTGCACATCTAATTCAGCTTTTATGGTATCAATAAGAGCTGCTTCACTCATAGGTTCTACAATCCCACTTGTTCCTAGTATAGAAATCCCCCCTACTATACCCAATCTAGGATTAAAAGTCTTCTTAGCTACTTCTTCCCCTTCTGGTGCATAAATAATAACTTCTATCCCGCCACTATAACTTACCTCATCACATACTTTTTTTACTTCTTCTCCAATCATTTTGTAAGGCACAGGATTAATAGCAGCACTCCCTACAGGACACGCTAACCCTCTCATAGTGACTCTGCCAATACCAATCCCTCCATCAATATGGACCCCAGCTCCCTTACATCTTCTGACACTTGCATAAATCTTCATACCATGCGTTACATCTGGATCATCTCCGGCATCTTTTACAACAGCACAGCTGACTGCATCCTGACTTCTCTCTATATCACACACTTCTAACGAAAGTGTAATCCCCTTAGGGGTTATAAGCTTAACCTCACTCACTTCTTCATTCATCAAAAGCATTCTAGTAGCAGCCTTAGCGCTAGCTGCTGCACAGCTTCCTGTGGTATATCCATATCTCAATACTTGTTGACCTTTTACAACATATGTATCCATAGGCAAACTCCTTTTTTAGTTATAAAAAAATCTCCCACTACAAGTGGGAGATTTCATGCACGCTAAAATACATAACTGTTTTTCAGTTATGTTTCGCACACCCTCCATCGCTCGTAGAGTTCATAGTGTTTTATTAAAAGGCAGGTCTTCTGACTTAGAATCATCAAAACGATGCCCTTCCCTTCTTTTTTAAGAAAGTGGTTTATCATCGTTTCTCCTCATCACAGCGGCGGGACCGTACAGCAATTGCATCTGTTTCCCTATTAAGCTAGTAAATAGCACCTCTAACAATTATTAAGTTTTTCAAGTAGTATATTAGTGCATCCTCTATGCCTTGTCAATGCTTCCCTTCTTGATGGCTTCTTCTAAGAAAGGACTTATCTGGCCTTTATAAATAAAGGAAAGTCTATGAAGTGCTCTTGTAGTTGCAATATATAAAAGTTGTTTATCAAAAGCTTCTTTATACTTCTCAGCGTTTGCATCATAAACAACGACCCCATCATATTCTAATCCTTTTGCCATATAAATTGGCATAATGAGAATACCTTTTTCAAGTATCGTATCATCTGAAGATAAAATACTAAGCTCTAACTGGTCTTTTAAAGCTTCATAGGCTTCATGTACCTCACCTTTTGTTTTACACAAGATAGCAATACTTTCAAGTCCAGCTGCTTTATAAGTCTTTACCTGATTCACTATCTTTTCATTTAAATCTTCCTCATTATTAGCTTTTTGCATAAGAGGAGCCTCTTCATGTCTTTCAATAGCAATACAAGCCTTTTGATCTTCTCTTAAGTTAATAGCCAACTGATTAATTTCATAAGAAGAACGGTAGCTTTTATTAAGTTCTAGCTTAAGTGCACGTTTAGGATTTAAAAGTTCTATGGCATCATCATAAATCGTATGGCTAGCCTCCTTTTCAATAGTTTGACACACATCTCCTAGAACAGTATACTGTGCACCTTTAAAGAGCTCCCCAAATACTTTGTAATGTATTGGATAATAATCTTGTGCTTCATCAATAACAACCTGTCTAATGCCTTGATAAAGATTAGTACCTTCTATTTTAAGCTTTAAGTAAAGTATGGCAACTCCATCTTCATAAGGTATACACTCTGGTCTTAAAGCGCGTAGGCTATAACGCATCATTTGGAAAGCATTATATGGCATATCAAGTCCTTTAGCTAACTGATTAAAGAGCTTTTCATCTGTAAACATTCTTTTATACACAAAGAAAATATTAACTCTTATAAAACGATTCAGCTGATTGAATACCTCTTGTCTAAATTCATTAAGTACTTCCTTACATCTACGCTCTTCTTCAAAGGCATATGCACCAGAAGCTTCAATTTCTTCTAGTACTTCTTTTCTTTTTTCTTTCTCTAAAGGTTTAATTTTCTCAAGTATAATTCTTTCGATACGATTTAGCCTCTTAACAATAGACATATTAATGGCATTATCTAAGAAATCTTTTTTTAATGTATCCTTATCTACAACAAGTTCCTTATCATAATAAATATCCGTAAATTTAATCATATGTGTTTCACAGTAATCCACCAAACGATCTAAAAGTTCTATATACGCTTTTGAACCTTTAAAAGCAATTGTTTCTCTTACTTTTTTTCTATGCTTACTTCCGATAATATATTCCATTTGACTATTACGATTACGTATACGTAAATGATTTCCAAAATATTTTTCAAAAATATCTTCTACTGTAAAGTGAGCTACATCTTCCTCCCCTAGTTCTGGAAGAACATTAGAAATATATTCTCCAAAAAGATGATTAGGTGATAAAATCATAATCTGATTATGTGTTAAACCACTTTCTAATCTGTCATAGAGCAAAAAGGCCACACGATGCATAGCAATAGATGTTTTACCACTTCCTGCTACGCCCTGCACAATGAGAAGGTCATTTTCCCTATCCCTTATGATCTGGTCCTGCTCTTTTTGAATGGTTTCCACAATATTTTTCATTTTACTGGATGTATTTTTACCTAATGCTTGCTGTAAGAGTTCATCGGTAATCGTTAAGCTACAATCAAAGAAGTACTCTAATTCTCCTTTTTTAATCTCATACTGTCTCTTAAGAGATACTTCTCCTTCAATTTCTCCATAAGGTGCTATATATTTAGCAGGTCCTAATTCACTTCTATAAAAAACACTAGCAATAGGTGCACGCCAGTCATAAGCTAATACCTCATAAGTATCATCATTCATGATATTATGATAGCCCACATAAATAGATTCCTTCTCTTCACCTTCTTCTGCAAAGTCAAAACGTCCAAAATAAGGTTTATCTATCATCTTTTCATATTTTTTTAGTGTTTCTAGTTTATGTTTATACTGAGAGCTTTCAACAGCTTCCATTGTAATATACTGATTAAGCTCAGCCATACGGTCCATCTCATCTGTATAACGTGAGCCCTCTGTATACATTTCTCTTCTAATGTCTACAAGATTTTTTCTCTGTCCTTTTATATCAATACCACAACCTTGAATTTGTTCTTCTAGGAATTCCGTTACACGTTCTAAATACTTTTTTTCTTCTTCTAATGCTGTTTTATATTCGCTCATTTGCCCCATATCCTTCTCTTCTAAAATAAACTCATAATTGTTCCCATGATAACACCGAGTACAGCACCTAGCCATATAATTGCTTTTAACTCTTTATCCATAATATCTAAAATAAGTTTTTCAAGCTCTATCATATCAAAAGCTTTAATTTTATCTTCTACAATCTTTTCAATATTTAGCCCCTCTAGCATATCTCCTAACTGAGTTTCTACAACAGCTGTATACTGCTTCATTAAAATATATTTAATCTTAGGCAAGTATTCTTCTATATGCTCTGCAACAGTTTCAATAGATGCATCTAAAAGCTTATCACCTTCTTTATCAATGACATCATAAATCATATCTTCAGCTTTTTCTTCTATCATCTTGTTAATAAGCTCTTCAATTTTTAATTTAGCAGTTTCGATCATACTATCATTCATAAACATAGCAAACATGCCAAGTTGACCCTTAATTTCTTTACATGCCGACTCTGAAAGACTACTTGCTATATCTAGCTCTACTATCTTTTTATAAGAAAGATCTGTAACTTTTTCTTTTAATGTATCTGATAAGTCCTCAATAACTTTAGGAGTACTCATTTCACAAAGTATCTGCCTTACAGTCTTTTTAGATTGCTTTTGACTTATAAACCATTCTTCTATACCACGTTCTATTTTTGTATACATTTCTTGTGAAAGAAGGTTCTCTTTAAGTGTCTCTTGATTAATAAGTTCTCTAGCTACTACTTCTCCAACGCTATGTGCTATACGATCTCTTTCCTTTGGAATAATTCCTTGGGTAAAAGGCACTCTTTTCCCAAATAAATAAAGGGGTCTTAGTGGTCTAAATAGCATTTTAATCGCAATGCCATTTGTAATATAACCGATTAAGCCACCTACTAAAGGTCCTATTAAAAATTCTAAGTTCATATCCTTCCTCCTTAGATATCCTCTTTTGTCTAGTCTTTTATTATAGCTACCTTATCTTCAAAAAACAATAACCTTTCGCTTTATACCTATACCCTGTTATACTGATAACATTACTTACATTTACTATAACCAATTTTTTATTATTAATAAAGGAGCTATACCATGTCAAAACTTTACTATACTAATCCTTATCAAAAAACTTTTACTGCTGAAGTAGTTTCTATTACTGAAAAAAGCGGAGACTTTCATATTGTTCTTGATCAAACAGCTTTCTATCCCGAAGGCGGTGGCCAGCCAAGTGATACAGGTTTTATAGAAGACTCACCGATCACTTATGTCTATGAAGAAAACGGCACCATCTATCATGTAAGCCCTAAAAAACCAATTAAAATTCATAAGGCGAAATGCCGTTTAGACTGGGCACGTAGACTAGATCATATGCAACAACACATGGCTCAGCATATTCTATCGGCCTGTCTTTTAGATGCTTTCGAGGCTAACACAGTAAGCTTTCATTTAGGTAGGGAAATCTGTACAATTGATATTGATAAAATGCTTACATCTGAGCAGCTTTTAGAAGGAGAACGTCTTGCCAATGCTATTATTAACGAAAATATTCAAGTAGAAATCCTCTATCCTACTAAGCAAGAGCTTAAAAAATTAAATATTAGAAAATCTCTTCCTAAAACTTACGAACCGATTCGTATTGTAAAAATAGGAGACCTAGACATTAATCCTTGCTGTGGTACACATCCTTCTTCAACCATAGAAGTTCAGCTCATTAAACTCATAAAATGGGAAAAGAATAAAACAAATCTTCGTATCACCTTCCTTGCTGGGGACCGCGGTGTAGCAGATAGCCTTTCTAAAGACCAATTTGTACGTCATCTTTGCCATATGCTTAAAGGCAATGAACAAGATGTTCTCACTAGAGTAGAAACGCTTACTCAACATACCAATACCCTTATAAGCGAAAACCGAAAGCTTAAAGAAAAAATTGCAGAATTCGAAGTAAAAGGCTTACTTGAAGAAGCCCCTATTATTCGCAATTGCCACATTGTCAAAAAGTCCTTCTCAAATAGGACACTTAAAGAAGTACAGTTGCTAGGTTCTAAACTTACTGCTACTCCAAATACTATTGCCCTTCTTGGACTTATGCTAGATGAGCAGGCCTATCTCATCTTTATGTGTTCTAAAGAGCTGAAGAAATTTAATATGGATACCCTTCTGAAAGATAGTATTACCCTTATCGATGGCCGTGGTGGCGGCAGTTATTTCTCTGCTCAAGGCGGTGGTAAATCCCTTAGCAATTTAGAATCTGCTTTAGATTATGCTTACTTAAAAATATCTAAATCTTAACTTATGTTCATTGTAATATATAGTAATCTATAGTATATTAATAAGTTGAAATATTAAATTATACTATGTATTATTGGGGAGATGTCACATACAATGGAACTTAGTTTATCTAACTTTTTTAATTGTGAAAAAATGATTAAACCGGCTCAGCAAATTGGTACTATTCCACCTTCTAAACAGATTTATCAAAATACGATTAATCTCGCTTGGCCATCTGCTGTAGAAAGAGTGCTGGTTAGTTTAGTCGGTGCTATGGATACTATGATGGTAGGTATACTTGGTGCAGAAGCTATTGCTGCCGTAGGGATTACACAGCAACCTACCTTTATTCTACTTGCTATTATCTTTTCCCTTAACATTGGTGTAACGGCATTAGTTGCAAGGAGATGTGGTGAGGAAGACTATGTAAGTGCTAATAAAATTCTACGTCAGTCTATTATCTTAGTAGGTATTCTTTCAGCTCTTTTAGCCTGTATAGGGTTTATTTTTGCTAGACCTATTTTAAACTGGATGGGAGCAGGTAGTGACACACTTACTGATGCTACTATTTACTTTAGAATTATTGTTATTGGTATGTTCTTCAACGCACTTAGTCTGAATATTAATGCTGCTCAACGAGGTGCAGGTAATACTAAGATTGCTATGTATACGAATATTACCGCTAACCTCGTTAATCTTGTATTCAACTTTTTACTTATTGGGGGACATTTTGGCTTTCCAGCTCTTGGTGTAGCCGGTGCTGGTATTGCTACTGTACTTGGCAATATAGTAGCTTTTAGTATTTCTACCTATGGGATTATTCGTTCTAAAACACCACTTAAACTTCATCTTAAAGATAGTTGGAAACTAGATTTTAAAATATTAAAAAGTATTTTTAATATCAGTAGCAGTGCTATGGTAGAACAGCTCTGTATGCGTATAGGTTTCCTAGCCTATACTAAAATGATTACGAGTCTTGGTACAGTTGCTTTTGCAACACATCAAATCTGCAATAACATTTTAAATATGACTTTCAGTGCTGGGGATGGTATGAGTATGGCTGCTTCTTCACTGGTAGGTCGTCACCTTGGTGCAAAACGTTCAGACCTTTCTATTATTTATGGTAAAACCGCTCAGCGTATTGGTCTTATCTTATCATCCATTTTAGTATTAGGTTATATTTTTGGACGTACACCTCTTATAGGTGCTTTTACAGACGATCCACAAATTATTGCTCTTGGAAGTGTCATTATGCTTATTGTAGCAGCTGTATCCCCTCTTCAGATTTCTCAAGTTATCATTTCTGGTTCACTACGTGGGGCAGGAGATACTAAATTCGTAGCACGTACTTCTTTTATCAGCATTTTAGTTATTAGACCTATTATTACATATATTCTTTGTTACCCATTAGGACTTGGACTATTTGGGGCATGGATTGCACTACTTCTTGATCAGGGGCTACGTCTTATTCTTAATATCATCCGTTTCTCTGAAGGTAACTGGATTAAAATTAAATTATAAAATACAAAAAAGACTTCTATACTTGTAAGAAGTCTTTTTTTATGCTCTTAAATTTTTTTGAATAATCATTGACTTCTTCACTTTAATGTGATAAAGTTTTGCTATACTAAATTGTTTAAATTAATTATTCTATATATTTATATTAAGGGGGATTTATAATGAAAAAATTAGTAAAGAAATTATTTACTATATCTTTTATAGGATTACTAAGTCTAGGTCTTGCAGCTTGCTCTAATACACCAGACAACACTACTTCTGACAAAGCCTCTTCCATAGTGGATAAAGATACTTGGGTTATCGGTCTTGACGATACGTTTGCACCACTCGGATTTAGAGATATAGATGGAAATCTAACTGGATATGACGTAGATTTAGCTACTGCTATGTGTAAAAAGTTAGGCAAAGAAGTTACCCTCCAACCTATTGACTGGTCTATGAAAGAAGCTGAACTTTCTGCTGGCAATATCGATTTAATTTGGAACGGCTATACGATTACACCAGAACGTAAAGAAAAAGTAGATTTTTCCTTGCCTTATCTAGATAATAAACAAATTGTAGTTGTACTGGCAGATTCATCTATACAGTCTAAAGCAGATCTTGCTGGTAAGAAAATAGGGGCTCAAAGTGAATCTAGTGCTGTTACAGCAATGGAAAAAGAAACTGAACTCTATAAGTCATTTGATGGTGGTAAAGCTACAACTTATGAAGATAACAATCAGGCCCTTATGGATCTTGATATTGGTCGTATTGATGCTGTTGTAGCTGATGAAGTTGTCATACGTTATTATATAAGCTTAAAAGGGTCTGACAAGTATCGTATTTTAGATGAAGACTTTGGTGCTGAAGAATATGGTGTTGGCTTCCGTAAAGGCGACACATCAGCTGTAGAGGCTTTTAACGAAGCTTATAACGATCTTAAGGAAGACGGTACACTTACTGCAATCTCTGAAAAATGGTTTGGCAGTGATGTGAGTAAATAAATTTAATTTTTAAGGGGGAACCTTTATGGACATGATTAACAACATTTTTGAATATACACTTTTACTTATGCCGCAAGTACTAGAAGGTTTAGAGATTACCCTAAAGCTTTTTGCACTTACCCTCATCTTTTCTATACCTTTAGGTATTCTACTTGCACTTGGGAGACTATCCCGTTTTAAACTAGTTAAGGCACTTACAAGTCTTTACATTGTAGTAATACGCGGAACTCCCCTTTTACTTCAAATTGTATTTGTATTCTTTGGCCTTCCTCTTATAGGAATTACTTTTGACCGTTTCCCAGCTGCCCTTTTTGCCTTTTCTCTTAATTATGGTGCTTACTTTGCAGAGATTTTTAGAGCTGGCATTACCTCTATTGACAAAGGACAGTATGAAGGCGCAGAAGTTCTTGGAATTTCTGGTAGAGAGACTTTCTTTCATATTATCTTTCCACAGGCATTAAAGCGTGTATTGCCCCCTGTAGGCAACGAAGTTGTCACACTTATTAAAGATACAGCTCTCGTTTACATTATTGGACTTGATGAGCTCTTAAAGGTTGGAAAAATTGCCTGCAATCGCGATTCTTCCTTAATACCACTTATTATCATTGCTATTGTTTATCTCATCCTTACAGCTATTTTATCTAAAATTATGACTGTTATAGAAAAAAAATATGATTACTACCAATAAGGAGGTCCTCTATGCTACATATTGAAAACTTATATAAAAGCTTTGGCTCTAATGCCGTTCTAAAAGGTGTAAACCTTCATATTTATCCTGGTGAAATCCTTGTTGTAGTGGGGCCTTCAGGGGGTGGAAAGACTACACTCTTACGTAGTATTAATTATCTTGAGAAATGTGAATCAGGCTCTATTTGCCTGGGAAATAATTATCTCTTAAAAGATGGGCGCTATGCCAGTAAACAAGATTTAAAAGCTATTCGCCGAAACATTGGCTTAGTCTTTCAAAACTTCAATCTTTTCCCACACCTTTCTGTAATAGAAAATATAACTGAAGCTCCTACCCGTGTATTAGGCATTGCAAAAGAAAAGGCTACTCAAGATGCTCTAAATATTTTAGGTTTTTTAGGTCTATCAGATAAAGCTAACAGTTATCCTTATGAACTTTCTGGTGGCCAGAAACAACGTGTTGCTATCGGGCGTGCTTTAGCACTTAATCCCAAACTCATGTGTTTTGATGAACCTACTTCTGCTCTTGATCCAGCACTGACAGATGATGTAGCCAATCTTATTAAAAGTTTAAAAGTCAAAGGTATGAGCATGTTGATTATTACACACGATATGGAGTTTGCTAAGAAAGTAGCTGACCGTATTGTCTCTATGGACCAAGGTCAAATTACAAATGAGCATATGTATGATAATGAAAAAACAGGCAGCTGATAATAAGCTGCCTGTTTTATTTATATATTAATATACATAGTTATATGGATTAATTGGTGTCCCATTACTTCTGATTTCAAAGTGAACATGATTACCTGTGGAATTACCTGTACTTCCTACTCCAGCAATATTTTGGCCTTTAGATACTTTTTGCCCTACTTGTACATATAAACTACTACAATGTGCATAGTAAGTTTGGTAACCATTATTATGGTCAATGATAATCAGTTTACCAAATCCACCATTATTATATCCTGAATAAGTAACTGTTCCTGATGCCGCCGCATAAATTGGTGTTCCTGCAGATGCTGCAATATCAAGTCCTCTATGGAATGATCCCCATCTGCTTCCATAATTTGAAGTTAGGGTACCCCCACCATTTAATGGATGCATGAACATACCTGAATTACTACTTGACGCAGATGAACTTGGTTTTTTATTGGTACTTGTACTTGTTGGTTTTGGCTTTTCTTTTGTACCAAAAGCAATAACTTTTGTTTTCGGCTCTTTAAGTACTTTTTCTGTAATTAAATCACGACTTACTTCCTTACCATTTACTTTATGTACATCTACTGTAATCTCTTTTACGCCATCATATCCTTCTTGATAAACTTTAGTCTCATCTTTATAAAGGTCTGAGAATTCTACATACTCTATCTCTGCTGGAATAAGTTCTTTAAAAGTAGCTTGCTCCGTTGTAGAAATAGATAAAATAGGATCTGGTACCTCTAACTTAATAACCTCTCCAATCTGCATACGTGTTTCATCTTCAATCTGCGGATTGATTTCTAAAATGTGGTCCATAGTTGTACCATGTTTAATGGCAATATCCCAAATATTATCGCCCTCTTTAAGTTCATATTCTACAATTTCTTCTGTATTACCTAAAAGAATATTTTTAGCTTCTTCTTCACTTAGAATTTGCTCTTCATCAATATATGTACTTCTTACAATAACTTCTTCATTAAAGTCAAACTCTGTAAGCTCACGTGCTATTTTCTGTCCTTCTGTAGGCTCTTCCTTCTCTTCTTCTTTTTTGTCTACAGTACCTACTTTTACCTCCGACTTAACCTCTGGTTCTTTAAGTGCATCTTTAACTTCTAAAACCTCAATAGGAGAAGTTTCATTTTCAGTCGCTAATGCATTTTCTCCTTTCCCATTGTCTTGTACTGTCTGTATAGTAGCTGGTTCTAACTTAGTTGCTTCTATAGATTCTGTCACCTCTACCTGCCCTGAACCAGATGTCTCATTAACTTCTTCTATTTTTTTTACATCTAGCTCTACTCCGGAGCCTTCTGGTAGATGCATTTTAGCAATATCAGACAAAATACGCTCTGCTATTTTCTGAGTCTCTACAACTGCTTTCACTTCACCATCTACCAGAATTTCATATGCCTCTATTTCATAGCTGATTGTATCCTTTAAAGTTGCTTCTAAAATATCTTGTGTCTCAATTTCTTTTACTTTACTATTAACATGCTCTACAGTTACTGTTTCTTTAATAGCAATATCTACGCCCTTTTGATCCTTAAGTTCCGTTACAATATTCTCGAAGGCTGCTTGTGCCTCTTCTTTTGTTTTTACAACACCCACAACTTCACCATCTACAGAAATGGCATAGGAATTATTTTGCATTCCTATTATCCCAAATGTTAAACCTACAACTGCAATGCCAGCTATAATCTTATATGTATGCTTACTTGATTTTATATTTATTAAAAAGTCCTTCATGTGCGTTCCTTCTCTAGTCCCTAAAATTATTTTGTTAATATTAAATTTATTACATACTTATTACAACGTATAAATTTTATCAAAGTTTTATCAAGCTGTAAAGTTTTCCTTAAATTTTAAAGAGGTGTACAGAATTTTTACTGCACACCTCTTTAAAATTTCTATCCATTTTCACGTAAATTTTTCAGGTACTCATAAGCTTCATTAATCTCAATAATCTTCTGATTAGCAAATTTAGCATAATCCTCTGGCATACTTTCTGCAGCCATCTTATCTGGATGATACTCTTTTACTAACTTTCTATAAGCTTTTTTAATCTCAGATAAACTAGCATTTTCATCCACACCAAGCACATCCGCATACTTCTTTGTAAGAGATTGCGTCCCCTGCGTATGGAAACCACTACTATTTGACTGATTATAACCATACTGACTATAGTTACTATAACCATAGCTATACTGCTCTTGTCTAAAGGAGGCTTTAATACTCTCATATTCATACCTACTAATACCTAGTTCAGCTAAAATACTACGTACTTGCTCATCTTCTGCTACTGAGATGCTTGTCCCATCCTGCATTGTAATTTTTACGAGTAAATAAGCTATAGCAACTAAAATATCTTTTCTGCTGTAATAGCTTGTAATCACATGCGTAAATTCCTTATATTGCTCAGGATGATCTTTACCATACTCAAATGCACCTGCATAGTCATTAAGTTCTTCATAAGATAAGCCAAAAGTTTTTACAACAAATTGTTTAACCACTTTAATTTCTTCTCGGCTAATACTACCATCTGATTTTGCGACAATAGCTGATAACGCCATAATAGATGCTACAACCGGATTTTTCCCTCTAAATGCTTCATGATACTTTAAATCTCCTACAAACTTAGGCATTTTTCTTGGTATAAAAGGCATAATAAAAACAATCCATGGGAAAAAGAATCCTAATATCCCCCAAAACAGAGGACTTCTTCCTTTAAAAGCAGCTATTCCTGCGATAACGAACGCAAGAATAATTGTAAAAATCATTGTTATTAAGGTAAATCCAATACTAAATATACTCTGAATAAGACCGAATAAATAACTCACTCTATTTCACCTCTTCTTCTGTAAGCCATCTCTAAATGTTCTCATTATTTGCCTATTTTATCACATTCATACCTATTCTACAATAAACATACTGTGAACACTAAAAAAAGGTAGAGCCTAAGCCCTACCTCTTATCATTATTATTATAATTTAACTACGTTTTCTGCTTGAGCGCCACGTGGTCCTTGAGTAATATCGAAGCTTACAGCTTGACCTTCTTCAAGAGTTTTGAAACCTTCACCTGTGATTGCTGAGAAATGTACGAATACATCGTCACCGTCTTCTCTAGCAATGAAACCAAAACCTTTTTCTGCGTTAAACCATTTAACTGTACCTTTGTTCATGATGGTACCTCCTAATAAAATTTCACAGTAAACTAAAAAATTCACATGTTATTACAGATTAGATAAGCACGAAATAAGCATTATATAATCTCTAACAACATGTGAAATTTATAAATACATATTAACTGCTTCTTTATTATATGATATTACATATATAAATGTCAAGCAGAACCTCTTTCTTATTTTAATCTTCTTTATATAAACCTTGTTCTAGAATTTTCTTAGCAATAATACCAATATTAACTTCCTTTGTATCCATATACACATCTATAACACGATCTGTAAGCGTTACTTCTACGCATTCAATATGCTTACCTTCTTCATCTATAAAATTAATAATATCATAAACAAGTATCTCATCTTTAAGCTGTTTTAATGTAATCATGTCAAATCTCCTTTATCTATGTTATACAATTTATTATATCAGATTTTTTTATTTCTTGTCAAAAAAACTATAGAACACTTGTTCGATTTATGCTATAATCTTTTTATAACATGAAATTTGAAGGAGAGTTTAGTCATGAGCGTATCGGGAAACATTCGTGAAGTATTACAACAAATAGAGTTATTAATTAAAATCTATGGAGATGCATCTTTAAGAGACATTGCCCAGTCTGTATCTCTTGTAAGAAATAAATAATATATTATAGAAGAAGCTACTATGAAAACATAGTAGCTTCTTCTATAATATAGTTCTTTCTTCACAACCTTTTTGAAGTTTACCTTCTTGCACATAACCTTCTGGTCTATCTTTTAAAGTTTTAATCATTTCTTCTCTAAATGCTGTAATATGTGTTTGATAATTTTCATCTACTATTAAGTTATGTAACTCATAGGGATCTTTTTCTAAATCAAAGAATTGTTCCTTGCCACTTTGTGTATACCAAATATATTTATACTGCTCACTTACAAGGTAATGATTCCCCATATGTCCACCAGAATGTTCTCCATGAAGCACTTTACGCCATTCTTTTTCTTTACAATTACGCACACTTTCTCCATCTACACTATCTGGAATAGGCGCATCTGCAAAGTCTAATAAAGTTGGCATAATATCACGAAGTTCTACCAACTTTTGTTCACGTCTGCCACCTGGTCCTACTAGGTGTTCTGGACCTGATAAGATAAACGGTACTTTAATACTACCTTGGTACGGTCTTGTTTTTCTGCACATATGATGATCACCCAAAAGCTCACCATGATCTGAAACGAATAAAATAACTGTATTATAGTAAACACCTTCTTCAATTAAGGCTTGAATAAGTCTACCAATTTGATGATCCATATGTGTAATACATGCATAGTAACCAATTTGTGCTTCCCTTACAAGTTCTGGATCTGCAATACCTTCTGAAGAATCAAATACTCTCCCCCATCTCTTATATGTTTCAGTATCAGCCCAGTCTCCAATATGAGGTGGCTGAAGCTCTTTATGTCTGTAAAGGTCAAAGTAATAATTTGGTGCATCAAATGGCGGATGAGGTCTTACAAAAGACGTCATAAGAAAGAATGGTTTACTTCTATCTCTCCTTCTTAAGAAATCTAATGAACGGTTAACAACCCAGTTCGTTGGATGAGTTTGTTCCTCATACATCCATGGTCTTGCTACCCATGAATTGCATTCAAGTCCTGTATCTGTCACATCACAGCTAATGCCTTTTTCTTCTTTCAGCCAATAAAGATAATCATCTGCCACCTTTTGACTTTCATAGTAAGGTACATTAGCATAGCGATTATGATGTAAGTAACCATCATGAAGCTCAATATGATGAAAGCCTAGCAAATTACGAAGTGGGCTTACATGCATTTTCCCTACACATTGTGTATAGTAGCCAGCTTTACTAAGCTCGCCTGCTAATGTATGTTCATAATCCCATGCCACACCATCTCTATAGCCTACACGTTTATGATTTTCCTGTGCCATCCCCGTCATAAGTGCAGCTCTTGCCGGAATACATGTCGGACATGCTGAATAAGCATTTTCAAATAAGGTACCACGCATAGCTAAACTATCTAAATAGGGTGTTTTAACATCAGGATGTCCTGCTATTCCTAGACAGTCTCCCCTATGTTGGTCGTCTACAATGAGAACGATATTAGGTCTATTACTCATTTTATTTTCCCCTCTTTGTGTTTATTTGATTTCATTACTGTTTAATATGTGCAGTCTGTCTTTGTGCCATAACAAGGTTATAATATACAGACTCATTTTTCATAAGCTCTTCATGAGTACCTATTTCTTCAATAGTTCCTTTATTAAGTACAATTAAGCGATCTGCCTTCTTAAGTGTTGAAAGTCTATGGGCAATGGCAAAGGTTGTCTTACCTTCAATGACTCTATCTAATGCTTCTTGTATTTTCTTTTCAGTCTGTGTATCCAGTGCTGATGTCGCTTCATCCAGTATAAGAATTTTAGGGTGATGGAGCACAGCTCTTGCAATCGCCACTCTCTGCCTTTCACCTCCCGACAAAGTATAACCTCTCTCACCGATTACCGTATGATAAGCATCTGGTAATTTTACAATAAACTCATGGGCATTAGCAATTTTAGCAGCTTCTATAATTTCTTCAAAAGTTGCATTAGGCTTAGAATAAGCAATGTTATCTAAAATAGTACCTTCAAATAGGAACGTCTCCTGGAGCACAACCCCTATTTGACTTCTTAGAGATTTTTGAGAAAACTTTCTAATGTCAATGCCATCTATTTCAATACTTCCCTCTGTTACATCATAGAGTCTCATAAGTAAGTTGATAAGCGTAGACTTACCTTCTCCCGAAGCGCCTACAATTCCTATCATCTCCCCTGCCTTAATCTGACAACTCACATTCTTTAAAACAGGCTCATATACAGTGTAGCCAAAACCTACTTGATTAAAAGTTACATCCCCATGAATAGTATGCTCAACAGCTTGCTTATCTTCTACAAGCTCACTTTCCTGTTCAAGTAATTCAAAAACTTTCCCTCCACTAACCATAGTATCAGCTAGTACACGAGGCAATTGAATAGACCATCTAAGCGGTACATAAATCATAGATACATAAGTGGTGTACTGAATAAGTTCACCAATTTGCATCTGATTCTTCAAAATTAAATTTCCTGCAAACCAAAGAACTAGAAACTCACCAAGTGTAATAAGATAACCTAGGAATGGAAATGTCTTAGACCAAAAAGTTTCTGCACTAATCATAGCTTCGCTTACTTTATCTGCAGCTTTTGTATAACGTTCAACTTCTATCTCTTCGTTTCCATAAGCTTTAACAACACGAATACCACTTAAAATATCATGTAGCAAACTACTAGATTGCCCATGTTTACGCCACTGTTTCCAGTATTTAAGTTCAATGGTATTCTGAAGTTTAGAAACCATCCATAACACAGGTGGAAGTGGTAAAAGCACTAAAATAGCTAGACGATAATCTGTTACAAACAGAATAATACTTAATACAATTAAAGAAAATCCCCTAATAATAACGTCTCTTCCATACTCTGCAATAAAGTTTTGGATTTTCTCTGTATCTTGCCCCATTCTGTTCATCAGTTCACCTACTGTACGGTTAGATACATCTTTAAGCGATAAGGCTTGTATTTTTTCAAATACCATACCTCTTAGCTCTTTTGCTACTTTATTCGAAAGTTCATTGGTTAACCTCATAGTACATCTTTCTAAAATGGAAATCGTCATAAAGATACCAAGGTAAACGAATATAAGTTGCATAAGCCCTATAGGATCCTGGTTACGTGGTACAATATAACCATCAATAACAAGTCTTAATATATAAGGATTGATAATCCATAACAGTTCCACACATAGTGTGACTACAATAGAACCAACGAGTAACTTTTTATAAGGCTTACAAAGCTCCATCATCTTAATCAGTACTGTACTCTTTTTCTGACACCTGAAACAATGTGTACTTCCATTTAAAAGTGGATAACCACATTTTTCGCAAATGTACTCATCCTTTTTTTCATCATAGTCACTATGTACTTTATTTTGTGCATAGTAGTTAAGCATCTTAGCAAGTTCTGCATAACGTCTAAACCATTTAGGGGTAAAGGCACAAATCCTCGCGCCTTCCCCTTCATAAGTTACTTTAAGCGCACCACTTCCAATAAACTGCTCTACCTCATAGTCCTTTAATGCTTCTAAACTATATGTTTTATCTAACATATGCGCTTTAAAAAGGTGCAATTTAGTTTGGGTTACAACTAAGAACCCGTCTACTTGTTCCCCTTCAAAATCCAAATCGTAAGGAAGTGCATAAATGATGTCTTCCTCTAAAGACTTTTCAATTTCAGGGCTTAGATTAAACTTTAATTTCATTTTTATTTACCCTCCCCAAGCACTTCATCTATAAGAAAACATCTATTTTTTGTCTACTGTCCTTATCTAACTTTTGGATATTGCTCATACGGTACTTATTACCTTCTACATCTGTAATACTGAGAAGATTTTCCTTAATCAGCCTAATATTACTTACAAAGTCTGCAATACAGATTTCTTTCTCCCCACCTTTTGTGTCAAGGTTAATGTAAAGAAATCCCATTTTCTCTTTTACACTATTGATTTTTGTGATCTCTGGTATGTAGTATTTATAATTAAGATGTTTAATAACTTGATCATATTCTTTAGATTCAAGTTCACTTAAATCTTTAATAATACCAATTTCTTCTTGATTTTGTATCACTGCAATATAAGCCTCTTCCTGACTGTAGGGTAAAAGTCTCGTTAGTGTTACTTTATCATAAACTTTATCTTCTAAAGTTAATTTTAAAAAACCATTTTCTAGCGTTTCAAATTTGACTTTTGTGGCATCTATAAACATATTATCACCCTTCTTCTATAAACTTGATCGCTTCAGTCTGCAACTTATGCAGCTCGTAATACTTGCCTTGCTTTTCTATAAGCTCTTCATGAGTACCCATTTCAAAGAGTTCACCGTTTTCAATAACAGCTAGTTTATCTGCATCCCTTAAAGTAGATAAACGGTGGGCAATGGCAATAATTGTACGGCCTTCTTTTAAGTTCTCGATAGCTTCCTGAATTTTTCTTTCAGTCTGTGTATCCATAGCAGCCGTTGCTTCATCTAGAATAAGAATAGAAGGCTTCTGTAAAATCGCTCTTGCAATAGAAAGTCTCTGTTTCTCTCCACCAGATAAATTCACGCCACCAGAACCAATAATCGTATCATACCCTTCTGCATGCTTCATAATAAAGTCATGCGCATATGCTGCTTTAGCTGCAAAAATAACTTCCTCCATTGTTGCATCTGGTTTAGCATATTTAATGTTCTCTGCTATACTTCCTATAAATAAATAAGTTTCTTGAGACACAATACCTATATTTTTACGTAAACTTTCAAAAGAAAGTTGCTTAATCGGTACGCCATCTATTGTAATGGTACCTTCTGTTGTATCGTACAGTCTGGACATCAGGTGAATAAGTGTGGATTTCCCTGCTCCAGTCTTACCTACGATCCCAAACATCTGACCTTTTTCAATATTAAAAGAGATATGTTTTAATATTGGTCTACCCACTTCATATTCAAAGCTTACATTATCTAGTACAATATCCCCTTCTAGTACATCTCTTTGAATCGGCTCAGCTGCTTCCCTTAAAGAAGGAAAAGTGTCAAGTATTTCAAACATTCTAGAGGCAGCATCAATACATCTTGCCCATCTATCCCCCATATTAGCAAGGAAAGTAATAGAATTCTGAATCATACTTGTATAGGAAAAGAGTGCATATAGGCTTCCTAAAGTCAAATTGCCATAAAGAATAGAGAAGGCACCAATAGCTAGAACAGCTGTGTCAGAAGCTCTTGAAATCATACGTACATATGGAAACATATTAGCGGATCTTTCACCTAAATGAAGGCTCACGTCATAAAACTCTTGATTCTTAATAGTATATCTACCTATTTCCTGATCTTCTTTTGCAAAAGCTTTAACAACACGCTGCCCATTTAAAGAGTCACTAATCAGTGCATTCGTTGCCCTTACAGCATGATGCTTCCTTCTATGGAGCTTACGCTGTTTCTTTCTAAAACGTTTTAAGATGACTACTGTAATCATAACTCCTGTAAACATCACAATCGTAATCCATACATTAATAAAGAGCATAAGCCCAAGTAATCCAATGATGGTTACAATACTTACGATAGCATAAGGTACTACATCTACAAAGAACCAATAAATATTAGTAGCATCTTGATCTACACGTGCCATAAGGGATCCTGTCTGTTTACTTGAAAAGAATCCTACTGGTAAAGTCTGTAGCTTTGAGAAAATCTCTACCTTAATATCTCTTGTAATCTTTGGTGTCATACGTGCAAGTACAATACCATAAATGGCTGACAGCACAATACCTATAAAACGTATCCCTGCAATTAATAATACAATAGCTGTTACTTTTCCATACCAACTACCACCCTTAGTAAGTACCTCATCATAAAGCAGCTGCGCACTAAAGTATGGTGTGATTAAATTAAAAAGGGTACTAGCTGTAATCATAGCCATAACAAAGATAAACTCTTTCTTATAGCGCATATACATACCTAAGAGGCGTTTAAATGTACTTCCTTTATCTAAACAGTTAGGGCATACCTTCCTTTCCCTATTTGGATATCTATTATGACACTTAGGACAAAATTCCTCTCTATTTTTAAGGTCTGTATCATCAATCGGCTCATTATTTTTGGTTTTTAGAAGACGGTCTTTAAACTGTTCAAATTGCTCACTTTTACCTAATGAGAAACGTGCAATCTCATATTCCCTATTCTCTTCCCTAACAATCAACCTTGCAGTATGAATTTGTCTATCTATATAGAGATCCTCTATATTCTTTATATCGATTTCTTCATAATCTACAACCTGAAAATAATCTTGTGCTACAGCATCGTAGCCCTGTAATATATACAGGGCTCCTTGATCAAATGTCATATGTACATCCACATAATGACCTTCCTTATTTAGATCTGCCTTCACACAATATAATAAATGTTCTACATCCACACCTCTTTCATGAAGTGCGTCACTTACACTGCTTGGCATACTATAAAAATAGTTCAAGTTCTGTTCCTCTTTTCTTACTCCCCAAAGCTCCCTCTATTGCACTGTATAAATACCAACAAATCTAAGCGTCGGAGAAACTCTAGATTCTAAAACTCTAATACAAATTTTTGAAGTTTTAACAGCTTCAAATTTACAAATCTTAGCACTACCTACAACTGTTCCTTCATAGATTACTTTTTCACCTTCTTCAGTCTCCGCTAAAATTTCAAACTTTTCAATTCTTTGACTAAGTGCTAAAGCTTCTTCTAAAACAATATGATTAATTTCATATACGTCGTCAAATGCAAAGCAGATTGTATCTGCTTCTGTACCATCTGGTGCTTTATAGTAATCTTCATTACGAGTTGTTACATGCTGTACCGGATACTCAGCCTGTGCATGTAGAGATGTAATATGTGCTTTTTCAGTAATACATTCTTTAAAAGTCTTTTTAAGATAACTTGAAAGTTCTTTAAGTCTTTGTACATCTGCTTCATGAATAAGCCCTCTTGTATCAACAGGTATATTTAAAAGTAGAGAGGCATTGCCACCTACAGAATTATAAAAAATTTCAATTAATTTTTCTAAAGGTTTGACATGATCATTTTCACTTTCATGATAAAACCAACCTGGTCTAATAGAAGTATCTACCTCTGCTGGATACCAGATTAAATCTTTTTCATCTTTTAAGACTTCACGGCTTCCAAGATCTTGATCCATTGGAGTAATTGGACGTTCTCTAAATTCTGTATTATCTTCTTGCTGACTATTTTCTGCTATAGTCTCCTGTTTACTTAAACGTCTAGGTACAACATTCCATTCTGCTTTACGGCAATGACCAGCTTCATTCCCACACCATCTTACATCTTCCCCACAGATTGCTGCAACAGCATCTGGTTGATGCTCTCGGATGACTTGATGATAAAGCTCCCAATCATACTCTTGTTTTTTACCATTTGGTCCTTCTCCACATGCACCATCAAACCATACACTAAAGATTTCTCCATATTGTGTAAGAAGCTCCGTTAATTGTTTTACAAAATACTCATTGTATTTTGGAGAATCACCATAGCAAGGTTCATGCATATCCCAAGGTGAAAGGTATACACCAAATTTAAGACCATATTTTTTACAAGATGCTGCCATTTCACCTACAATATCACCATTTCCATCTTTGTATGGACTATTCTTTACACTATGTTCTGTATATTTACTTGGCCATAAGCAAAAACCATCATGGTGCTTACAAGTTAAAATAACAGCTTTCATCCCTGCTTCTTTTAATGTATGACACCATTGATCTGTATCTAATTCTGTAGGATTAAATCTTTGTGGATCTTCTTTACCTGTTCCCCATTCTGAATTGTAGAAAGTATTCATCCCAAAATGGATAAAGGCATAAAACTTTAATTCATGCCATTTAAGCTGTCTTGAAGATGGCACTACTGATACTAATCTTTCTGATAAATTGTTCATCTTTCATATCCTCTTTTCTTTCAAATCTAAAGGTTAATAATAGTTGTTGTTCCTGCTTGACACTGTAATGTATGAAGTTCACCATTTATCCTAAGTGTACAGCTTCCCTCTTTTAAACTACGTACAGTCACCTGCACTACTTTATGATTTTGCCATTTAAAATCTAATGTATAACCACCTCTGGCTTTTAATCCTTTCACCCTACCATGCGACCAATCTTTAGGTAATGCTGGTAATAGTTCAATCACATCTGTATGACTCTGCATTAAAAGCTCACAAACACCCGATGTAAATCCAAAGTTTCCATCAATTTGGAATGGTGGATGTGCACATAATAGGTTTGCATAGGTTCCACCCCCCCCCATATTAATACCGTCCATACCAATATAAGTAAGCTGTTTCTTAATACAATCTAGTGCTCTTTCACCTTTTTTTAGTCTAGCCCACAGATTAATCTTCCAAGCTAGGCTCCAACCTGTACCTGCATCGCCTCTTCTTTCTAATGTCACTTCACAGGCTTTTGCTAACTCTGGTGTATGATCTGGTGTAATTTGATCTCCCGGATACAGACCATATAGATGTGAAACATGTCTATGATGCTGATCAGACTCTTCAAAATCCATAAGCCACTCTTGAAGCTGACCATGTTTGCCAATTAGATAAGGTGGCAGTTTTTCTTTTGCAACCTTTACCTCTTCTAAAAGCTCATCTCGTTCATTTAAAAGGGTACAGATTTTTTCATAAGTCTCAAATAACTCTTTTAAAATAGCTATATCCATTGTGGAAGCTATCGTGGCTGCATAAGTATGACCTTTAGCATCTTTAAAAGTATTTTCTGGTGAGGTAGACGGTATAGTCACATAATAGTCTTGGTAAGGTACTAAATAGCCTAGATAAAAACGAACTGCTTCTTTAATAATAGGAAAGGCTTCTTCTTTTAAGAAAGTCTCATCTTGATTAAAAACATAATGCTCCCATAAGTGTCTACATAACCATCCCGAACTCATTGGCCAGAAAGCATAACATACGGGTGGGCAGTTTTGCTCATAATGTCCTACAGGTGTAGCCATTCCCCAAGGATCTGTATTGTGATGGCTTACCCATCCATCAAGCCCATAAAGTTCTTTAGCAGCCTTTTGCCCCATCTTACTCAGCTTTTTAATGAGTTCAATAAGGGGAATATGGCACTCAGAAAGGTTAGTCGTTTCCGCCGGCCAGTAATTCATCTGTGTATTAATATTAAGCGTATAGTTACTGCTCCAAGGTGGTCTTACTTCACTATTCCAAATACCTTGCAGATTGGCAGCGAGCGTACCTGGCATAGATGAACTAATCATCAGATAACGTCCGTAATTAAAGAGTAATGTAATAAGTGCTGTATCTTTACATCCTTCTTCTTCAAATAAACGTAGTCTTTCATCTGTTGTCCTATCTGTTTTTGCTTCTCCAAGTTCAAGCTGCATGGCATTAAAATAATGCTGATAAGCTTCTATATGTCTTTCTCTAAGTGTTTCATAAGGCATATGAGAAATATTTTCTAACTGCTCTGCTACTACACTTGCAGGGTTATACCCTATTTCCTGCTCAAAATCACTTGTTGCAGTACTTATTAATACTATTTCATCTGCGTCTACAATATGTATTGTATCTTCTTCTATATGTACTAATCCTGTTGTCTGTACCCTAAGTCCCATAGCATAAGCTATTCCTTTTCCTTCCTTATATACCACTGGATCTTCGCATTGATAATAGTTAGGTGCCACATAAGTAGGCGCATGACCTGTTAGCATTAAAGTATGTTGTTTCTCACCTTCTACTATACCCTTTAATGGAGACTTAAGCTTTAACTTTAAGTTAAGTACCGTCTTAGATGCTTTAAGCTTTAAGACAAAGACTTTGTCTTCTATTGAGCAAAATGCCTCCTGCTCATAACTTATACCTTCCTCTATATAAGTTTCTTTATACAGCGATTGAGTTAAATCGAGTCCTCTACTGTATCCTTCTAGATCTTCCCTAAATCTTTCTTCTCTTCTTTCTAAAGTTAATGTTGCTAGTGGCAAGTAAGCCTCTGACCAGTCTCCTAGTATATTTTCTTGAAGACTTTTCTCAGCTGCTTTATAATCTTCCTCTAAAATAGCAGTTCTTATAGCGTTCCAATCTTTCTTATCTGAAGGGTTGCTTTTATTTCTGCCTTCTCCGGACCATAAAGTATCTAAATTAAAATCTATACGTGCTACATCTATTCCCCCGAATAACATGGCCCCTAGTCTGCCATTGCCTAAAGGCAATGCTTCATTCCATTTTGTAGCTGGTCTGTTGTAATATAAGTATTTACTCGCATGATTCATAAAATATCTTCCCTCTTATTTTTTATATAATATTAAAGACGAGGCACTCTAAAGCATCCATTCGAGGGGAATTAATAATCACGAACTGAATACAAAAGAATGACTCGCCTCCAACTTATTCATTCAATATGTTTTTAACCTACGATACCTGAACGCTCTAAGTTTTCTACTAACTTACGTTGAGCTAGGAAGTAAATAATTAAAAGCGGAATTAAGAAAATAAAGAGTGCCGCTTGTTTTGTTGCATCAAAAGTCATTTGGTTAGTGAGGAAAATGTCAAAGTGCTTGAAGAGTGCATCATTGATTGCCTCACGTCTTGTTGGGTCAAACATACGTTGTAATATAACGCTTAAGTATGGCCCATCTGGATGGAAGTAGTTTGTATAGTATACATCTCCATAGTTCCATACAAATGAAAGAACTCCTACTGTCATAACTGGTGGCATAGCATTTGGTAACATAATTTTGAAATATGTACGGTAGAAACCACAACCATCAATTACAGCTGCTTCTTCAAATTCATTTGGCATTGTAATGAAGAACTGTCTGAAGATGAAAATGAAAAGTCCTTGTTTAAGACCAAATCCAAGGAATGCCATTAAGTAAAGTACATAAGGTTTATTAATAAGGTCTATTGTCCCACCTGTAAACATTGTGATAAGACCTAAAACATCAAACTGTTTAAAGTGAAGGTATTGAGAAATAAGTAGTGCTTGTGGTGGTACAAGAATTGTTAATACAACTAATGCAAAGATAATATTACGTCCTCTAAAGTTAATACGTGCAATAGAGTAACCCGCCATGGCGCTCATAAAAATCTGAATAGCTGTAATACTTAAAGCATAAAGTACCGAAATCACTAAACTGCCAATACTTCCACCCATCGCAATCTTAAAGGCTGCCTTAAAACTTACTGTTGAGAATTCTTTAGGAATCCAAACAACGTCTGGATTTCCTAAATCACTCATTTCCCCAAACACTGTTGGGAAAAGTTTTAAAAGTGGATATAAAATAATGAAGCAAAGTCCTACTACTAATGAGATGAAGAAGACTTTTTGAACAAGGCCCATCGCTTCTTTTTTGATACGATAACCTTCCCATGGTATTTTAGCCTTTTTAAATTTTTCAGGAATATATACATTATTGACTTGCATTTTATCTAGCTCTCTATTATTTGCCATAGTCTAACTTCACCACCTTTTTAAGGAACCAACTAATAAGCCCTAATAATACAACTGCATTTAAAATAAAGATTACAGAAAGGGCAGATCCTACCCCAATTTTACTCTTAAGGAACGCAAATTGATGGATTTCTTTTGTAATTGGTGACCTTAAGAATACATCGATTAAAGTGTAGATAGATGCAAAGAAGATAATATTTGCAATAGCTGGAATTGTTACTTTCCAGAATGTCTCATAACTTGTTGCCCCTTCAATCTTTGCTACCTCATACATAGATGGTGTAATAGATTGAAGACCTGCTAAAAGAATTAAAGTTTGTACACCAGACTGTGTAATTAATGTAAAGATATTATTGATGATATCTTTAATAAATATAATTGCTTCTGCTGGTAGGCCTGTGAATTTTAAAATCGATTCTGCAATAGATGCATCTGCAAAGGCTGAAGTTGTTGCTGCAGCTTGTCCCATCATACCTGTATCAAGCTGCATCATACTCATAACGATATCCAACCCCAGGATAATCGGTAGGAAGAAGATTACCCTTACCACGCCACGCCCTGGGAATTTTGCATTAATAATAAGTGCTAAGAATAAACTGAAGATAACAATAAGTGGTACGTTAATAATCATTTGTTGATTTTCTTCAACCAAAAGTCTAAGTACCTGCTCATTAGCTGTTGTAACCTCTTTCTGGAATAAGTCTATATAGTTTTGAATACCTGAATATTCCAGGTTCATTCCTCCTTGTTCCCTAACACTTACTTCATTGAAAGAGTATACTACTGTATTCACTAAAGGAACTGCAAAGAACATAATAAAACCAATTAGCCAAGGCAAGATAAAAACAAACCCATGGAACTTTCTTTTTGTCTCGTATTTTAACTGTTTCATTTTATCCCTCCCTCACTATTTAATAATTTTAAAGCCTACTGGTGAAAGGCTATGCCCTTCTACTGTCACAGCATCTTCATTGTAGTTTGTAAGTACTTTAACACCATTTGCATATTCTGTTTCAAATACACCTTCTGCTACAAGGCGATGATTTACAATTTCAGTTGTACCAATTTGATTGAATGCATTTTCATACTCACTATAAAGCTCTTCAATTCTAGGTTTAAGATTTTCATAACCTACTGTGAAGTAATGTGTATAAGGTGTATCTTTTAAGATATCTTCTTTTTGGTAGCTAATTGTAAATTTAGGGTAGCTTCCTACTTCAAGTGCTTGAAGTAAGTAATACTCCATACGTTCTTTAGACATATTAACATTTAAAGTTGTATACTCTACTAACCCGTTCATTACTAATTGTCTAAATGGAACTGCTGTATACATTGTTCCATATGGACTGCTCTCTCTTGAAATATTAACAGCATAGTCACAGTATGGAAGTGTATTGGCGTTAGGATTATTGAATGCTACAATTTCTTTTGATTCATCCAGTCTTTGAAGCTCTCTTTCAATTACAGCATTTGCCTGAATAGGTGTTACGATATCTTTTACATTGTAGTTTGCATAGTATGTATTTGGTACGTCTGCTACCGAAATATTTGAAATCGTCTCTGTAGCACCTAAGAAATTATCCATTACATCTTTAAAGTATTGTGGATGAAGTAAGTACTTACGATCTACTTTACTTGGTGAGAACTTGCCATCAATTAAATTGTATTTATAGATCTCTGCTGGTTTACCATCGTATCCATTGATTGCATGTACTTTCGCTTTGAATGGGAAGCTTGCATCTTTAATTGTCATAAGGTTTGTTCCTAATAAGAGCTCAGCACCCTTCTCATTAGCTACTTGCATTAAAGCTTCAAGTTCTTTTTTAGAACCATTTTCTTTTACCAGCTCTACTTTATTCATAATGCCTGTTTTTTCACCATTATTGAAAGCCCCTTGATAATCTACTACTAAGTTCATGTCACTTAAATCTTCTATAATTTGACCTAACTCATTATAAGTTGTCATTGAAACAACTTCATCATATGGAACACCTACAAAATGTTTTGGTAATGTAAGTGCACCTAATACTTCTAAGTATAATTTAGGTTCATTTTTATAAGTAAGCTCCATGCCATGTTTTTCACTTAGATATGTTTTGTAAGCTTCTGCAAAGTCATAGTATGTAGTTGCTTCATTAAAGAATTTATATCTTACAGTGTAATCCATTTCAATAGGTCCTGTAGAAGTTAAGTAACGTGTACTTTCTTCAGCATAAGGCCCTTGTAATTTAACCCTTGAGTATTGAGATGTGTCCACAGCAGAGTATACTTTATTATTGATACCACCGCCTGTTGAACTATCATCTGTACCCAGTTGAACATTAACCGAACTAAGTTCTTCCCCCGATTCAATAATTCCCATCATCCCATGTGTAGCATTTTCATCTTTACCATACATAATCCCAAAGACTGGCATAGACACGTTTTCACTGAATGTATCTCTTGTGTACATTTGGTCAAAGTATGTATTGTTGTAAAGCGGTCTTGAATATTGAGGATAGCTTGCATTGTAGCTATTAAGTTCAAAAAGAGCTCCTGAACCATCTGGTACAAAAATATAACCATCTTTTACAACATCTGATGAAGCATATCCAAAGTTAGGAAGTACTTCAATTTTTTGAAGTGTGAAGAAATCATTACCACTTACGCATTCATAAGTTGGAATATTAACAAGTAAGTCACCTTCATCAAGTGTAAGATTCATAACAATTTTGAAGCTAGCCATTTGTGGCATTTCAATATCAAGTCCTGCAGCTTCATTATCTGCTCTTACCATATCTTCTGTATAGCCAATCACCTCAACAAGTTCATTTAATTGTTTAATACCACTTGGTGGAAGTGTATTACCTGATTTAATTTTAAGGCCGCCTTTACCTGAGTCCTTTACATAAACAGAGTTTAATACACTTTTATAAGTGGCAACTTGCTTACTTGTTAATTGACCTTGTTTTTCTTTTTGCTCAATTGGACTGATGAAACGCTCTTCATAGTGCTCTTGGGTAATATAGCTTGGTACAAGTTGCTCAATAGTTTTTGTACCATTTTGGAAATGCATTGTGATACGAGCACCATCTTCAATTTGAGCAATTTCATAGTTACCTTGTTCGATAATATTACTGTATGCATCCCACTCTACTTTTTTATCATCTTTACCAATGTAAGTAATATTTACGATAGATTTTTCTTTATTATTTGCTGCATCTTTAATTTGACTAGACCATTCTTTACCTGATGCTTCATCTACAACACGAATCGATAAATCATCAGTATTTACGAAAAGTTGTTTACCATCTGAAGCCGCAACAAGCATTTCGCCTTGTTTAATAGCAATTTCACTATTTACCGGTGCCAACTCCCCTTTTGCGTAAGGCTCTATAGCCTCCGCTTTAAGGGTCATTTGTGGGATAGTTTGTACAACACCTGTTGTTACAAATATAATGGCTGCCAAAGCAATAATCATGTTTCTTATTTTCTTATTCATACCCTATCACCACCTTCTCATGAATTCTTGGCTAATTGTTGTCACAAAGTTAATAACTTGTTCCATAAGAGAAAAATAAAGAACACATAAAAAGATAATAATAATAGCTGCAACAGCTGTTGCTAGAAGTGTCATAATATTTTCTTTTAATGTAAACTCATGCATAGTTGTCAAGCCTGTAAACATTAAGAATAAGAACCAGATTGTTCCCATTGTATTAAATGAAATAACTAAACTTGCTTCTTCCATAATGATAATGTTACTTAGTAAAACAGTAATCACATTAAACACAATAATAGGAAGTAAAGAGTAACTGACTAATACATAAAGATCTTTGATTTTTGCCTTACCATTGTAGAGTGTGGAAACACTCCAGTTACTAATCATAAATAAGAATAGTGGTGCTAATGCAATGGTCACAATGGCAATACTATTCATTTCAAATAAAGCGTTTTCATTTATGATATAGCCTGTATATTGATAGCTGATTACTTGTACAATGCTATAAATTGCCAGTAATAATGTTGCAAGAAGCATATTACCTTTACCACGCCATTTAATCTCATAAAAAGCATCAAATGGGTGGAAAACTGTATACTTCAGGTAATTTAAATCTTCAACAAATTGTTTCATTTCAACCCCTCCTTATTTTCTTTGCTTTTTATAATAGCGGTATTCAGAGTAAGCAACGCCGGCAACTACAAGAATCATACCTGCAAAGATAAAGGCAAAATGTTCTTGAATCCATATACTACGATAGCCGTTAAAAGCTTTAGAATATTCTTCTCTGTTATTTCCTAATTTGAAGTAATACATTGCTTTTTCATAGTCTTCTTTCATAAGGTAAGATTTACCGATGGTTGTATAAGCCATCTCAAAGTTACCGTTAAGACTAACCGCCTCTTGTAAAAGTTCAGTTGATTTATCCCATTCGCCTTTGTAGTAAGCCTCAGCTGCTTCAAGTGCTAATTCGCCAAATTGTGTTGGTTTGTATACATAGGCACATTTCATTTGTTTATCTGTTACGATAAGTTGGTTATCGAGCCATGCTATTGAAGTTGGATCGTTAAGTTCACCTTTCATAAAACCTTTTTTGCCAAAGACATTCATAAGCTCCCCATCAAAGTTATAGATAAATATACGACCATTATTTTTATCTAATAAAGCATATGTACCATAATCTGTAATGGCAATATCTACAAATTTACTTGGTGACTGTGTCACAACAAGCTCTGTTTTATCGATTAAGTCACCTACTACTGGCCAGAAGCCATTTTCACGAAGTACGTTTTCACCTTTTGGATTTAATCTAAACACCATATCTTTTGCACTTGTGTCAAAAGTAGTAGCATAGATAAAGCCTTCATCATCAATTTCAATATTATTGAAAGACGGCGCAAGTACTTTTTGCATCTTTGCTTTTTGCTCTTCAGATGCCATGTTTCTCCAGAAGTGGTCCATTAAGTTTACTTTTGGTTTATTAACCCCAAAGTATCTGTTGAACTCGCCATCGTTGTTAAGCTCAATGATTCCTTCGAATCCTGATTGTACAATGATGTAAATTCTGTTAATACGGTCTACTGCAACTTTAGAAGGCTTAAAGCTTGTTTGCCCTACCATATTAGCTGGTTTTGTAATAATACGATTAAGTGTAAAATCTTTTTCATTTAAAACGACAATTCTCTCATTACCCGTATCTGCAATGTAGATTTCTTCATTTTGTTCATGAATAAAGACACCCTCTGGGTTTTTTAAAGTAACTTGACTTTTTGTCTTAGGATCGATTGCAATCTTTCCTTCTGCATTACGTACAACTTTAATACTATTTATTAATTCAAACTCTGTATTAAAAACATTAAGACGTGATTCTGTTGTATCGATTATATAAATTCTATCCCCTACAACAGTTACATCATCCATCCCTGAAAGGGTAATATCCCCCATAGCTTCCTTATCAATTGTTTTATAAAGTTCAAAGAAAGGAATATCTTCAATTCCATTTCCCCACCAATTGTAGTTATAAGTTGTTTCTACGGTATTTTGGGCAAATACAATGTTTTGAAGCATTAAAATCGTGGTAAAGATTAAGGCTATAAGTTTTTTTCTTGTTCTCAATTTACCCACTCCTTTATCAGTCTTTCATACCAGAACTTGCCATTGTCTCAATGACATTGCTTTGTGAGATAACAAATACCGTTACCGGCACAATCATCATAATAAGGGATACTGCCGATGCTACCCCTGTTCTTGCAATCCCTCCACCTACAACTTGTGAAAGAGCATAGCTAATAGGCTTTAAGTTTTCAGAATAAATGAAGTTACCACCTGTTGCTCCCCATAGAGTTTGGAAAGATAAAATACAAAGTGTAATCCAAGCTGGCTTGCATAATGGAATAATAACGGTCCAGAAAACTCTAAATTCAGCTGCACCATCAATTTTAGCTGCTTCAATCAGTGATGTTGGAATTTGTACGATGAAGTTCTTCATCAGATAAAGTCCAAGTGTTGAACCAATAACTGGGAGAATAACTGCCCAGTAAGTATTCACAAGTCCCGCTTTACTCATAATGATGTAGTTAGGGATTGCTGTAACTGTACTGTTGAACATAAGTGCGTAAACAATGATGTTAGACATGACTTTAGAACCTGGGAATTCATACTTTGCTAAAGGATAAGCTGCCATTGTTCCAAGTAAAACTGTACCCCCTGTTCCTAATATAGTAATGAACAGTGTATTAAACATATATCTTGAGAAAGGTACCCATGAGTTTCCAATAATTGTTGATAAATCAAAGAAGTTATCCATTGTTGGATTCTGCACAAAAAGTTTAGGTGGGAATAAGAAGATCTCACTTAAAGGTTTAAAGGCATTGTTAATGGCATAAATAAGAGGATAAGCACTAAAAAGTGCAAAGGCTCCAAGTAAGACCATTAACCCCAGGTCTCCCCCAATACTTCTATTTCTTCGTGTAAATTTTCTACTCTTTATACTACTTTTTACTCTGTCAATAATCTGCATCTTAGTCCCCAACCTTTCTTAATAATTTTTGAACTAAAATATTAGCTATAAGCATTATCAAGAATAGTACAGTGGCTATAGCACTTGCATAACCCATCTCAAACCTTACATTACCGAAGTCATGTAAGTGTGTTAGGATTGTATGTCCAGCATAGTCAATAGATGGGAATCCAACTAACTCTATAGAAATTGCAGAGATAGAAAGTGAATTTGTAATCTGCATAACTGCACCGAACATAAGCTGTGGCTTCATAGATGGTAATGTAATATACCAAAGTTCTTGCCATCTATTTTTAATACCGTCTACTGCACCTGCTTCATAAAGTGATTTGTCTACAGTCTGTAAACCAGCGATAAAAGCAAGGAAACTTACACCAAGGCTTAGCCATAACTGAACAAGGATTAAAATTGGTAAAATATATTCTGCAGTTTCAAACCATAAAATCGGTGAATCAATAATTCCCATTTTGATTAGCCATGCATTAGCAAAACCATACATATCAGATGAGAAGATCAGTTTCCAGATCATATACACATTACCGGATATAGATGGTGCATAGAAAATAAGTGTTAAAATGGCACGTGGTTTTGGTGGAAGTTCATTAATAAGCCACGCGAAAAGGAAACACATCAAATAACTAATAGGTCCTGTAATAATTGCTAATAAAAGTGTATTTTTGACTGCTATTAAGAAAACATCATCATAAGCTAAAAGCTGTATGTAGTTTGCAAGTCCTATAAAGTCAGGCGCTTCTAACATATTAAAAGATGTGAAGCTCAGGCCCATTGCAACTGCAACAGGCACTAAGTTGAAGATCACAAATATGATAGCAAAAGGCGCGATTAATAAATATTTTTCTTTATGTAGACTCCAGGCTTCTTTAAAAGAGACTTTTACTTTTTTCTCTTTTTCTACTTTTTGATTTGTACTGGTTAGTGTTTTCATTCTACCCTCCTAATGCTACTCATTATTTTCTAGTGTAGATAAACCAAACTCATTACGTTTCTTTGTTAACTCCTCATTGATTGTCTTAGCATTGAGGTATAGGGCTTCTCTAGGATTTTGTCCATCTGTTACAACATTTTTGAATGCATAATCCACCATACGTGTTGTCATATAAGCACCTGGTACTTCTGGTACCCCTTTTGTTGCTTTAAACTGAGTTTCTAACGCTTCAATTTCACTACGTGACCAAGGTAACTGTCTAAGAACCTCTACGTTTGCAGATGGATAACGTGCTGCAGGTCCCATGATCCCTTCTGTTGTTGTTGCATATTGAAGTTGAGTTTCTGTATCTACCCACCATTTCATAAATTCCCAAGCTGCTTCTTTATCTTTTGCTACATCCATCATCATAGCTTGACTTGTTGCGGTTACGAATGTATTGTCAATTTCTCCATCTGCATTTACTTTACCTGGTATTGGGCCGAATGACCAAAGACCTTTAATTTCAGATGCAAATACTTGAAGCTGTGTATATGTACTATATGGAGCAACCCCTATTGGCATTTCTCCTGTTCTAAAACGGTTTGAGAAATCTGCTACAACTGGTAAATGATAGCTTGTGAAGAATTGTGTAAGCTCTTTAAAGGCTTGCATGGCTTCTTCTTCATATAAACCTGTTTCAATACCATAATCTTTACCTTCTCCTAAGTATAAATCTCCACCTGCTTGGTAAACGAGTGAAGGATATAAACCTGTTGATGGCATATAAAAATCATAGTTATGAGCTTGTAAAATAGGAATCATATCTTTAACTTCTTCCCATGTTTTTGGTACCTCAAGCCCAAGTTCTTGTAAAATATCATTTCTATAAAACATCATCATAAATGTTTGCTGTTCTGGTAATCCATAAATACCATCTTGGTAAGTAATGCTTTCAAAAGCACTTGGATAATATCTACTTGCAATTTCTTCAAAATCTTCAAATTGAGATAAATCTACTAATGCATTACGTACTGCAAAATTCATAGCTTGTGTGTCTGGGAGACCAATAACAACGTCTGGCCCTTCACCAGCAAGTGTAGCTGGAATAATAACACTATCAGGAATAAGTTCTAATTGAACATTAATACCTGTACGAGGTGTAAAGGCTTCTTCTACAAGGTTCATAAGAACTTGTGCTTGGTCACGACCTGATCCAGTCGTAGCCCCTGCTACAGCCCCTGTACCAATCCATACTTTAACAGAACGTTCATCTTTTCCGGCTTCATCCGAGAATGATGTATTATCACCAAAGAATGTTGCTGCAAAACGTTTTGTTTCATGCATAAATTTTTCAAAGAATCCTGGAATTGTTTGGATAAGCTCATCATTTTCTTTACTTAATGTAATCGTATCCACTTCAAGTGGCATAGAAGCAATATCCATATTCCAAAGACCTAATGAAGAAATATTATTTTTAAGCTGTTCAATTTCTTTTACAACTTTATTTGGATCTTTTGCTAAATTAGTAAGCTGATAAGCTAGTTTTTCTAAAATAACAGCTTCTTCACCTTTCTCACCTGTCACCGCAATAACATCTTCTAAAAGGCTATTAAGTCTTATAGCTTCTTGTTCAAAAACTTGTTTAACTTCTGGAAGCTTTTTATCAATTTCATAATCGATGTATTGGTCAGGTACTGTACCTGTTAATTGAATGATCTTACGATAAGTTTCATTCATAATAAATAAACACTCTTCTACTTCTGTTGCAGCTCTGTCAAATTCACCAAGTACTGTTTCAAAAGTAATCGTATTCTTCCCTTGTTCAAGTGGAATGAGGTAAGCTCCATTTTCGTCCCCAATAATGTAGTTAACAAATTCTGTTGAGTATGGGAAACCAATGCTATTTGCTTCTTTGAATGGCACTTCACCATTTACTTTAAGTCTTCTGTAAGATACACTACCTCGATTGATATTTTGTCTTGCTGTAAAGCTTAATTGATAAAGTCCTTTTTCAGGCACTTCAATTTCCCATGTTACAGCATCCCCAGGTGTTTTCCAGCTATCCCCACCAATTGTATTAAAAACAATATGGTAAGCATGTGCAGGTTGGAGTCTTGGACTTGAGTAATTTGAATTCATAAGAATAGATCTTGATGATTTCATAACATTTGTTGTCATACCATCTACACGTTCTGCTTGTCCAATAAGTAAGTTACCGCCATAAACTGGATACTCTGCTTTTAATTCATTTATTTTTTCAGCATAGCTTATAAGTTTTGGTGCTTCTTTAAAAGTAATACCTGTAACACACATAGGTTCTTTAACTGCTTCTAATGTCAGTGTGTGTGTACCTTTTGATAAATAGAATTTATAAGGCTCTGCTACTCTTTTTTGGCTATCTTCAACAAATACAACTTGTTCTCCTACTTTTTCAATAGTGTTCGGCCTTACTTCATCATTTCTTCTAACTTCTATTTCATCACTTTCATTAACCCAGCTTCTATCAAAACTTATTTGTTCCATTCCTTTAAAGAAAGTTTCACCATCAAGGTATAACTTACGTTCAACACTTGAGTTAGTTCCTTCTAATGGAACATATCCGATTTCCAGATTATAAAACCCTGGTGTGTCTACTTCAAATTGCCATGTCACTTTTCCTTGTTCTGATGTACTAATGCCATTTGGTTCTAATGTAGCTACTGCATTTTCTGAAACACTATACTGACTAAGGTCTACTGCTACTTCCCCAGTTGCCATCTTACCTTGATAGCCATTGGCCTCAAGGTAAGATTGATAGGTACTTTCATAGAAAGTTTCTCTTTCAGATACACCTATTGTATAGATGCCTTGTTTTGAATCACTTGCATTTTTGTAGCTAAAACCAACGGCAGCTAGGGCAACCAGTGTCAGTCCAAAGCCGATAAGCCTTTTTTTCATTGCCTCGCCTCCTAAAAAACAAATTTATTATTCAACAACAACTTCTACTGTTTGACTTGCTTCATTACCTGCATAGTCTGTTACTGAAAGCATAACATTATATGTACCAGCTGTTGTTGTATCCAGTTCTGATAAATCTGCTACAACATTTGCTTTAAGGTCTAAACCATCTTTATCTACTGCTGTTTCAACAAAGTCATTAGCCCAGTTAATGGTTGCTGTATCTTCATTTAATGCAATTGTTCTTGGTGCTTCTTTAGCTGTTAATGTTGGTGCTGTTGTATTATTTGCATCGTAGATTACAACATTAATTTTTACTTTACCTTCATTATCATTTGAATCTTTTAATGTACCAATTACACCGCCTTGATAAATACCTGGTGTATTAAAGTCTACTGCTGATGTATCAATTGTCATTTGGCTTGCATCAAGCTCACCATCTAAGTTATCTGCTACTGTGTAATTTGCACTCCATTCAATTGAAGACGGATCTGTACCTACTGGTAATGTATAAGATTTACCTGCTTCGATTTCTGTAAATGCTGGTGGAATATTATCTTTTGCTTCTGTTGTATTAAGAAGTTTTTCTACAGTACTGATTTTGTCTGTAATAAGTGCTTTTTTAGCTTCAATCGCTACATCATAGCTTGGTGAGCCACCAATACCATAGATTGCATCACCTGCAATTTGCATGAAATCCCAATAAACTCCTGTCATATTAGAGAATTCATTAACTTTTGTTCTAGCGATACTTTCTTTATAGATTGCTTCCATATCTGCACCAATTTCTGGATGATAGATATCAATTGTTAATTTAATTTCTGAAGATGTACCTGCTTCAAGTTCTTTTTTTAGTCTTGTTTCTTCAGCCATAAACATTTCATAAGCTTGGATAGCTAAAGGAATTTTTTCTTCATCCACACCTCTTAAGATTCCCCAACTTTCTCCACCTGTACGAACTTGGCGATAATTAGGATCATCAAACTCCATATGATCTGGTCTTGGGAATGGAATGAAACCAATAGATTGTCCACGTTCTGCTGCTTTAGTTGCTGCTTCACCTGAACGCCAGTCTTCAATATTTGTAAATACTGACTCACCTTGATTAAATGGTGCTCCTTGTGCATTGTATGGTCTGTTACTTGTACCTTCTTGTAATTCACAAACTAAGAGTTTTTTATCTACAAGTCTTTGTACGAATGCAACAGCATCTTTAGTTTCTTGTGATTCAATTGCAAGCCCCTCGTCACCGTAGATACTACCACCTGCTGAGTGCATAGCTTGGATAAGTGTTTCTGTATAGTCTGTTCTATAGGCATCAATACGTTTTTCTGGTCTTTCTGGCGCTTGACTGTTTGCATAGTGTGCTTCGATTTTTGCTAAATAATCTTCAAATGTACTCCATGTCCATTTACCAGCTTTGTAAAGGTCTGTTGGATAAACAGTTTTCCCATTTTCTTTTAAAGCATCAACTTGTTCAATGTAATCAATATTGTAGAACAATGGTGATAATGGATGTGTATAGTCACCTGCTACAGAAAGGAAATAATGTTTTCCATAAAGTGCCGCAGGCGCTTCTTCATTAAAATACTCTAAATAATCATCGAGTGGTTGAAGAATATTTTGTCCTAAAATAGTTCCTTGTGAGTTCGCATAAAGGTTAACAACATCAGCAACTGGATCCCCAGCCATAACACTTTGAAGTAATACCTCTGTTGTTTCTCCCGGGAACTGTACCCACTCAATTTTTACATTTAATTCATCTTCAACTTTTTTCATTGCTGCAAGTGTTATCTCACGATATTCTTCACTCATCGCATATTCGCCTGTTACAGGATCTTTGTAATCTGGATTCATAGAGTTACCAGCATGTGATCCAAAACGGATAACTACTGAATCTGATTCACTCCCTTTACCAGCTGTTTCGGTTTTGCTACCTTCTTGTCCCCCAGCACAGCCTGTAAGAATCATAGTGCATGCAAGCCCAAGAGTAAGAGCTTTTTTAAAATTCTTATTCATATTAACTACTCCTTTTTTATTTTTAGCCATTCTTTTTTAGAGAATGACGTTTAAACTAGTTCAAGCTTCTTGTCCATTCTAATGAATTTCTTACTACTTACAGTTACTTTTCCCCTGTTGTCTTATACCTTCTGTCATAACCTAAAAAGTCATACATTATCCAAGCTCTGAATAATGTATGTTTCCTACATCTCCCGCATTACCTTCTGCTTATAGTAGATGCATTTTATCATATGAAGTACTTAAAACTATATTTTTACCATCTGTTTTATGACATATTTAAAAAGTGTTATAACTTCTTTAAATATATAATCCAACAAATACTTTGCGATTTCCTGTTAAATATGTACAATTAAGGATTTGTTAATAACTTACATTATTTTACTTATGTACTTTTTTGTCCAAAAGAATGTTTACAGGAATTCACTTATTTTTTAGTTAATGTACATTTGCTTTTAGTTAATTATTCTTAATGCTCATTGTGCATTTTACTAAAAAAATAGCTTTTTTTTATTTATTTATATATAAATTAGCATATATCACATATAATTTCAAGATATTTGTCTTATTTTTACTAAAAATGTTGTAATTTATCAATCTTTTACTAAATAATCTCAGTTGTCTATTTTAGTAAAACAAGAACTTAATTTTTACTAAATTATGTTTTTTCTATTGTGCATGTTGTTATTTTAGTATATGATTTACTTAATTTTCTCAGAAAGGAGCCTCATGATATGGCCTCACAAATTACATTAGACTCTACAGTTGTTTTTGAACCTTTAAAAGACTTTAATTCTAAATACTTCAGAATTCCTTTTCTCACATCAACTCCTAAAGGAGCACTTATTGCAGGCAGTGATGTACGCTATACAGACGGAAGTGACTACAACCAAATTGATATAGGTATTGCCCGTAGTGAAGATGGTGGAAAAACTTGGATAGGTAAACAAATTGTTTTCAAAAATAACAGCATCCATGAACATTCTCGTAAAATGGATGGTTGTATTGTAGTTGACAAAGTAACAGGAAGAATCTTTTTATTTGCACTTTCTTTAGATTTACACATGCACCTAGACTCCACAGACAATAAGCATCAAAGTTTCGTTTATAAGTATTCTGATGATGATGGACTAACATGGTCAGAAGAAATCAGTCTTAGACATTTCTATGATGATGACTGTATCCTCTTCTTCCAAGGCCCTGGTAACGGCATTCAACTCCAGGACGGTACACTTGTTATCCCTATTCAAAGATGGGTGCCTGTCCCTCATCGCAATCGTTCTCAAGCAGGTATCATCTACTCTAAAGACCACGGTCTAACTTGGGAAAAATGCGAAACACTTATAGATACTTACACTTCCGAAAGTGCAGTTGTAGAGTACAAACCAAATGAAATTCTTATTTCTTGTCGTTCTCCACTTACTGAAGCACGCGGCTTCTATGTAACAAATGATTTAGGTAAAACTTGGACCCCACATATAAGCCATGATACATTATTAGAATTTGGTGGTTGCCAATCTGCTTTCCTTAAGATTACTGCTCCAAACCAAAAAACTTACGCACTTCATACTGCTCCACAACAAACTCACTCTCCATGGGAGCGCAATAAGCTTACACTTATGTGCAGTGACAACTATACTCACTGGAATTACATTGCAGAAATTATACATATGCCTAATGATGGCTACACTTGTATGACCTATGATGAGAAAAAACATGAACTCTATTTACTTGGTGAGCAAAAAGGTTCTATTGTTTTCTATAACCTAACCTGCTTCCTTCCACTTATTATGCAAAATACAAGAAGCTACGATCATCAAGCACTAAGCACAATACATCAATATCCTGTTTATTCACAAGGACATCATCATGCAATTTCTCATCCAGATAACTGGTATAAACTTCTAGATGTAAACATAAAAAAAGGAGGCTTCCTCCTTCTCAATCTAAATCTATTAAGCTTTAATCATAATGAACTTATTACACTAAAACTAAAACAATCTGACGTTGAGCAACACGATCTTGCAAATTGTCACCTTACTCATACTACTTTAGAGCAAAGTACAGATTGTGCTACTTTAGCACTTATTCCTACTAGTCAAGGTACTGATACTTTCCATTATGAGCTCTACTATACTCAATCTAGTATAGATACATTAAGTGTCTCTGTTGTAAACTGCCTAGCGGCAAATCATGATAAAACATCTTTCAGATTATCGACATCTTTCCAAGATCCAAATCTTGAGAAATATGTTACTGCATTACCTAAATGCAACTCAGATTTACAACCAATACTTTTAAATCTTTAATTAAAAATGCTCCCGATATTCTAAATATCAGGAGCATTTTTTAATAAATCTTTTCGACTACCGCATCTGCAGTCTTATGTCTATTTTTAGTATTTACTTCAAATTTACCTCTATAAAAATCCATATACATTAAATCAATAAGGAACATTTGACTAATCTGCGAAGAGGTAGATCCCCCTTCCAAAGGTCCTTCTTTAGAGCCACACAATATAGTTACATCCGAATAAGCCGTTAGGGGAGATTTAGCGAACTTAGTAATACATATCACCTTTGCCCCTGATTTTTTAGCTTGCTTTGCAACATGAATTGTATCTTTTGTAGCTCCAGAATAGGAAATAATAATCGCTACATCCCGCTGTGTCATCATAGATGCTGCCATGGCTTGCATATGAGAATCCATCACACAGTGCACATTAGGCGTAATTCTTAAAAACTTATTCATAGCCACCATAGCTGTAAGCATACTAGTTCCTACTCCAAAAAAATGAATATGCTGGGCATCTTGTATGTAATGCATAGCTTTATCAAATTCCTGCGCATTAATTAAAGAATATGTTTCGTTAATAGCACTTAGATTATTTTGAAGCACTTTTTTAGCAAGCACATCAAAAGAATCTTTAACACTAACTTCTCCTAATTCTTCTAGCGTAGCATTTTCTACATGCATACTTAAAGAGAGCTGCATTTTAAATTCTTGATATCCCTGCAACTTTAATCTTCTACAAAACCTAAATACACTTGTATCTCCTACTTTACAGGCATCTGCTAAATCTGATATTGACATAAAGAGTACTTTTTTAGGATTCTCTAATACAAAACTTGCTACTTTTTTCTCTGCCTTAGTATAATTAGGATAGTCTTCTCTTATTCGCCTAATCAAATCATGATTTGACACTTCTTTCACCTCATTCTTTTTCTAAACCTCTAGCAAGATGAATCACTCCAAGCATTCCAGCCTGATTACCTAGTTCAGCTTGCTTTAAAACCACATTCTTAAAGCTTGGCATAATCTGAGTGTATAGTATTTCTTTCAATTTTTCTAGTATATAAGGTTGAGCAAGTACACCTCCTCCTAATACAACACATGGTGGATTAAATATATGAATAAGTGTAGTAAGCCCATATACTACTTCTTCTAACCATCCATTTACAATATCCTGAATATCAGATTCATCTATTCTTCCAAAAATTGCCCTACCACTACTTAAAGACTCATCATAAACCTTCGCTCTAGCAACTAATGCCGTTGTAGAAGCATATTTTTCATAACATCCACTAAAATAATCACTCTTTATCCTATCTTCAGGATGAATAATCATGCTACCAAATTCTCCTGCCGAAAAAGCTGCCCCTGTATAAATCTGCTTATTGATTACAATAGCACCACCTACACCTGTCCCATAAGTGAGGCATAAAAAATCATTAAATTCTCGCCCACCTCCAAAGTGTGCTTCTCCTATAGCAGCCGCATTCACATCATTCTCCACTACCACAGGCACTTTAAAGCGTTCTTCTAACCTTTCTTTAATACGCATCCCTGTATAACCCGGAATATTTTCATTAGCATATCGAATAACCCCCTCCTTAGAATTTACTTGACCTGCTGTACTAATTCCTATAGCATCAAAGCTCTCATATTCACTTATAAGTTCAATTACTCTTTGAAGAACATGCTCCCCGCCTTTTAGCGCCTGTGTATCACGTTCTTTTAAATCTTCTAATATATCATCCACCCATAAACCACTCTTTATAGATGTCCCCCCTATATCTAGTGCTACAATTTTCATCTTTCTTACTCCTCCACAGCTACTTTTATAACACATTTTTTAAGAGTTCTTTCATCCTGGCATGCTATACTAGGTTTATGCGCCTCTTCTGCCATACATACAATGAACCTTCCTGCCCCCATTACACATCTTGCACTTGTAACCGCTCCATAAAATCCTATATCTTTTCCTTCATCATAAGGTGTAATCTCTTCTAAATCTCCTACAGCTGTTTCTATAACTTCTATCCCCTCTAAGTCAATTTGTATATCCATATACTTCTTATGTACTTCAAAATAAATTTCATCTTCTGGTTTAGCTACAGCTTCCATTACATTAATAAAGACACGATGCTCATCTATATCTGTTCTACCTAATGGTAAGGTATCTAAATCATGTTCCTTGATAAATTTAATCGCTGTATCTAAATTTTTAGAAATACCTTCATAACGTTCTATATTTTTTAATAAATCATAAATCATATATTCTATCTCCTTTGATTAAAACTATATTAACTACTTTTTACGAAAAAATGATGAGGCATATGCCTCATCATCCTTTAACAGCTCCCATCGCAATACCTTGAGTAAAGTATTTCAGAAAGCATATAAACATTAATACACTAGTGGATAGCCTCTAGCATTATTCCAGCCATAATAACACTATAATTGGTTACAAACTTAGCTTGTTTAGAAATTGCCATAACATTGACATAGCCAAACTGTGAAAATTTAAAAACTTTTTCATAAACAAAGTACATAATTGTACTTGTAGAAGAGTTAAATCCTCCCGATGTCAAAAGCTGGACTAGAGAGAAACATTGAAAAGAATTAATAATTGCAATAACAGCTACATAAAAGTTGTCGTCATTAGACAAGTCCATTTTACCTTCTCAAATAGTTTTATAGCGATTACAGATTTACATCTGATAGATCCAAAATTTATTTCCTTTACCTACGCTTTAAGTGCTTCAACATATTTTTTTGTAATATCCATTGGTCTTGTAATGGCTGTACCAACTACTGCCGTAAATACGCCACAGTCCATTACTCTTTTTAATTGTTCCGGGCTCCAGATACCACCTTCACCTATAACTGGTTTACCACAATCTTTTACAAGTGCCTGAACTAAATCATAATTTGGTAAGCTTACCCCTTTTGTATAGTCCGTATATCCATGCAAGGTTGTTCCAATAAAATCAAATCCAATCTCTGCTGCATGTATACCTTCTTCATAATTTGAACAATCTGCCATAAAGAGTTGGTCTTTATAAAGTTCCCTTACCTCTTTAAAGAATTCATCTAAACTTTTACCATCTGGTCTTATTCTATCCGTAGCATCTACAGCAATAATATCTACACCACATTCTACAAGCGCCTGAACTTCTTTTAAAGTTGGGGTAATATATACCTGTGAATCTTCATACTCAGCTTTAATAATACCTATAATAGGAAGGTCTACCACCTTCTTAATCTCTATAATATCTTCTATTGTATTTGCTCTAATCCCAACAGCACCACCTAAATAGGCTGCATAGGCCATTCTAGACATAATATAAGAACTATGTAAAGGTTCATTTTCAAGAGCTTGGCATGATACCACTAGTCCACCTTTAAGTTTTTCTAATATTGACTGTGTCATAGCTCTTCCTCCTTCAGAATTATATGTTTTCTTCTGAATAAATGGTAATATAAAAAAAAGTTTTTTTCAATAGCTTTTGGGAATTTTTTTCCTTTTTCCTTATTCTATTTATTCATTTTATACTATTTCTTTCTAATTTTAATTTCATCTATAAGCTTTTTATCTAATCAAGAAAATTATTTTCTTTTTTTCTATTTATCTTTACTAAACTAGAAAATTTTTTTCTATTTTTATTGATTTCCAATTTTAGTGATGCTATGATAATTTTATGATATATTTCTAACCTATAAAAATCAGGGGGCTCTAAAATGTCAAAATACAATACTTCTCAATTTAGAAATGTAACTATTGCACTTAATACACCTTTTACTTCTACAGGTGATATCGATCTTAAAGCAACAAAGGCACTTACTCGCTACTATATCAATAAAGGTGTTAAAAATATGTATGTATGTGGTAGTACAGGTGAAGGTTTCTTACTCGACCATGACGAACGTAAACAAGTTGTGGAAGCAGTATTGGATGAAGCCGGTAAAGAAATGAATATTATTGTTCATGTAGGTACACCTTCTAGCAGACATGCAGCTGAACTAGCTAAACATGCTGAAGCAGTTGGTGCTGCTGCTACTTCCGCTGTGCCTTGTGTTTACTATAGACCAAGTGAAGAAAGTGTTTACCGTCACTGGAGCACTATTACTGAAGCAGCTGACCTTCCTTTCTTTATCTACAATATTCCTCAGCTCACAGGCTTTAACCTTTCTATGAACTTATTTAATCGTATGCTTGAAAACGAACGCGTTGCAGGTATTAAAAACTCTTCCGAACCTTGCCATGACATTTTACGTTTTAAACAAGCAGGTGGTAAAGACTTCATCGTTTTCAACGGGCCTGATGAACAATATTTAGCAGGTCGTTTAATGGGGGCTGATGCTGGTATCGGTGGCACATATGGTGCAATGCCAGAGCTTTACCTCAAGCTAGAAGAACTCATTGTACGTGGTGAAATTACTAAAGCTCAAGAACTACAAAATACAATCACTGCATTTATTTATCGCCTTTGCAGCTTCCCATCTATGTATGGTGCATGCAAAACAATTATCGGTTTAGATGGCTGCCCAATCGGTAATCCAAGACTTCCATTCTTACCAGTTTCATCAGAAGATCCAGCTATTATTGCACTTTATAAAGATATTCGCGCTGCTGTAGAAGCAAGTAAATCTCTTTAATACATGAAGAGATGTGTACCTACAAAAAACAATAGTATGTTATAGTGATTCCAATGCCCATGGCTACTATAATGCTACAACATATGATGGATTTAATGAGGGCAAAACTATCACGTTATAAAAGAAGGTTTTTATCCTATAACCAAAAAAAGAAGTAGAACTTATTTACTGAGTTCTACTTCTTTTTTTATTGAATAGACTTTCACTTTTTTCTTATCTTTTATCTATAAGATGTTTTTAAAGCTTCTTTTAAAACCTTTGGATCTTTCTTATATGGCGTTACCGGACATATTTCTTTATCTTTCACACCAAATAAGGTATATACTGCAATACGTGCAGCTCTTACAGAGTATTCTTCTGTAAAGACCATATCCTCTGGAATTTCCACAAACTGACTAATCATAGCAAAGTTAGTGGAGCCCTCTGGAACAACCTTTGGACGATCTGTCATTTTACGAGGTTGAAACTGAGAAACAATATAAGGCATCATACATGGAATTACATTAATAACTGTTTCTAAAATCTCTTCCTGCTTATCTTCTAAATGTAAATGATGTAAAAGTTCTATAAGAATCTCTTCACCTGTACATTCACGCATTGTTTTTTTCACATAATCTCCCATGCGATCTGTATAAAGACCATATCCCCAGAAAATAGTTGTATCCATTGGTTGTGCTTTAAAATGTGGCTGTGCTGCTACAACAATACTCATTAACCAATTAGAATCTTTAAAGGTCATTAAAGCACCACTTCCTGGTATATTACCTGAAAATTGTTCAATAAGTTTAAGGAGCTTATTACCCTTACATGTTACAGTAAAGCTTTCCCAGTTAGTTTCTTCTGGATAATCAAAGAAGGGACTAGGATTACCTAAGTTCGGTTTCTTGCTCGCTACTTTCTTCCAAAGTTTAGCTGAAATTGGATTTTCAGGTTTATATTCTGGTGCAGTATGAAGATCGCCTAAAGTAGCACTATCTGTCATAGAGCCATTGGTCATAATACATACATCACCTTTATTTAATTTAATGACCTTTTCACCTTCTGAATCTTCAATGTAAAGCGCTGTAGCTGTAATACCTTCACCATCTGCAAATTCAATATCCGTTACAGTAGCATTAATGCTAAAATCTACCTGATGAGTATCTAAATAAGCCTTAAGCGGAAGAATAACAGATTCATATTGATTATAAGGCGTACGTGTTACACCTTCTAACGTTTCAATGCGAGAGAATTCAAAAATCATACGATTCATATAACGTTTAAATTCAAATAGGCTTGACCATTTTTGAAAAGCAAAAGTAGTCTGCCACATATACCAGAAATTTGTTTCAAAGAAATGGGGTGTATGAGCGAACCACTCTTCTATAGTCATATCATCTAGTTTTTCTTCTGGCGTAATCATAAGTTTGCCTAAGGCCATACGGTCAGCTTGATTAAAGCCCATACTCTTCACATCTAAGATTTTACCATTTTTATCAACAAGACGTGCCTGAGCATGTGTTGGGTGATGGTGGTCGAAGTTTAAAATCTCCTCTGTAACACTCATTCCTGGCATATCCAAAGATGGAATACTAGAAAAAAGTTCCCAGAAATTCTCATAGGTTTCTTCATTAAGCATTCTTCCCCCTCGACATACAAATCCATCAGCCTCACTACCTGCACCGTCATTACTACCACCTAGAATATGCAAGCCTTCTATAATATGAATATTTTCGCCTTTAAAATGGCAGTCTCTTATAAGATAAGCTGCACCTGCTAAAGATGCCAAACCACCACCGATAAAATATACTTCTCTATCTCCATATTCCTCGCATTGAAGTAGATTAAGCTGTTTTTGAGCTGTTTTATAGGTTTGATTGTTTTTACTACTTTTAACAGCAAGGGTTGCAAGTGCCGCACCACCTGCTATTGCGCCTACCGTTAACAAAGTTCTATTAGTATTATTTCTAGATTTTCTATTAAACCTTTTTATCGCTTTTTTATAAGCTTTTTTGTAATGCTTTTTATTCATTTCAAACCCTCCATCTTCTATAGGCGTGCCTAAAACTTTTAAGTCATACTAGATATAGCTTAAACAATCTTCTATTCAATTATGCATTTGCATTATTTCATTCAAAAAGTTATTATTCCTATTCTAACCTCACTTTTATAAAGTGGATTTTATTCAAAACTATTCTGTCAATATAGTTTTAAGTATGAAAAAATACTTAAAAACAAATCCTATAAAAAGATTAATTTTTAGAGACATCATGTAAACTCTTGAAAGGAGTACACTTTATGAACGTTACTCAAATTATAGCTATTTTAATTTTTCTCGTTGTTCTCTTTTGTATTATTACGGAGAAAATCGATCGTACAGTAGCTGCTATGAGTGGAGCCATTTTAATGGTATTACTTAAAATCTTACCTGCTCCTAACGCTATTAGTTATATTGACTTTAATACAATAGGCGTACTTATCGGCATGATGCTTGTTGTGTCTATTGTCAAAAACTCCGGCCTGTTTGAATATATAGCCATTTATACGGCAAAAAAAGCTAAAGGAGATGCTTGGAAAATCCTTATTAGCTTTGCCATTATTACAGCAATTTTATCTGCTACTCTTGATAACGTTACGACTGTTTTGCTTATTGGTCCCATGACTTTAGTTATTACACAAATTCTTGAACTTAACCCTATACCGTTTCTTATTACAGAAATATTAGCCTCTAATATCGGAGGTACTTCTACTTTAATAGGTGACCCTCCTAATATTATGATTGGTAGTGCTGCCGGGCTTAGTTTCAATGATTTTCTTACTCATACAGGACCAGCTGCTCTTGTTATTCTCATTGTTACTATTGCTATTTTGTACTTCTTATACCGCAAAGATTTAATGGTAGATGATAAATATAAAGAAGAAATTCTAGCATTAGATGAGAAAAAAACTATAAAAGACAAATCCTTACTCATTAAAAGTCTTATTGTTATGGCACTTATTTTAATAGGGTTTATGACACACCAATCATTAGATCTTGAATCGAGTACAGTAGCTTTAACTGGTGCTGTTATCCTTCTACTTATTGGTAAACAAGATGTAGAAGAGATTATCTGCGGCATAGAATGGCCTACCATTGCCTTTTTTACAAGTCTCTTTGTCCTTGTTGGAGGACTTGAAGAAGTAGGCATTATTCATAGCCTTGCAATTTGGCTCATCGACCTTACATCAGGTAGACCAATTATGACTATGATCTTACTCCTTTGGTTAGCAGCTATTGTATCTTCCTTCTTAGACAATATCCCATTTGTTGCTACACTTATTCCACTTATTTTAACAATGGGTACTCAAGGGATTGATATTAGACCACTTTGGTGGGCCGTATCTCTTGGAGCCTGCCTAGGTGGAAATGGTACACTTATTGGTGCTTCAGCTAACGTTGTACTGGCTAATATTGGTGAACGTAATGGCTATAAAATCTCATTTGGAAAATACTTCAAAGTGGGCTTTCCGCTTATGATTCTTTCCATTATTATCTCCACTGTTTATTTACTTTTTTTCTTTACTTAAATTCTATGACGAAAAGGATGTGTTATTATGAATGCTTCATCTGTTAAAGGTGATACCATTGAGGCAAGGCTTAGATGCCTCGGTGCTGATAGTGTTCAACAGGTACAGGGCATTTTGTACTTTGTAACCTTCAAAGAAGGAGAACATGAAGTCTCCTACTCTTATAATATAAATGGTAAAAATAAATATTTTCTTCAACGTATTAAACCATACCCTCTCCCTGAGGGTATCTTCTCTGACGAAGAGCAAGTTGTAGAATTTATCAAACGTGACCTTAAGAAATTTAGAAATGCTAAACATAGTCACAACTTTGCTCAATTTATACATGTTACCAATATGATTGGTGAAACAACCAAAGAGATTGAAACATTCTTTTTAAATTACAATGTAGATAAAGAATGCTTAGATGAACTCACCCAAGAGTTAAATGCTATTCATCAAATTATTTCTAACGCTAAAAAACGTAGTGCCCACATTATTGTTTAAGATATAAAGGCTGTCACTTTTATGTAACAGCCTTTATATCTTTTTATTAATAATTAACATTCACTCTAAAAAAATCAATAATCATAGTAGGGTATTCTCTTATTAAATAATTGATTCTTCCTAAAAGACTACTTTCTGCCGATAGCCCTATACTCTCTAAATCCATAAAATAGGCAAGCATTTGCGCTCTAAAAAGGTGATAATCATGTGTAATAATAAGTACACTTTCAACCGTTTCTTCTCTCGTCATCAAAATTTCTTTACTAAATGCAATATTCTCTAGTGTTGTTGTAGAACGGTCTTCTTTTATAATAGATTCTCTTAGAATTCCCATTTCTTCTAGGTATTTTCTCATTGCCTCTGCTTCTGATATGACTTCATCTGGTCCCTGCCCACCTGACACAATAATCATAGTTTTGGGATGAAGATTATAATAAGCTATCGCCTGATCTAACCTAGCTTTTAAAGTAGGCGATACATCTTCTCCTCTAAGCCCAGCCCCTAGTACAATCATATAATCTACTTCTTCTAAGCTCTCTACTGATTGATGATGTCCTATATTATAGACAAGAAATCCTTCTATTAAGATAAATGAACCCACAAAAATAGCTATTCCCCACATATATATTTTTGATAAAATACATAACCACTTCTTCTTATAAGAGTATGCTAACCGCCTTACTATAACTATCCCATAAACAAGCCATAAAACTACGATCATAAAGATAGCTGAAAAACTTAATTCCAAAGTTAAAACTAATAAAAAATCTACTACTATAAGTGCTATTATCTCTAGTAATACTTTCATATAAACTCCTCTTAATATATATTGTTTTACATATAATAAAATATTATAATATAATAAAAAAATTTAAAATACCAAAAGGAGTTTTTATGACACTTTATAGAAAAGGCCTCTCAAATGATCAAGAAGCTATTATTCATTTAGGTAATTATGTATTTGATACAGATTTTCCTGCACTTCTTCCTAAACTTTACTCACCTTCTGTTAATACAGCTACTTCCCACTTTCTTGCTGAAGAAGAGGATGGTATTAAAGCCCTTGTAGGTTCTTTTCCTTTGGACCTTCATGTACTTGACTATGATCTTAAAGGCTTTGGTATTGGCACAGTCTGCGTAGACCCTGATGCAAGAAGTAAAGGTTACATGAAACAACTTATGACAAACGCCTTAGCTGAAATGCATGAAGAAAAAGCTGACTTTGCCGTTCTTGGTGGCCAAAAACAGCGCTATGAATATTTTGGTTTTACACCCAGTGGGACTCATCTAAACTTTACACTTACTGCTACTAATTTAAGACACCACCATATAGTTGCTTCACCTAATTTCACCTTTAAATCTTTTGATGCACTAGATACTCCTACTTTATCTTGTATCCATAAAATGCATCATTCAAAACCACTTTTTAGTACACGCTCATTCCAAAACTTTATATCTATTTGCAGAAGCTGGAAAAGTGAATCCTTTGCTATATACAACAAAAATGAACTGTGTGGCTATGTCCTTTATAAAAATAATTGTATAGAAGACTTTTATGTCTCTCATTCTGACTTACTTATTCCAGCATTAGCCTCACTTATGCAAACTTTATCTTGGAATGAATGCACTATTTGCCTTAATACATATGAAACAACACTTATTAAACTGCTTATAAACATCTGCGAAGGGTATACTACTAGGCTTTCTACCTGCTTAAATATCTTGAACTACCAAAATTTTATTAACGCCTTTTTAAATTTAAAAAAGAGTTATACTGCTTTAGAAAAAGGTCATCTTGTACTAGAAGTTCAAGGAACTGAAAACCTTCTTATTGAAGTAGGTGAAAATATCAACGTAATGCCAACCACCCTAGAGGCAGACTTATCTTTAACCCATTTAGAGGCTACCCACCTTTTATGCGATCCCCTTCAAGTATATATAGATTATCATCATGAGAAAAATAGGCTTATCAAATCTTGGTTTCCTCTTCCTTTTGCTTTCTGTAGCATTGATAACGTATAAAAAAATAACATCTTTTCTTATACAAAAAGCCATATATAACTAGAACGCACTCTAGCTATATATGGCTTTTATTCATCAAGGTTTATAAAACACTGTTTCATCTAATTATAAATTTCAAGTTCCTGTTTTGCTATGGTTAAAGCTTTAATAAAAGTTTCTACAAGTTCTGGGTCAAACTGTATACCTTTACATGCTCTAAGTTCTGCAAATGCATCCTCATCACTTTTACGTCTTGTGTGATAAGGTCTATTAGACGTCATAGCATCAAAGCTATCAACTATAGTCAGTATACGTGCTAATAAAGGAATCTCCTCTCCCTTCATACCATTTGGATAGCCTGTACCGTCATATTTTTCATGATGATGTAAAATAAGTGGTATAATTTCTTTTAAAGAATCTACTGTTTTTATAATTTCTACACCATGTTCTGGATGCTTCTTAAGCATTTCCCATTCGGCCTGATCTAAAGGCATTTTCTTGTTAAGAATTTGCTCTGGAATGTTAATCTTACCTATATCATGCATATAAGCTCCATACACGAGCGTTTTCTTGTCTTTTTCACTAAGTCCGAGATAGTCTGCTATAATTCGGCTATACATCACTACACGCTCACAATGTCCATAAGTATATTTATCCTTCGCATTAATAACGCTAATAAGCGTCTTAATAGAAGTTACTAATTCATTATGATCATCATTAATTTCTCGTTTTAACTCATCTAGTACAGATACATAGACTTCTACGCGATTCTTCTTAAAAAATTTAGCTCTATATAAGGCGTCATCAGCACTTTTAATAAGTGCTAGTTCATCCTTAGCGTTATCTGGATAAGTAGCTATACCTATTGAAATAGTAAGATTTCCTGTAGGCTGATTTTCCTGCCCCATAATATAAGTGTCTTGCACTTTTTTTCTAACTGTTTCAGCTACTTTAATACTTTCTTCTCTATCTGTATTCGGCAAAATAATAGCAAATTCTTCTCCACCATATCGTGCTACTAAATCCCCTTTTCTTACACTACCTTCAATGAGCTTGGCAACTTCTTTTAGAACCTCATCACCTTTTTGATGCCCATTTAGGTCATTATAATATTTAAAGTTATCTATATCTAAGAAAAGCATAGAAATAGGTTGATTGTTTTGAGACGCTACATGAATGTTTTCTCTTAATGCATCTTGAAAAAAACGATGATTATACATGCTTGTAAGACCATCGCGATTTACCATTTCTTTTAGCTCTTCTATATGCTCATTACCAAGTTTAACATAATAGCCTAACGGAGCAGCTGTTAAGACAAATATACCTACTAAAATAAGGTCATCTTCAAAATAAGGATTAATTGCTAAAGCAGGAAAAAACATTAAGTCTACTAATAATATAAGTACTGCTGATACAGCTGCCATTACCATCCCATTTTTCATACCCGACTGAATCGTTGTCGTCATAATAGTAAATACAAATAAAAACTTATGCGGGCTGTCTGGCCCCCCTGATATAAGAATCATTACAAAAAAGATAGCTATAAAAATACAATTTTCAATAACCTGTTTATACTTCTTTCTTTTTTCACTAAATTGTCTAACAGCGACAGTTGACCATATTAAATATATACCAAGTAGGAATAAAGCTATAAATAACATAGAAAAAGCTGAGCCATACTCCTCTAGACTACCAGTAATTGTTTTTGTAGCTAAATATTTAAAACAAATAATCCCACAAAATAGCAAGGCAGACAACTTAACAACTACAAGTATATTATTAACCTGTTCATACTTTGTATCTTCTAGTCGTTTATGCATGTTCACTCCCCTCTCTCTTAACTTTACAATAAATAAAGATCGGTAAAAACCGATCTTTATTTACTAGTCTCTTAAACATTCAGGCTCTTCTGGTTGATACGTAAACCAAAAACATGCTGATGTAGATACAAGAGATGCAAATACTGTTGCTACAGCTGCAAGTGTCATTAAAACTTTTGCATTAATCTTTTTCATCTGTACATTCTCCTTTTCGTCTTAAAATAGTATGTATTAAAAATAAATCTATTTTTTCTACTATAAGATGTCCAAGAGGTGTAAGAGTAAGAATTTGCCAAAATATACCTATGCATATACACATAACCCAGACTAATACTATATCTTTCTGTTTAGTCAAATATATACTTAGCAAACCTATTGTTCCTACTAAGTAGACTCCTAAAGTAAATATAGATTTCTTTTTAAGCGCTTCTTTCTTTTCTTGCTTTCTGATAGGTTTTGCCATACTATCAACAGGTGCTAACTGATAGACTTTATAAAACCCTAGAATAAATATAACTAGTACACTAATTATTACAACTATTAAGTTCCAATGCATTTTAGATAATAACCATGCACCTCCTACCGAAATAATAACACCTATAATAGCACATGACTCTGGTGAACTAGCATGTGCCCCACCTGAGTATTTTCTAAGAATAACTGTTGTTACAGATAGTATAAGCGCAGGTATAAGTACACCTAAAAGGCTTCCTGCTAGTACAATAGCTCCTATAGAGATACTTGTATGAATAATCGCAAATAATCCGTAATGGATAACTGCCTTTTCATTCTCACTTACTTGCAATTCCCTACCTATTTTATTTGAAAGCCTAGTGCACACCTTATCAATCATGACTTCTCCCTTTCTTTTTACTTATCCACTTATAGTAGATAAATATAACTAACATCCAGATTATAAGAGATGGTATACCATAAATAACCTTTGTAATAGGATCACTTACTATCTCTTGTACACTTTTTCTAAACATTCCCTGGATTAATAGCATATTAATCCCCTCTGCCAAGAACTGCACAATAACATTAATAATCGCGGCACGTATAGTCTCTATAATACCTAGTTTATTCAGTGTAATAGATAATGTAATCATAGCCATAATGATTAGGATCGTATGAATACCATAACTAATTGGTAAAAACCTAATAAAAAGCATCATTATCGCTAAAATGATGCCTGTCTTAACATAACGGCGCTTGTCCAATTTTACTCCAGTAAAAGCATACATCGCAAAAAGATGAATAAAAGCCTCTGGAATACCTCTTAAAATAAATTCTATCAACGTTACTTTTAACATTTCTTCTCTTTTACCCCTATATTCCTTTCTCTTGACTCAAGGAACTATTAATCTCTTTAATCGCCCCATATAAAACAAGTACAACAAATACTCTAATCAGTACATCACCGATACTTAGTACGCTATAGCCTAGATCAATCCAGTCTGTTAACCATTTTAACTTAGTCTGGTCACTACCTAGAATATGAAAATCATTCGCTACTTGCCTAGCTTTTTCAAAAGCTTCTGGAGATGCATACCCTGTCCAGTAAGTCAAAGTTGGAAATACAGGCATTTTCCCTCCATTGACTTTTATGGCTATATCATTGCATAAGCCTCCTAAAAAGACACAGCCAGAACCAACTAAGGCTTCTTTATAAAGTTCGTATCTGAAAATCAGTCCTAAATAAGTGCATAGATAAATACTTTTTAGTAGACCTGCATATTTAATCCATTCATAATGCTGTTTAAACAGAGCAATTTGAATACCTATATAAATAAGCTCAATACCTAATATATAGTACATTTCTTTCTGTTTGAATATAGGTGAAATTTTATATTTTTTATATTTACTGTATATAAGTACCAATATGACCGTTTCTAACATTATTGCCTCTTTCATATTTTTCTTTACTAAATTATACTACATACTTTAATAATTATCCACTATTTAATAAATGTATATATTATTCTTTAATTACCTAACTAAATATGTCAAAAAAACATAAAATAATCATTATTATTCCATATTTTAGTTTTATACTTGTATACAATTCACTTTTATGTTACCCTACTTACATCATGTATTTGACTTATCTTTAGGAGGTTTTACATAATGAAAAAAATGACACTAACTACGAAAATACTCCTTTCACTTATATTAGGTGCCTTATTTGGAGTTCTTCTTTCTCATTTAGAATCTGATTTCATTAAACATACCCTTATGCTTGATGGTATACTGAAACTTATTGGTACAGGATTCTTAAATGCTATTAAACTACTTGTTGTACCACTCATCTTCGTTTCTATTGTATATGCAACAGCTTCTTTAGATGATATAAAAAAAATTGGACGTATTGGTAGCAAAACTTTCCTTTATTATATAACTACAACTGCTATAGCTATTGTAGTAGCACTTACTGTTGCCAATGTCATTAAACCAGGTATAGGCATTGACCTCAGTATGATTACATCTGGTGAAGGGGTAAGTGAAGTTGCTTCTATAAGCTTTATTGATACCTTACTTCAAATTATCCCTACAAATATTTTTGAAGCCTTCAGTACAAATAATGTACTTGGTGTTTTATTCTTTGCTGTATTAATGGGACTTAGCATTACTTTAGTAGGTGAAAAAGCACAACCTGTACTTGTACTATTTGATGGCCTTAACGAAGTCTTTCTTAAACTGGTTACACTCATTATGCAATTTGCTCCATTTGGGGTATTTGCACTTGTAGCCAATACATTTGCAACTTTTGGCTTCTCTGCTATGCTTCCACTCTTTAAATATGCATTAAGTATACTAGTAGCACTTGCTATCCAGTTCTTTATTGTCTATTTAAGTATGCTATTATTCATTGGAAAACTTAGCCCTAAAATATTTGTCAAGAAATTTACACCAATATTCAACTTCTGCTTCTCAACTGCTTCTTCAAGTGCAGCACTTCCACTTGGCCTTGAGAGCTCAGACAAACAATTTGGTGTATCTAAAAAAGTTAGTTCCTTTACTCTTCCTTTAGGTGCTACAATCAATATGGATGGTACTGCTATTATGCAAGGGGTAGCCGTTGTATTTATTGCTCAAATCTATGGTATTCAGCTTGGTCTTGGAGAGTATATGATGGTTATCTTAACTGCAGTACTTGCTTCAATCGGTACAGCAGGTGTTCCAGGTGTTGGACTTGTTATGCTTACAATGGTACTTAGTGCCATTAACCTACCAATTGAAGGTATTGCCCTTATTATGGGTATTGATAGAATTCTAGATATGATTCGTACGGGTATTAATGTTGCAGGCGATCACGTCTGTACACTCCTTATTGCTAAACAGGAAAATGAATTTGATGAAACTGTTTATAACCGTCCTATGGTAGATTTAGACTAAAAAAGAGCGTATTGCCATGAATGCAATACGCTCTTTTCATTTCTATTAAGCTTCTGGATTTAAAGCTGTCAGTACTTCTTCAGCTTCCTTTACTAGTATCATCGTTACATTATTTTAAAAGTATTCATCACTATACGTACTTATATTACAACTGATTTTTAATTAAGAATTAGGCAATTCTTTAAAATCTAGTCACCTACTCCAAAATCTGTATTATTATAGAGGACTTCTATTTTAGGATTTTCATCTAAAAACTTATATTTTTGTATAAACCACTGTACAAGCTCTTCATCTCTTTTCACTGTCGTTGTATTATCTATAAAAACATTAATGGTAGCATGGTCAAAATGCTTAAGAACAAGCTCCATATCCCTATCTATCATTGCTTTTGTTTGCCCTTTGATACCCACCATCATACACGGTGAATCAAAATACTTTTTCAGCTCATCTATAGATTTAAAATGAGCACTTTTATTAAGATACCCATTTCTAAAATCCTCATCAAAAGTCTCTACACCAATTTTAAAAGTAATAGGAATACCAAAGAAATCTCTCATTTCTTGAATTCTGTTTCTATACGCCCAATGACTCTCTAAGAAAAGCTTTTCAATGCCCTTTTCCTTAATAATAGCTTTAATTCTTTCTAATGTAGCCTGTGGCAGTTCAAAACAGCTTCCTGAATTAATAACTTCAAGTGCTTTATATTTACCTGTAATCTGCCCTAATACTTCAAAGTTTAGTGCGTTCATTTCCTCTTCATGAGTACCATTATCTAATATATAGTCACAGAAGCTACATTTTCCCCACACACAAGGAGATCCCTTTAACAGTACAATCTCTCTTATATTTTTATTAGTGACTTCACTATATCTATCCACTCTAGTATACCCCCTCCGTATGCTCAATAACTTCTTCATAACCTCTAAAGATGCGTTTTAAGAAGAAATCCATAAAGCGTTTTTCATCTACCGAAGTAAGAATTTTGGCATTGCGTTCTTTCCTATAAAAACTTGCTACATCTACCAATGTTTGGCCTATAGCAATGCCATCAGTAGCTACCTGTACATAGGAATCAAATCCATCGCATAAGCTTCTATCTATAAAATAGGCTACAGCAAGCGGGTCATTAATCACACATCCAATAATGCCTTCCTGCATCCAATGAAAATCTATATAAAAACGTGTTATTTCTGTTATAAACTTAGCCTTATTTTGATCTAACCTGTTAATAAATTCTATAATGTTAGGTGTGAGTACAATTTTTCTTGTAACATCTAGCCCTACCATATGTATTTTATGACCTAACATCTCATAAACATACTGCGCTGCATGAGGGTCTACCCAATAGTTAAATTCTGCTACTGGTGAGCAGTTACCATGTATCCTAAAGGCTCCTCCCATAGAAATACATTCATCTAAATACGTAAAAACTTCTTTATCCTTCATTAAGGCTTTTGCTAAATTGGTAAGTGGCCCCAATGCAATAATAGAAACTTTTTCATGAGTTCTTAAAGTGTCTAGAATAAAATCTACAGCGCCATCCCTGTAGCTTATACCTTCTACCTCTTCATAAAAATTCTCACCAAGACCATCCTCGCCATGGGTATCTTGCGCCGTTACAAGTTCTCTTTCAAGTGGATCTGTCTCTCCAACATATACAGGAATATGTAATGCTTCACACTTTTTAAGAACAATGAGTGCATTTTTAGCTCCCATATATGCTGGTACATTCCCACTACATACAGTAAGACCTAATACCTCTAGTTCTGGTGAATGGACCGCAAGCATAATGGCAAGTGCATCATCTATACCTGGGTCACAGTCAATAATTACTTTTCTTTTTTCCATATCTCTTTCCTCCTTAATAGTGGTTTTAAGGAGAACTATACGACTTTTCAACCTAAAAAAGTCGTATCTAAGGATACGACTATATACTGTCACTATACATGCCCTTAGTTTTTTATACTGGGAGTTCCCGAACCAGTCCTAACCTTATAAGTTTAGGTTTCAACAAGACATATACTAGCATTATTAGTTTTCTTTTTCAAGCTTACTTAGGTTAAATGCGCTCCATAAACAGCTCTATCATCTCTTCTTTTGATAAATGTTTAAAGATATTACCATTATTTAGTCCATCTGTCATGATTGCATCAATTAATTCTTTTTTACTTTCTTGCAGTTGCAACACTCTTTCTTCTACCGTTCCTTTAGCAATAAGCTTAACAACATTTACCACTTGCTCTTGCCCGATACGATGGGCCCTATCTGTAGCCTGATTCTCTACAGCTGGATTCCACCATGGGTCAAAGTGTACAACTATACTTGCACTTGTAAGGTTAAGCCCAGTTCCACCTGCTTTTAAAGAAATGAGAAAGACCTGTTTACTTTCATCCTGATTAAAATCCTCAACCAGATGCATACGTTTTGCTGCAGGCGTACTTCCATCTAAATAACTGTAAACAATATCTTCTTGTTCAAGTCTATCAGCTATCCCGCCTAGTACTTTAGTAAACTGTGAAAAGACAAGTATCTTCCTACCTTTTGACTCTTTAATAAGATTGACCAGGACTTCTAACTTAGAATTTTGGCCTTCATAGTTTTTCACAAGCCACTCTGGTGCTAGTGCTAGCTGTCTAAGCTTAGTCAAATAGGAAAAGGCCATAAACCCTGTACTTTCATCCTCTTCCATTTTTCTTTTGGCCAGCTGCGTATAGGAACGGTAAACACGCTCATGCTCCTTTTCTAAAGGTACATAATATACTTGCTCAATTTTATCTGGTAATTCTTTAGCAACTTCCTTTTTACTTCTTCTTAACATAAAAGGCTGAATCATTTGTTTCAGTTCCCCATACTGGTCTTCACCAGACATGAAAATCTTCTGGAATTTAGCTCGTGTATAAAGATAATCTGGCATAACAAAGTCAAAGATAGACCAGAGCTCTAAAAGGTTATTTTCAATAGGTGTACCTGTTAATGCAAATTTTACGTTAGCCTTAATACTTTTAATCACTTTTGTGAGGGTTGCATCTGGATTTTTAATGGTTTGCGCTTCATCAATTACACAATAATCAAAAACCTTTCCTGCATAGAAGGATGCATCATTTTTAAAAGTAGTATAAGTAGTAAGGAGTACATCATACTCTTTGTATTTATTAATAAGCTGGCTTCTTTCCTTGATACCATGTACAATAGCAACTTTAAGTGCTGGTGCAAATTTTTCTATTTCCTTCTTCCAGTTATAAAGAAGAGCCGTTGGTGTAATAACTAAGCTTTTCTGTCCCTTTCTTGCTAATAAGAAGGTAATGATTTGAAGCGTTTTTCCAAGTCCCATTTCATCTGCTAATACGCCGCCAAAGTTATAGGCTGCCAAACTATTTAAAAATTCGAAGCCTTTTACTTGATAATCTCTTAATGTAGCTTGTAAGGTTTCTGGCAATGTATCTTCTATTTTTTGTTTTCCTTTAAGCTTAGCCACCACATTAGCTACAAATCTTTGCCCTTCAAGAAAATCCATATGTTCATTTATATAACTTTCTAAGTATAAAGCTTTTTCATTAGGTATACGTAAATCTTCAAAGTCATTGAAGAGTCCTAATAAATCAATAAGCTTAAAAGTAGACTGTAATTTATCATCTGCTAAGTCTAAGCAGCTTCCATCTTGAAAACGGTACAGTTTTTTCTTTTCTTTATAGGCATTGTAAATTTTACGGTACTCACTTCGTTCTATTCCCTCAATATCAAATTCCATTTTCATATAGCCATTACGTCCTGGTGACATACTTACTGTTACCTCTGGGCTATAAATAACACCTTCATTCGAAACACCTTCTTCAGCTTGATGTTTCAAACTATCAAGACCTTTAAGCACTGTTGCCACTACATGAGGGCAAAGGGCCAAATTACTTGTAACACTTACATAGCTTTGACAGTCACAGCTTGCATCAATGGTACCCTTAAGCCCATTAATATTAGCCATACATGTATAATGTTGATGATGGTATTCATCTTTGACATTAGCATAGAATGTAGCCGTAACAGTCTCTACTCTAGCATACTCCCCAAAGACTTGTCCATTTTTAAAGAGTGCCTGCCCACTTACAAACTTCTGGCGATCTGTATTTAATTTTAAAAGCTCTGGTATTCTTTTTAAATCCATATGTTTCACCTCTTTCCGGAACATATAAAATCCTCAAACAACTATTCTTTAGCTAGTTTGAGGATTTTATACATTAAATTCTCTTCAATTATATAACAAGCCTTTTGAAATTACTACAAATTTCCACTAGCTTTATACTTTTAAAGTGCTATAATGGTAAATCTCCCCTAAGGGGACTTGATTAAAAACACTAATAGAAAGGGAAATCTATATGAAAAAAAGAACATTATTAGACTTTGTTATGTATTTTGTTATCTCTACTATCGCTAACTAAGCCTTTAAGTAGAGATTACTTAATCTCTTTACATATCTTTTACTTTCATCTACCTTTAACCCTATCTTGCTATACTCCTAGCCAAACTTATAAAAAAAGTAGCTATTAACTCGTAACCTTTGTTTTACAACTTTACTCTCCACACTTTCTCTATTTATCTTCTTTTTCAGTTTATAAGAATGCATCTTACGGAGCAATTCCATCATACAATCAATTCTTAGTTTATCTTTCTTAATTTCTTAAGAATCTTTAAGAATTCTCTACAGGCCATATTAAGATTTATCCCTTATTCTAGAATTATTAAAAGGTTTGCAAATGCAAACTAACTACTAAAGGTGATTCAAATGGGTATAAATCAAACTTTTATAAAAAAACTTATTAATTTATCCTCTATCATAGGTATATTAGCTACTATTACTTTACTTATTTATGGATATCAAGCCGGTATCTTCTCTTCTGCTGAGCAACTCTCTTATATGATTAGTCAAGCTGGCATATGGGGACCTCTTATTTTTATATTTATTCAAATTATTCAATGTGTTATTCCTATTATCCCAGGTGGCCTAAGCTGTGTAGCTGGCATTATCCTATTTGGTCCTTTTTATGGTTTCATCTATAATTACATAGGGATCTTACTTGGTTCACTTATTAACTTTATTCTTGCACGCCATTATGGAAAACCACTTATTGAAACTATAGTGTCTAAAAAAACGTATAACAAATATATTAGCTGGCTTGATAGAGGCAAGCATTTTGACAAACTCTTTGCTCTTGCCATCTTTATGCCCGTTGCTCCTGATGACTTCTTATGTATGCTAGCAGGTCTTACAAAAATGACCTACAAAAAATTTATTACCATTATTGTACTAGGAAAACCTGCTTCTTTATTAGTTTATAGCTTAGGTCTTACTACTGCTTTAGAAGCCATTATGAAAACTCTAGGATAAAAAAGAAGCTATTATCTTCCTATAATAGAAGATAATAGCTTCTTTTTTATTGCTTAGTTCTCATACCTTTTATAACTAACCAAATCATCCCTATACAAAGTACAATATCACCTATACTAATGACAAAGCCTACTTTGCCTAAAAAGATAGGTATGATATCTGATAAAATTTTAAAATGTGTTTCTTCTCTCATAATACTATAGAGACCTGTAAGTGATGCATCAGTAGAAATCCCCATATAGTCCATGGCTTTAGGACTCACTGGCATAGCTCCTCCATTTGCAAAAATAGGTATTGCATTCATTACAAAGCCTATTCCCATAGCACATAAAGGTTTTAATCTACTATTTCTCCAAATAAATATAAGTATCAGTATGTACATCAATAAATCTAATAGGTAAGTAAGAATTCCTAGCTCCATCCAACCTATCTTTAATAAAAGATTTAGCCCTCTTTCTAACAAGAAACCTATCAGAATAAGCCAAATACCTCTTATCTGTAAATTTATTAGATGACTCAATCTACCTTTTAATAAATACCCTAGTATAATTGCAACAATAAGTGATATACCAAACATTGTTTACTCCCATATTTGATCTAATTTTGTACTGTCTTGTGCGATTTCTAAGTAAGCCCTTGCTACATTTGGATGAAACTGTGAACCCATATTTTCTTCTATTATTTTTATAATAACGTCTTTAGGTAATCCTTTTCTATAAGGCCTATCACTTGCCATAGCATCTATAGCATCAGCTATTTGAATAATATATACCTCTAATGGTAATTCATCACCTTTTTTACCATCAGGATACCCTTTTCCATCAAAGCGCTCATGGTGATGTCTCACAATCATTCTAATATCATCAAAATTTTTAATTCCTTTAATAATCCCTTCACCTATAATTGGATGACTCTTAATAATTGTAAATTCTTCTTCTGTCAATTGCCCTGGCTTATTCAGTATAGCATCACTAATGCCTATTTTCCCTACATCATGTAACATAGCCCCAATACGTAGCTTCTCTATCTTCCATTCATTAAATCCCATACGTTCTGCTAAAATAGCAGCCACTTCTGCTACACGGTGTGAATGCCCTTCTGTATAGTTATCTCTTGCTTCTATGGCATTCATTAAAGATTCAACAGTCTGAATGAACTGAGACTGAGAATCTGCATAATAAGTAAAAGTATATTTAACAAGTAATACCGGAAACAAAATAAAGATAATTCCCCAGTAACTATATTGCGTATATAAATAAACAAGAATAACTCCAAATGGAATCATAATAATATAATTTAACAGAGCTAGTTTAATATCTTTCATAAAGCAGTATATTAAACTTTGACCTGTATAGATCTTCATCATACTTGCAAGTAATATTTTATTTACAATAAAATATACACCACTAAATAGTATAATAAATAAAATACTATCTTTTATTGTTATGCCCTTAGTTACATAATTTGTAACACAATGAGCTACTAGTAAACTAATACAAAAAATACTACAATTAAATAGTGTACCATACCAAGGTGTATTAAACACATGTTTATATGTATCATTATCTATTTTTAAAACTCTAATTAAATAACCTACTTGACAAATAATTAGTGTTTCAAAAGGTCCTATTAAAATATACATTGCTAAAGTAACTGCAAAGGTCGTACTAAATGATATCTTATTAAAATATAAAGTAATACTTTCTGTTAATCCTATTACAGCCATAAAGAAAATTAACTTACTATAATCTTCAATTTTAGCTACCAAATTTCCTTGTATCAAGCTATACCATAATATAATCAGTGCTATTGCATATACACTACAAAAGAATCTCTTTTGCGCTAAAGGTAACCCTTTCACTAAATATCCCCCTCTATATATAAAAGCCAATTATAGATATTATATCTGAATAATTAGAATACCCAAGTCATTTCTGATCCGCCAGCGATTGCAAGTGCTACTAAAGCAAATACAAGTGGCATTAATCTAATAATAGTATTTTTCATCAGTGTTTCCCCCTTTATGTAGATTAACAGACCTCCGCTAATCATCCGTCATGTTTCCTCTCCGCTAAAGGGTTATTGCATTTTCTATAATTGGCCTCTATACCAAATTAATAATCGGTAAGTTTCCGATTTACTGCATCTAGGGTTGCACGAGCCATTGCTTCGTTAATGTCATCCCTAATTAAAGCTGTTCCTATTAAATGATCTTCTTTGCCCTTTTCAATCCTATTAACAATAACGCAGGCAAAACTAATCTCTTTACTATCTATTACAAAAGTATCTTGTACATCAAAAATATACTTACCTTTTGTAATTTCTTCTATGGCTCCAATTGTTGTTCTCGCAATAATGTTATATCGATTACGTGTTGTTTTAATACACTGTTTTATACAAGAATGAATTTCCCCTTCATGCTCTAATTTTACTTGGCATTGAAGTTCATTACCTTCATTACCTATAGAAAGTCCTTCATACTTAATTCGCTTAATAGGTTTTACAATCTCTGTATCTATTTGGGCAATACTAATAATTTTGCGATCAATCTCATAATCAAATACTGCTAATAGAGTAGATTCTATATCCCTCACAATTTGCTTAGCTGATCTATTATTCCCCGCTACAATATGTATCTCTTTTATAGTCTCTTCATCAAATTGTATTTTAACATGTAAGATACCATCAATTTTTTTGATCATATCATGAAATAGCTGATAATTCATTCTCTCGCCTCATTTCTGCCCCTCTTTTCATATTCTAGCTTTATTATACATATTCATATATTATATTACAACAATATAATAATCTAACACAGCATAATTTTACTTATAAGTTTATATATTTTTTACTACTAACTTTTTCTTATTAAAATTTTTCTATCAAATTGATCCGTTATAAAAATTATAAAACTCCTTAGATTATAATCTAAGGAGTTTTATAATAGTATTACTTTTCCAATTTTAAAGGACTTTCTTCTAATATAAAAATGCGAAGTATAATATAAGTAAATGCACACACCCAAACTATTATAAGTAATGGGCGAAGCTTCTTACAGGTGTCAGAAAAACTACATCCTATAATAGCTCCTACAATAAGAATAGCCATTTTAAAAATAAACCAATCTTCTACTTTAAAGTTAGTAACTTGACTATTTACACGTTCTATAAGTTGTTGCATCCTAGTCCCTCCCTCGTATCTTTTATACCTTTAGTATACCTTGTTACTTACTATAATTCTACCTTTTAGGCTATACAACCTAAATATTTTGTTGCAAAGTCTTATTCTGATTCAACTCAGGCCAGATGAGCATCAACATAGTAATAAAGCAGGCCGCTCCTCCGATAAAATTAGAGATAGGTTCAGCCATAAATACACCTGCTATATTTAATCCAAATAATCTCGGCAGAATAAGTGTAAGTGGAATAACAATAATGGCCTTTCTAAATAAGGAAAAGAATATAGCTTGCTTAGACTTCCCGAGTCCTACAAATACAGATTGTCCTGCAAATTGAAGCGCCATCATAAAGAATCCGAAAAAATAAATCTTCATAGCTGGTATACCTGCCTGAATAATAGCTTCATCATGATTAAAAATTTGGATGAAGAAAGCTGGAAAACCATGTACAACAGCCCAGGCCACTAATGTATATAAAATACATGCTCCTGACATAAATTTGATAGCAATTTTAACCCTACTATAAGCCTTTGCACCATAGTTATAACCTATTACGGGTTGAGCACTATTGGTGACACCTAAAACAGGCATGGTCACTAATTCTCTTACTGTATTAATAATAGTCATAACCCCTACATAGAGGTCTCCCCCGTAAAACTGCAGACTAGCATTACAAACAATCTGAACAGCACCATTGGTAATAGCCATAATAAATCCTGATAATCCAAGACCTACTATCTTTTTGACACGTTCCTTCTTAAGCTTAAAACAAGTTACTTTAAGCTTTAGAAGAGCTTTCTTCCCAGTTAAAAACTTTATAATCCATATAGCTGATAGGATTTGTGAAATAACTGTAGCTAAAGCTGCTCCTTGAACCCCCATATTAAAACCAAATATAAAAATTGGGTCTAAAATAATATTAGCTACAGCACCAATAGCTACAGTTAGCATACCTATTTTTCCAAATCCTTGCGCATTGATAAAACTATTCATACCTAGTCCTATCATCACAAATAAACTCCCTAAAAGATAAATAGTAATATAGTCATTTGCATAAGGAAAGGTTGACTCACTTGCTCCAAACAAGAAGAGCAGGGGTTTCTTAAAGAGTAAGCCTAATAGAGTAAGCAGTATTCCAAAACTTATGAGTAGTACAAAAGCATTTCCCATAATATGTTCTGCTTCTTCATCCTCCCCTGCCCCTCTTGCTATAGAAAAAAGTGGTGCACCACCCATACCAAATAGATTGGCAAAAGCAATTACAATTGTAATAATAGGCAATGCTAACCCTAGCCCAGTTAAAGATAAAGTAGCATTTTCTGGCATCCTCCCTATGTACATCCTATCTACTACATTGTAGAGTACATTAATCAGTTGTGCTAATGTCATAGGCACAGCAAGTTTTAATATACTACCTATGACACTTCCCTTTGAAAAATCAGTTTCCATATTTGTCTCTTCTTTCTTCTAGTATGATTCAGTTACTAAATTATTATATTTCAAATTTATCTTGTATTTCAATTTATTTATTCTAAACCTTCATCTAAAGTTAAAGTCTATAAAAAAATCCTCTTTAGAAAACTAAAGAGGATGGTATGTCATCTTTCCTTCAGAATAAACACCAGCTTTTCTAAGCTGTCCACAACCTGTTACAGCTTCTTTTGCTGCATCTAACTTTGGATCTGCATATTTAGTAAACCAGTTCGCCAGTTCACTACGAAGTTTTTCTTCTATTTCCTTGTACTCTAACTGGCCAATTAAATTATTCTTTTCTCCTGGATCTTCACTTAGATGATAAAGTTCGTGTGGTCCATAAGGATAGCGATGTATATATTTCCATTCTTTTGTACGAATCATACGGTTCGGACCATATTCATCTAAAATGATAATGCTTTGATCCTCGGCCTCTTCTCCTAGAAGACTGCATTTAAAGCTTCTACCTGGTAAGCGGTCACTCAGCTCTTCATCAATTTCCAGCCAATCTACTAATGTATGAATAATATCATAGTGACTTGCCATATCAAAACTTATCTTGCCACCTTCAAATGCCTTCGGATAACTTATAATAAAAGGTACTTTAACAGCTGTGTCATATAAATTCATCGGGAAAGTTCCATTGCCTTTTCCCCAAATACCATGATGTCCCATATTCATACCATTATCAGCACTAAATATAATCATGGTATTTTCAAGTTCACCTTTTTCTCTAAGCTTGTCTAAAATTCGTCCTACACCTGCATCCATAGCACTTACTGCAGCATAGTAACCTCTTAAGAGTCTCTTTCTTTCTTCTCCTATGCCAATTGGTGCGCTATGAATTTGATTTGGATGGATAGGTTCATTTGGTGTTGCATTAAATTCACAGTCTCTGTAAAGGTCTACAAATTCCTTCGGGTGCTGATTTTCATCCCAAGGGTCATGAGGTGCTGTATAATTGACATTTATGTAATAAGGCTCTTCTTTACTACTAAGCTCTTCAATATACTCAATAGCTTTATTTGTAATGACATCTGTAATATAACGATTTTCATAATAGATTTCACCATTCTCGATAACATCTGCTTTATAGTAATAACAACCTCCTCGGCCTATGGTAAACCACTTGGAATATCCATGCTGTGGTGTCATACTATCTCCAAGATGCCACTTTCCAGCTAGTGCACAAGTATAGCCATTTTCACTTAAAATATCTGTATAAGTTCTTAAGCCCTCTAAATATTGAATAGGTCTATCTTCATTGCTATAGTAAGGATCATTTTTCTTCTCCCCTAATTTTTCCTTATCTAAGCTTCCGGAGCGAATCCAGTCATGCACACCATGCTGTGAAGGAATACATCCTGTTAAAATAGAAGCTCTTGCTGGTGAGCATACAGGAGATGCACAGAAGAAATTATCAAATCTTATACCACTCTCTGCTAAATAATTAAGATTTGGTGTTTTAATATCTGCATTACCTGCACAGTTCATAGCCCATGCCCCTTGATCATCTGTTAATATAAATATAATATTGGGTTTTTTACGCATACTTATTCTCCTTAGAAGTTTCATAATTAAAATAAATTGCAATCCTATAACCTATTATAAATAATTTTACATGAATTTAAATGCTTATTTGAAAAAATTAAATACTTATGTGCAAAAAGCTGTCGCAAACAACTCTTTAATTGAGTGTTACGACAGCTTCTATTTTTAGTGTAATTGAGCTTTACCTGTATAAAGTTGATAATAACGTCCTTTTTGTTCTAATAAAGACTCATGGTTTCCTCTTTCAATAATTTCACCTTGTTCAAGTACCATAATTGCATCGGCATTGCGAATAGTTGAAAGTCTATGTGCAATAACAAATACTGTTCTGCCTTCCATTAACTTGTCCATACCTGCTGCAATAAGCTTCTCTGTCCTTGTATCAATAGAACTTGTTGCCTCATCCATAATTAATACAGGTGGGTTGGCAACCGCTGCTCTAGCAATAGCAAGAAGCTGTCTTTGTCCTTGTGAAAGCCCTTCTCCATCTCCTGTTAGAACAGTATCGTATCCATGTGGTAAATGCTTAATAAAGCTATGAGCATTGGCAAGTTTTGCTGCTGCTATAACCTCTTCATCTGTAGCATGTAGATTACCATAACGGATATTTTCTGTAATTGTTCCTGTGAAAAGATGGGTATCTTGAAGGACAATACCTATTGATTTTCTAAGGTCATCTTTTTTAATATCTTTAATATCAATTCCATCATAAGTAATCGTTCCTGAGTTAATTTCATAGAAACGATTAATAAGGTTGGTAATTGTTGTTTTACCTGCTCCTGTTGAACCAACAAAGGCAATTTTTTGGCCAGGTTTTGCATAAAGGGAAATACCTTTTAAGATAGTCTTCTTCTCATTATATCCAAAGACTACATTTTCAAACTGTACATCCCCGCGAAGTTCTTTTAAAGTACCTTGTGCATCATTCATTTTCCATGCCCAGTGACCTGTATACTGATCCGTTTCTGTCAATTTAGAACAATCCTTACTATCTACTTCAGCTTTACAAAGTGTTACTGTACCTTGATCTACTTCTGGTTCTTCTTCAAGTACATTAAAAATACGTTCTGCCCCTGCTAATGCAGCCAAAATCATATTAACCTGTTGCGATACTTGTGCAATAGGTTGAGATACTTGACGCACATATTGTAAGTATGAAACAAGTGACCCTACATCAAAAGCACCTGCAATTGTCATAAGTCCACCGATACAACAAGTAATAGCATAACTAATGTGTGTTAAATTTCCAAGTGCAGGCATCATCATCCCTGCATAAGTTTGTGCACCTGTTGAAGCCTCTCTTAATGCTTCATTATATCCTTTAAAGTCTTCTAATGCTTGATCTTCATGGCAAAATACTTTAACAACTTTTTGCCCTTCAATCATTTCTTCAATATAACCATTTACATCTGCCATTTTTTGTTGTTGCATACCAAAGTAATATTTACTCTTCTTACCAAACATTTTGATAATGCCAAACATCAAAGCAAGCATTACAAATGTCACAAGACTTAATACCGGACTTAAAACAACCATCATGATGATAATTCCTATAAAAGTTAAAAGTGAAGAAATAATATTAGTTAAACTATTATTAAGTGCCTCACTAATATTGTCAATATCATTCGTATAAAGACTCATAAGGTCACCATGTGTATGTCTATCAAAGTATGCAATAGAAAGTTGTTGCATCTTATTAAATAAATCTGTACGAATATCTTGAATTGTACTTTGTGCAACACGTACCATAAGACGTGAATAAATATAAGCACTTGCTGCTCCTGCAAGGTAGATACTTCCCAGTATCACTAGCATTTTAAGAAGTCCTGCAAAATCTCCAAGCAAGATATAGTCATTAATAATAATCTTTAAGAAATAAGTACCAGCTACCATAGAAAATGAGCTGACTACAATAAAACATGCTACAAGCACAAGTATTAATTTATATTTACCTAGGTAGCCAGCTAGCTTACCAAGGGTTTGTTTCATCTTGTTAGTTTTCTTTATTTGCTGTTCCTTACTCACTAAAACCAGCTCCTTCCTGTTGAGAATTGTATACATCGCGGTAGATCTCACTATGAATCATCAATTCATCATGGGTACCTACTGCACAAATCTTCCCATCATCTAATACAATAATTTGATCTGCTTCACAAATTGAATTAACTCTTTGTGCAATAATAATCTTAGTTGTTCCATTTAGATTCTTACCAAATGCTGCCCTAATTTTAGCATCTGTTGCAGTATCCACAGCACTTGTACTATCATCTAATATAAGTACTTTAGGCTCTTTTAAAAGTGCCCTTGCAATACATAATCTTTGCTTTTGCCCGCCAGATACATTGACTCCACCTTGGCCAAGGTCCATCTCAAGGCCTCCTGGTAGCCTGCTAATAAACTCATTGGCACAAGAAGCTTCACATACCTTATCTATTTGCTCGTCTGTAGCATTTTCATTCCCCCATTTAAGGTTCTCTCTAATACTACCAGAAAATAGAGTATTTTTTTGAAGTACCATAGCTACAGCATTACGAAGTGTTTCTAATTCATAATCTTTTACATTAACGCCACCTACTAATACTTCTCCTTGGGTTACGTCATATAATCTTGGAATAAGCTGTACAAGACTTGTTTTTCCTGATCCTGTTCCACCTATTATTCCTATTGTTTGACCTGCCTTAATCTTAAGATTTATATTTTCTAAATTATTTTGGTCACCATCTTCTTCATACTTAAAGCTTACATTCCTAAATTCAATCTCACCATCTTTAACTTCCAAAATAGGAGATACTTCTGGGTTCTTAATATCTACTTCTTCTTCTAATACCTCAATAATACGTGCTATTGATGCAATTGAACGTGAAATCATCATAAGTGCCATAGCTAACATCATTAAAGAAATTAAAATTTGATTAGAGTACACAACAAAACTTGTAAGATTCCCAATAGTAAGCTCTCCATTATAGACGAAATGCCCACCATTCCATAAAATAACAATAATACTTGCAAACATTACAAGTTGCATTACTGGCATACTAAATACAACAATGCTAAATGCACCCTCTGATGCCATTCTTAATTCGTCATTACTCTTTTTAAACTTTTCTTTTTCTTTCTTTGCTCTAACAAATGCCTTAACCACACGAATACCTACTAAGTTTTCTTGAACAGTCGTATTCATTTGGTCAATACGTTTTTGCATCATTTCAAACTTAGGTCTTACTTTCATAATAATAAAACCTATAGCACAAATTAATGCTGGCATTGAAACAAGGAAAATTAATGCTAATTTAGGACTAATGAGCGTTGCTAAAATACATGCACAAATAAGCATCATTGGTGCACGAACTAATAATTTAATTCCCATTGTTACAGCATTTTGTACTGCTGTAACATCTGTTGTTAAACGTGTAATTAAAGAAGCTGTACTAAACTTCTCAATATTTTTAAAGGAATAAGTCTGTATTTTTCTATATTCAGCTTCACGAAGCTCCGCTCCTAATCCTTGCCCCGCAATAGCTGCATACTTAGAAAGTGCTAATCCAAAGCTTAATGAAATAAGTGCCATTACAACCATAAGTATACCCATCATTACTGTATAGCTCATATCTCCTGTACTAATTCCAACGTCTACAATACGAGCCATTACTAATGGAATCAACAACTCAAATACCGCTTCTAATGCTGCAAACATGACAGCTAGGCCTAGTGCCTTTTTATATTTACTCATATACGGCATAAGTTTTTTAATCATTCTAGTCACCCCTCTTGTTGTTTTAATTCTGTCTATATACCGGTATAACAACTATATAGCAAGCTATCTATTTACTGATAATTATCTATTTTATGCTCTTAAGCACTTTATTTAACAGTGTCACCAGTTCCTTACGCTCTTCCTGGTTTAATCCTTTTGTTAAATAGCCTTCTATCTTATTAGGACCAATACTTAAAGTTTCAAGTACAACTTCTTCACCTTTTTCTGTAAGTACTAGACATTTAAAACGACCATCTTCTTTTGCCGGAAAACGATTTATCATCTTCTTGCTTTCTAGACGTTTTACAATACCTGCCACAGTTGGATTGGACAACCTTAGATAGTGTTCAATATCTTTTTGATACACAGGTCCTTGATTTTTTGAAAAATATAAATAAACGAGAATTTCCTGTTGTACTGCTGTTATATCATATTTTTCTAACTCCTTATTAATTTCATTAACAATAGTCTTATCAATGCATTTAATTAAGAACCCTATATGCTGATGATGATCTGTACATTTCACTTTTTTATCCTCCAAATATATAGCATGCTATATATTTTATCTTATTTTTCTTATTTGTCAACTTCCTTCTTTTCACCATAAATTTTTTCCCGTTTCTTAAAAAGTAAAAAGTTACAAGCTCTTTCTACCTATTATAATTTATTCTGTAAACATAACCTAAAATTAAGGATGTATTCCATAATAAAACACACTAAAAATCCTTTATAAAATAAAGTTTTTTAGTGTGTTTTTAGTTTATATTTATTTTAAATTTACACATCACCTATATTGCCAAGCTAACTTTGCAATAACAGGATAGTGATCAGATGGAAAGTGCTCATTGATTCTATCACGGCATATCTTTACCTCTTCAATATCTAGGTCAGGGCTTACAAAAATATAATCTATAGGCTTCCCTTGTACGCTTCCCTTAAATCCATGATAACTTCGGCCTATAGATCCATCTTTTAAATCTTGTCTGACTGTATAGAGATTTATAAGAGATATCCTTTTTTCAGAATCTCTTTCTTGATCCCATTTACGGAATGTTCTACTTGTAGGCGTTGCATTAAAGTCCCCCATAAAAAGAATAGAATCAGAACTCTTCATATACTGCTCATGAATTTTATTTGTAATCAGTTTAAGACTATTGATTCTGGACCAATAACTCATATGATCAAGATGCGTATTAAAAATGCTTAGCCTTTGCTCCTTATTATCTTTAAAAGACAAATTACATGTTGTACAAATCCGTGGAAATGCTGCGAACCAAGCACGACTTGGCCTCTCTGGTGTACTAGAAAGCCAAAATGTATGCTCCTCATTTAAAATAAATTTATCCTTTAAATAAAAAATGGCTGTATATTCTCCTTTATCGCCACCATTTCTTCCCATGCCTACATAATCATATTCTGGAAGCATACGCTGCATATCTTGAAGTGCCTTTCTTGTTAGCTCTTGTGTTCCTATAATATCTGGTTTATATTCTTTTATAATTTTTTCAATACGAACAGCTCTATATAGCCATTTATTCATACCAAAAGATAAATAATTGCGCTTCATATTAAAACTCATTACTTTAAGAGAAATAGACTTATTCATCAGCTTCTCCTCCATTCACTCTTACTTACTCATAGTATTCATTATACAATAAAAATCTACATATATTCTACATATTTCAAGCATCCATGAATTGTTAAAATAAAATCCCTAGGAAGTATATACTTCCTAGGGATTTTATTTTTATAAAGATTCGATAGATTTTAAAATCACATTGGCTACTTCATTACTTTTTGCCTTTAAAATAACAAATGTATTAGCTTCATGACTTTCATAGTCAGCTACTGTACGACCTCGTGTTTCACCCACTAAGTCTACATGTACTCTTGCCTGTTTACCTTCAAAGAGGCTTTCATCAATAAGGTAGGCCATAGCACATGGGTCATGCATCACACAGCCTGTTGCTCCAAAAGCAGGGCTACCTTTAATGTAGAAATCCATAAGCTCTGCAAAAACTCTTCCTGCATCACTATGCTTTCTAAGATATTCATAATCTTCTTTTAGAATCTCAACTTGTTCTGTTACATCTAGACCACACATTACAATCGGAAGACCTGAACTAAATACAATTTGTGCTGCTTCTGGATCGACGTAAATATTAAACTCTGCATATGGTGTAATATTCCCGTGACAGACTCCTCCACCCATTAGAGAAATTCTCTCTATTTTGTGTAAGTATTGTGGATAAGCTTTAATCAAAAGAGCTACGTTTGTAAGCGGCCCAAGTGCTAAAATCGTTACTTTCTCTTTAGCATCTCTTAAAATGTCTGCCATAAGTTCTACTGCACTTTTATCAGAATCCTTAGAGGTTGTCTCAACTTCTAAAGTTGGGCCATCCATCCCACTATCACCATGGAACTCTGCTGAAATAATGGGTTCATTAATAAGAGGTGTTTCTGGTCCTTTCGCCACTTCTACCTCTGACTTCACTACAGATAAGATATAGTGTGCATTTTTTGTTATCTTTTCTAAAGTATTATTTCCACATACTGTTGTTACAGCACGCAGGTTATATTGATCACTATGTGCAAGAGCCATAAAAATAGCCGTTGCATCATCATGTCCTGGATCACAGTCTATTATTAAATCTTTTCTCATATTTTAGGCTCCTTTTGATCTTCTTTTCTTTTTACGATTTTCAGAAAGCGCATAAGCTAAAAGCCCTAGTAGCGTTACAACGTATGGTAAAATACGTAAAAGTTCTGATGGAATACCTACTGTACCTAATGCATTGGCTGTAGCATCAGCTGCCCCAAATAAAAGGGACGTAATAGTTGTTCCTATTGTTGAACTTTGCCCCATAGCTTCTGCCGCGATAGCAATCCATCCGCGTCCAGCCACCATATCTCTTGCAAACCATGATACATACCCCATAGACATAAAGGCACCACCAAGACCTGCAAGTGCACCACTTAAAAGAAGTGCAATAGTCTTTGTACGCATAACGTTAATCCCCACTGAATCTGCAGCATTAGGATTTTCTCCTACAGCTTTTAAACGATAACCAAAAGCTGTCTTTTTAAACATTAGATAAATCACAACCACTGCTACAGCTGCCATATAAGTTAAAATATTATGCCCCGATAAAATAGCACCTAAGACAGGAATATCTTTTAAAATTGGAATATGAATAGTTGGTAATACTTTACTTGCAAGAGCTGCTGAAGTTCCTTTATCATTTGCAAAAAGATAAAGGAAGAAAACTGTCCCGCCACTTGCGAATAAGTTGAGGGCAATCCCTCCAAGAATTACATTTGTTTTATAGTAAAGTGTAAAGAATGCTAACACACCTGCAAAAGCTACACTTGAAAGTACTGCTGCTATAAGGCCAAGCCATGCACTTCCTGTAAAAGCACTTACAATAACCCCTACAAGTGCTGCAATCAGCATGAGCCCCTCTAAAGCAATATTGGCAATCCCTGCTGTATTAGCAATAACTGCCCCTAAGGCTGCAAATAAAATAGGAGTTGTTACCCTAATAATGGAGTAAGCAAATTCTGATGTAAAGAGTAAATCCATAATCTCACTCATTTATTTTGCCTCCTTTAAAATCATTTTTTGTTTATAACGTGCAAGAAATCTCTCTGCCGAAATAAAGAGGATGATAACCCCTTGCAAAATACCGATCATCTCTGCTGGTACATCTGAAAGTCTCGCTACGAGATCAGCACCTACCCTGATATAAGCTAGGAAAAGTGCTGCGCCAATAACACCAATTGGATTATTACGTGCTAACATAGCAACAAGTGCACCATCAAACCCATAACCTGGAAGCATCGTCCATTCAAATCTTTTATGCATCCCGATTGTTTCAATAGCACCACCCATACCAGCAATAATGCCTGATAAAAGGTGAGCAATTATAATAACTTTAAAAGTATTAATACCTGAGTATTTCGCAAACTCAGCATTAAGTCCTGTCATACGGATTTCATAGCCCCACTTAGTCTTATATAAAATCATATAAACAACTGCTACTGCCACTAAAGCAATAATAAGACCAAAGTGAATACGTGTTCCTGGAATAATACGTGGTAAGAGTGCTGATTCTTGCATCTCATAAGATACAACTGACATAGCATTAATATCTCTTAACTTATAGTTAAGGAAATAAAGCCCTATACCAAATACAATATTATTAAGCATAAGGGAAGTTACAAGTTCACTTGCATTCCATTTTGCTTTCATCACACCTGGAATAAAAGCAACCACTGCCCCTACCATGGCACCTGCCATAATAACTACAAGCTGATGGAAAATAGTTGGCATTGGTACAAAGATTGCTACTGCTGCTGATACCGCACCACTAATGTAGAAAATCCCTTCACTTCCTAGGTTAAATAAAGAAGCTTGGAAAACAACTGACATAGCAAGACCTGAAAAGATAAGTGGTATTGCCATTTCTATAATATTTCCTATGTATCGTTTATTAGATAATGGTCCAAGTACGAATGTTTTAAGCGCTTCTAACGGCTGATCACTAATAAGGAGAATCATACCGAATGCAAGTACAATCGCAATGAATACAGATACTAAGGTACGAATGAAGTTAAATCTCTGTTCTCTATTCACTTAAAGCCCCCCTGATTCTAGTCTGATCATGTTTATTAATCCCTAACATACATAATCCAAGTTCATGTTCTGTTACATCTTTTGTATCTTCAAAGTAAGCTGTAATCTCACCATTGTACATAACAAGTAATGAGTCAGACAGCTCCATAAGTTCGTTAAGGTCAGCTGACATAAGAAGTACAGCACATCCTGCATCACGTAATTCAATAAGTTTTTCATGAATAATTTGTGCCGCCCCAATATCTACGCCTCGTGTTGGTTGTTCTGCAATAAGGACTTCTGGGTTAATATCACACTCACGTGCAACAACAACCTTTTGCATATTACCACCTGATAGCATCGCAATCTTTTGGCTATAGCCAAAGCATCTTACTTTATAGTCAGCAATAGCTTTTTCTGCTAAACGAATAGCTTCTTTATGATTAAAGAAAATTCCTTTGTAGAATTTCTTATGATCATAAATATTAGAAACATAATTATCTTTAATAGAACCTTCTTTAGCCGTTCCTTGTCTTAAACGATCCTCTGGTATGTAGCCAAAACCTGTATCTCTTAACTTCTTAACTGTTAAATCTTTTATATTTTGACCATTGATTTCTACACTGCCACCTTCAATATTCTTCTGACGTGTAAGGATTTCAATGAGTTCTGCTTGTCCATTTCCTTCAACCCCTGCAATACCTAAAATGCAACCACCACGTACATTGAAGTTAATATCTTTAAGTACTGGCACTTCACTTTCACCTTGATAATGAAGTCCTTTAACTTTCATTTTAGCTGGTCCTAATTTCATAGGCTTTTTATCATATTTAATAACCACATCACGGCCTACAATCTTATTACTAATTTCCATTTCTGAAACAGTATTAGTATCAAATACGCCTTCCCATTTTCCTGCTCTCATAACAGTAATACGATCAGAAATAGCTTTAACCTCTCTTAACTTATGAGAGATAAAAACAATAGTATGTCCTTGCTCTTTAAGATTAATAAGTTCTTCAAAAAGAAGGTCTGTTTCTTGTGGTGTTAAAACTGCTGTTGGCTCATCTAAAATAAGGATCTTAGCTCCTCTAGCTAGTGCTTTTAAAATCTCAATTTTTTGTTTCATTCCTACTGAAATATCACTTACTTTTGCTGTAGCATCTACTTTTAAGTTATATTTCTCACTTAAAGCATTAGTAAATTCTATAGCTTTCTTCTCATCTACAAAAAGCCCTTTTTTAGGTTCCATACCTAGCATAATATTTTGTGCTACAGTAAAAGACTCTACGAGCATAAAGTGCTGATGTACCATTCCAATTCCACTTGCAATAGCATCCTTTGAAGAGCTAAAATGCATTTCTTTACCTCTTAAAAGAATTTTTCCTTCCGTCGGCTTTTCCATACCAAAAAGCATTTTCATAAGTGTAGATTTACCTGCACCATTTTCTCCTACCAGTGCATGAATCTCTCCTTCTTTTAAAGAAAAGTTAATGCCTTTGTTTGCAACCACACCGTTGTCATACACTTTTGTAACATTGTTCATTTGTAAAAGATAATTAGACATACTGGCTCCTTTCTAAAAAAGGGGCGTAGCATTTTTCTAAATGCCATACCCCTATACATTTAAAAATTATGGACGAACTGCATCTCTTCTTGCTGCGATTTCTTCGTTGCTAAGACCAAAAGCAGTTGATACTTCTACTTCACCATTTGTAATTTGAGCTTCAATAGCCTCAATTCTAGCTTGATTTTCTTCACTTACAAGTGATTTGTAAATCTCATTTTTTGCAAGACCTACCCCACCTTCAGCTACGCCAAGCACTTCGTGACTGCCGTATGGAAGTGTACCTTCTACATGCATGTTAACTGCTCTTAAAATAGATTCGTCGATTTTTTTGATGGCTGATGTTACAACATGTTCTGCTTTTTCTTTATCACTTTCCATGAAGGCTAAAGCTTGGTCAGAGTCTACACCAATTACATATTTGTCTAACTCTTTAGCTGCGTCGATTACACCAAGTCCTGTTTGACCTGCTACTTGGAAGATAATATCGATACCTTGGTTGTACATAGAAATGGCTACTTCTTTACCTTTTGTAGCATCTACAAAGCTTCCAGCATAAGCTGTTGCGACTTTAATATCTTTATTAACGTGCTGTGCACCTTCAATATAACCTAATAAGAAGTCATTAATTCCTGGGTTATCCATACCACCAATGAAACCAATTGTATTTTGTCCTTTTTCTTCTGCCTCAATAGCTGCAAGTGAACCAGCTAAGAATGCAAGCTCATTTGTACGATAGAACATAGAATATACATTATCTACTACTTCTGGCTCTGATGTATCAAAGTTAATGTATTTTTTATCTGGGTAAAGTTCACCAATTTCGTTAAAGATAGGCGTCATATCCCATGAACCTGATATAATAATATCCCAGTCTTGCTCCGAAAAATCAAGTACAGTTGGTTCCCATTTTGTTTGATCTGTTCCCATTTCTACAACTTTAACTTCTGCACCAAGTTCTTCCTCTACCTTTTTAACACCGTTGTTAGCCGCATCGTAGAAAGATTTATCTCCTAAATTTCCTGGAATTAAAAGAGCTACTTTTAATGCATCTTCTGTACTTACCTCTTGATTTCCTTGTACTGGTGTAGAACCTTCTTCACTACTACAACCCACAAGTGATGTTACTGCCATTGTGCCCGCTAATAATGCTGCTAGTATACGTTTCATTTCAAGTCCTCCATTATGTAATATATTAAACTTTTTATTGCTCTTAAGTAACCGTTTTAGTATAACGTTTACTTCATTCTAGCATCCCGAACTTTTTACGTCAACTAAATCCGAACGTTTTTTTTAAGTTTATTCACTTTATACGATTTTCCATAAATTAATAGCTTTTTTATTGTTATTGACATTTATTCCCTTAATCAGTAGTATAAGTAATTAAAGAAAACGTTTACGTTAAGGAGATTCTTATGAAATCATCAAATATTCTTGTCATCGGAAGCTTAAATATGGACTGGATTATTAAGGTGCCACGCACTCCTCTTGCAGGAGAAACACTTACAGGTGAATTTTCACTTGCTGTACCTGGTGGCAAAGGCGCAAATCAAGCTTTTGCTGCAAGTAATTTAGGCGGCCATGTTTACATGCTTGGTGCTGTAGGCACTGATGAAGACGGTCAAACTTTAATTCAAACACTTAAGAAAGCTCATGTGCATACTGATGCTATTGCTCAGCTTGAAAATAATAAAACAGGTCTAGCACTCATTTATGTGAATAGCGAAGGAGATAATACTATTGTTGTTCTTCCTAATGCCAATGCTAAAGTAGATCATGCGGCCATCGATGCTCATATGGACCTCATGCATCATAGCGATATTGTCTTACTCCAGATGGAAATTCCTGAAGAAACCCTTTACTACGCTATAGATCTTGCTCATAGTCTAGGCAAAACTATTATTCTAAACCCTGCACCTGCACCAGATACTATTCCAGATCATATTTTATCTAAAATTGACTATCTTACACCAAATGAAACGGAGCTTACTACCTTATCTGGTATACAAGCAGATACTTTTGAAAATATAGAAAAGGCTTGCCAGTCTCTTATTGCAAAAGGCGTAAAAAATGTTATTACAACACTTGGCCCTCGTGGTGCACTTCTTGTTAACCAAGAACGTACTGCTCATTTTAAAGGTTTCCCAGCTCATGCTATTGATACAACAGCTGCAGGCGATTCCTTTAATGGTGCTATTGCTACTTACCTTTCACAGGGTAAAACCATTGATGAAGCCATTACTTTCGGTAATAAAGTTGCTTCCATCACTGTGACCCGCGTAGGCGCTCAGTCCTCCATTCCATCATTGGAAGAAGTACTTAATCACTAAACTCATCTCTACACAAAAAATAGAGAACCTATACAAAAAATAATTTTGTATAGGTTCTCTATTTTTATAGCTTTCGTTTCTCCCTTCCCATTTGCCTAGAAGTTTAGCATCACACAGCCTTCCTAATCCACTCTTATTTTATTTCCTGTAATTTATAGCTTATAAATCCTGTACGGCTTGCATGATTATTTCCAAATCCAATACATCCATGTCCATAAGTTCTATCTGTATCCTCATATGTAAGAACTTCACTTCCTGCTACGCTTACTGTGATTTTATTGTCTTTTGCAGTAATTTCTAATGTATATACCTCACCATGTTGCCACTCAAAATCTACTTCATGAAGCGTTGTATAATCTTCATATTTTTTATAAAGAGCAAGTTTACCTTCTGGTGCAAGTCCAACAGCATAACATCGATTACCCCCTTGTACTCTTACAAGCACATGGTGATGGTCACCTAATAAAGGTTTTAATGTAGCTTCAAGCTTATAATCACTCCAATGTAAATTACCTGTGTAAGCTTCAACAGGTTTACTGCTACCACTTGCCATAAGCATGTCTTCTTCTACTCTAAAGATACCTCTTAAGAATGTAAGATGGGCTGGTAATTCATGAATTGGATTCCATTTTTCATTTGGCAGCTTACCTAAATGCATTGCATAGTTACTATGACTAATGATTTCCATCTCATCTAAGTTAACGCTTAATGAGAACTGACGCATAGCCATATTACCTCTTACACAAATGATATAGAAACCAATCTCTTCTACAATCATATCCGTAGCTTCTGGAATTTTAAAGCTTACTTCTTTCCATTCTTTCTCATCTACAAGAAAACTTATTTCACTTTCCATAATATTTCCTGTCATACGGTCTAGTACATAAGGTACAACTTTCACCGTCCCTTGTTGATTTCCACTTACCTTAATTCTAGCTTTTACTTCATCCCCAGGGAATACAATAGGTGAGAAGTCTGGATCATAGCGGCTATCATCAAAATCACTTGGTGTATAGTAAGTTTTATAATAAAGCTTAAACTTATCTCCATTTCCTAAAACAGGTACTGTAGCACGTAAAGAACGTGTCCCTTTATAGCACTCATCATCTACATTTGTAAGGATTACATTTGGCTTACCAGCAAAATCTGCTCTTATACCAAAAGTAGATTTTGGATACTCAAAGTTAAAGTATTTGCCTTCCTCATGGCTAAAGAGTTCTTGCCACATTTCATTTGGCTCTATACCATACATTTCATGTGTTGTCTTAGCTGTAAGTGTCGCAATTTGAGGCACGTTTTGAATATTGAGGTAACCTAAGCTACCTGATGCACATACAAAATCACCAATTTGAGGAAGCCAACTATTATCAATGCCAGATATGCCGTTCATAACACCTAAAATACTTCCTACATTTCCTACATTACAGTCGGTGTCCCATCCACACATATTACAAATATTAATCGTACGAGAGTAGTCTCCTTCGCCATACATCATAGAAAGTACCATGACTGCTGCATTAGGAATAATGTGGCATACCCCTTCATAATGCTGATAACCATAGTGTTTTTCTACATAATGGAAAGCAGCTCTCCAATCAGCTGGATTTTCCTTAACATATCTGATTACATCTTCAGCAACAACTCGATACTCACAATCTGCTGGAATGAGGCTAAGTCCTGTTCTTATAATTTCTTCAATATCATCACATACATAAGCCTTAGCAATACATGCTGCCACAAAAGCTGCTCCATATATGCCATTACCGTCATGAGTTACACTTGCCATTTTCATAGCAAGGCTTGCAGCCAATTTCTCGTCTCCCGGACATAAGAAGCCCCATCCATCTGCAAAAATCTGTCCGCCAATCTGTTCTGCCATTGTTACACCATTTTGCGCAATAGACCCTGATCTAGGTGCTGGTATACCATTCATAAGGTTTTCATATGCTGTATGCTCAGTAGATACACCATAGCCCCCCCACCAGAAGAATCCATGTCCATCTGCTACATAATTGGTCAAAGTATGTGCCATATCCTCAGCTGATAACGCCTTATTATAATTAAAATCTTGAAGCGCTCTTATATAAAGCATTGGCCCATTAATATCATCATCGGCACAGAAGTTTTTATATGTAAATGGATAAGTGGTAATCTCACCAAAAGTATCTTTTATCTTTTGATACTCCCATCCTTCTACATTGGCACCATGAATGACACCGATAATTTTCCCAATCCATCCACCATACATCTTATCCATATACAATCTATCTAACTGCATTTTAAGTCCTCCTTAGATGTCATTTATTTTGAGTGTATTGTAGCATAGCATTTCAAAAGTATAAACAAAAAAATAGAAGTAAAGGTGTAAAAATAAATTTTTACCTTTACTTCTATTTAGGCCTCTTTAAAGAAAAATGAAACAATATACACTACTTGCAAGTCCTATGCAAGCTACAATTCTAGCTGCCCTACTCACGCCATACTCTTTATTTTGAAAGCTCATTAAAATAGCTGCAAGAGCTGGTATGCCTGGTAATAACCCTACTAATTGACTTGTCATATAGTTAGTTGGCAAACTTGTTACCGTAAGAAAAATAATTATACCTGTAAGTACAAGTGTTACAATAAATCCTGTATGAATTACTGTTAAATTTTTGCTAAATAGTGTAGTAATTATAGTAATAATAGAAATAAATAAAATACTTATAAAGAATAACCCTAATATACCTAGTGCCATATGGAGCACCTCCTTTAATTGATAAGCTTATTATAAAAGTTAATTCTGTAGATTCTTCATAGATAATTCTAAAGAATTCTGTAGAGGAAGCTCCATAACCACTTGAAATTGCAACTTATCTTGCCAAATCTTACAGCTTCCATTATAACTTTCTATAATCTCTTTGCAATTTTCAAGTCCAATACCATGACTCTCTGTCTCTACACCTTTAAGATTTATAGCGTTCGTTATACTTAGAATAAACTTCTGATTTTCTTTTTTTATGGAGACTTGTACAGGCTTCATTTTATCTGCATACTTTTCAATATTAGAACAAAAATTATCTAGTACACGTCTTAATAAAACTACATCTATACTAAGTGTATCACCTTTTGTCATAGTATTTTCATAAGTTACATTAAAACCACAACTATCTAACCAATCATCTATTTCTAATAAAATCTGGTCTGCCAAAATATGTGCTTCAAATAGCTGATTTTTCTTAGTCATCCCTCTTTTAGATGTACCTACATAACTAAAAAGTGTATCTGTGACACCTTTAATCTGAAGTGCTTTTTGGCTAGCAATGTGTATATACTCTTCCATCTGGCTAGAAGAACTATAAGCTCCTTTTTCTAAAAAATCCAAATAGCTCATAACTGCAGTTAATGGTGTTCGAATATCATGAGAAAGGGAAGAAACCATCTGCATATTCTGTGCTCTAAGCCTTTTCTCTTCTTCTATTTCCTGTTCAATACGACTCGCTAACGCATTAATATGACGTGCTACTTGCGTCAGTTCATCTTCCCCTTCAAGCGGAATACGCTTTTTTAGGTCTCCACTTTCCATAAGTTTAAGTATTTCGCTTATTCTAAGCAAATACTTAAACTTATAATGGCACATAAAAAGTACGAAGAAGATAAAAAGCATTCCTGAAGCCATCCTACTCATAATGCCTACCTGCATGACAAACTGCTTAGTATAACAAGGATATAACTTTACACTTTCCCTCCCATAAGGTGTCTTGACTTCAAAAGTATAAAAATCTTCCAGACCATAATGACTTGCCGTCAAATCCGGGCTTGTATAATAGAGCTTATCCTCCCTATACAAACTAATTTGTAGTTCTGGATACTCAACATTCCATGTTAATAAGCTACCTATAGGAAATTCTTCTCCTTCAGAACTTTGTAAAAGAGTCACAAGTTCCAAAGCCCCTTCTTTAATATAGGCCTGAAACTTTTCCGAACGTATTAATACCTTACTTCCCATAGATAAAGCAGCTGTATGAATAAAAACATATGAAAAAATAGCACCTATTGCAGCGATGATTATATACCCTATAATTTCTAAACTTAATTTCTTAGTCAATGTAGTAACCCTTTCCCCAGGCTGTTTTAATATAGCGTGGATGCCTTGTATCCTTTTCTATTTTCTTACGTAAATTCTTAATATGAACCATAACTGCATTATCGCCTACCACTGTCCCATCTTCTTCCCAAATACTCTTATAGATATTCTCCATAGAAAAAACTTTTTTACGGTGGGTTAAAAGTAAATGTAAAATATTATACTCCGTAGAAGTTAGGATAACTTCTACTCCCGCTACTGTAACCTTTTGAGTTTCTTCATCTAGGCATAAGTCTCCTACACTTAGTATAAGACTATCTTTAATAGGCATAGGTTGATAAACATAGCAACGTCTTAGAAGCGCCTTTACCCTAAGTAACAATTCTGTATTTGAGAAAGGCTTTGTAATATAGTCGTCGCCACCTGCACAAAAGCCCATAGCTTTATCTGATTCTTGTCCATAAGCTGTCAAAAATAAAATAGGTACCTGCCATCTTTGTCTAATCTCTGAGCAGGCTACAAAACCAGATTTTCCTGGCATATTTACATCTAATAGAATGAGCGCTATAGTCTCATCCACTAATTTTATAGCTTCCTCGCTATTACACGCACATACCACTTCATAGCATTCTCCCGTAAGGAGTATAGTTAAAATCTGACGTATATCTTGTTCATCATCTACAATTAAAATCTTCTGCACATTACTTGCTTTTATATTCATAAAAAATAACCCCCGTATTTATAAACTATAACTTTGAACTCATTATAGCATAAATAAAGGGGTGTTGTAGATTAAGCCTTATAGACTATTTGCCCATCAATGATGGTATAAAGTGTATCTGTAAAAATTTCCATTGGATTTCCTGAGAAAATAGCAATATCTGCATCTTTCCCTACTTCAAGACTTCCCACACGGTCTGACACACCACAAATAGTTGCAGCATTAATGGTAATTGCTTTAAGACCTTCTTCAATACCTAAACCTTCCTTTGCAGCAAGTCCGGCACATTTACTTAAATATTGCACAGGAATGACGGGATGGTCTGTTGTAAGCGCTACAAGCGTACCTGCCTTATGTACAATTCCTGGTGTTTTAAAGGTTTTGTTTTGAACTTCTATTTTACTTCTACGTGTTAACGTTGGACCAATAATAGCAGGATAAGAAGAGGCTGCTACATACTCTGGAATGAAGTGCCCCTCACTACAGTGGTCAAGTGTCATATGTAAATTAAATTCTTTTCCAATACGGATAGCTGTAAGAATATCATCGCTACGGTGTGCATGGGCTTTAAGTGGAATTTCTTTATTAAGCACTGGAAGCCATGCCTCTTGTTTAAAGTCTTCTGTAAAGTCCTCACCTTTTGCAAGGGCTTTTTCCTTCTTCTCTTTATACTGCGCAGCTTTTGTAAGCGTTTCGCGAAGCAGTGCTGCTGTAGCCATACGTGTAGCTGGCATTTTACCTTTACCGCTGTAGACACGCTTCGGATTTTCTCCAAAAGCAATTTTCATTGCTGCTGGCTCTTTCACAATCATATCATCTATGCTTTTTCCTTTTGTTTTCATAAAGACAAATTGGCCACCTACTACATTAGCACTTCCTGGCCCTGTCATAACCGATGTTACACCACCTTCTACTGCATCATTAAAGGCTGTATCCATTGGATTAATTGCATCAATGGCTCTAAGCTGTGGTGTAACTGGGTCTGTCATTTCATTTGTATCATTTCCCTCAAAGCCTTTATCTTCTTCCATAATCCCTATATGGCAATGTGCTTCTATAATACCTGGCATAACCCAGCCACCTTTAGCATCAATAATCTCCATATTTTCTGTCTCTACAATAGATTCCCCTATTTCTTTGATTTTTCCATCTTCCACAAGGATACATCCCTTTTCATAAGTAATCCCTGCCATTGTCAATACTTTACCATTTTTAATAAGTAACACGACCTGCCTCCTTAGCATCTACTACATAAACTCTAAGCTTATTGCTTCTTGGAAATTCTCTTCTTTCCAGTGTCTTTAACAATTTCTTCATATCCTGTACTTCTAGATTCATAAAAGACTGCTTTTCAAACCCCTCTTCATAAACATTATAGTTTACTGCAAGTTTTTCGATAACTACTTTTCTATCTTTCTTAAAAGTACGGATATCTAAACACTTTCCTACTTCAAGCTTTTCTAATCTTTTTAAAGTGTCCGCAATAAAGCTATCCTTATTAATCATATTTTCAGCCCTTCCTCTTGATGTCTTAATTTTATTTTACACCTTTTTATGATTTTAGAAAGTTTTTTAGCTTGTTTTATTCAGATAAAATATAAAATTGTACTCTCCCCCTTAGACTTTACTACTGTTAATGCAGAGGAGGTATATGACATTCTTAATCATGAGGTATGTAATTAAAATGATACCCTCCTAATTCATGTAAATTAGCCTAAACTTTCATCGACAATAACCCTATATGGCATAATCGTATCATTTCCTTGCTCCCTCTCACTCTTTCACATCCCTTCTTGTATCCTTCACTTTATATACCCTCTATCTTATCAAAAAGTTTGAAGAAAAATATATTTTTATAAAATAAAAACACCTACCAAATGGTAAGTGTTTGAAATACTACTTATTTTGTCTTGAAATGCCTTAATAATTCCATTGCAATAAGTAAAGCACTATATAATGGAATGGCAACTAGCAATAACAAATGATTTATTTTTGCTCAATTAATTATTTCAGTATAATGCTAAGCCTTAATACTATTACCCTAACTAACCTTTTAAAGATAGATTCTAGATCTTCCTTTTCTTGTACAATCCCTATGGATATTCTTAGTGCGTATTTTGTCTACGCTAAAAAATATATCCTATGAAGATTAATACTAGCCCTATACCTATTAAGATAAATTGTGCAATTGCAAAATTTCTTAATAAACTCTTTGTACTATTCCATAAATCTCTTTACCTATACTACTCATATTAGAAATATTATAATATGTGATGTCAGCATGAGCATCTGTGTGCTGCCTTAGTTCTGCTTGGCAATTGGCACAGTAGAAATCCCCCTCATTATTTTCATAATTACATTTCGGACATACTTTTTTCATAATCTATTACTATTTCCTCCTGTATTTATTATCTGATTGATATACTAATATTTACATTTAATTATATAAAATAATTCATTATACAATAAAAAAATAGACTTAAGCCTTATCTCATAAAGCTTAAGTCACATTTTATATACTAAGAGCGGATGACGGGAATCGGACCCGCGTCCTCAGCTTGGGAAGCTGTAATTGAGTCATTTTTTAATTTTCATCAATCCCTTTATTTACAATACTTAGGGCTATTTTTGCACAATCTATTTTTATAGATTTTCTCGTTTGTAACTCATTTGTAACTCACTTAAGTTTTTTTACATTAATTTAACACAACTATGTAAGACCTCCTCTTTAGGAGGCTTATTTTATTAACTCTTATACTATATTTTACTCCATATTAATTCAGCATTCTATAGTATACCTAATTAAAACTTTGAATGAAATACTGTACATATAGATAATACAGCAAAGCCTATCATCAATATTCCCATAATAAACATGCTTATAATAAATCGTTTAGTCCTCTTTTCATCTCTCTTAGTATAATTTTTAAATGTAAAAATTGGGCTAAATCCCAAAAGCAATAACTGTTGAAAGGCTTCAGAAAAGTTCCTAAAGGAAACCTTGTACAGCGTCTTTCTTCCCTCTTTAACCCTAATCATTCTGAATGCATGAATACCATGATTATCTACACTATACAAGTCTCTTAAAAAATTTGCCCCAAATGCCGACATAATAAGAATCCCTATAAAAATACCCGCAAGTATCAGAATAACCTCTTCAAAATGAACTAGAAAATTATATGGGAATATCTCCACCATTGTTTCCTCATACCATTCTAGAAATTTATTAAACATATCTATCTCTCCTTTTCTTTTGCTAAGTGCTCTGCCATTTCACGAAGTGCTTGTATAGCTTCATCTATTTCTTCATTCGAAAGCGATTTGTCTTTAGATATTTGATTAAGTGTTTTTCTTATTGAACTAGGTAATGCAATAATATTGGGAACTTGTTCACTTTCTATCCTTCCATACATATCAAATAACTCTTGCTTATCAATATCATAAAATTCAGCTAAACCTATTAACATTGACTCTCCGGGTAAGGTTTTCCCTCTTTCTATTAAGCTAATATAATTTCCTGATACGCCTAATTGCCTTCCAACTTTATGTACTGATAAGTTTTTTTCTTTCCTCAATTCTCTTAATTTCTCACCAGCACACACCCACATTTGATTTTTTTTCATATATGCCACCTCATATGTCTAGTGTGAGATATAGAGCAGATAATATGTATATGAGTGTACAAAAAAAGACCTACAATAAGGCCTAATTTATATCCTATATTTCTCTGCTATCTCTTTCAATTCATCTAAGACTTCATCAAAATATTCTTGTGTTGCTAATTTACTAATTGAACGATCATTAGCAATCTGCCTCAAATATGGTGATAATGATGCTATTTCTTCTGCCCTATTACTTTCAATTAACTGATACATATCATATATTTGTTTTCTATCTATCTCATAAAGCATTGCTAATGAAACTATTATTGCCTCTGAAGGCATCACCTTACCACGTTCTAACTTTATTATATAAATAAGTCGCACTCCTAACTCGTCTCTAACTTGAAATACCGATAAACCTTTTTTCTTTCTTATATTGCGTAACTTTGAACCTGCTTCTATCCACACTTCGTTTTTGTTCATAAATTTCACCTCAGTAATTAGTGTGGATTTAAAAGTTTGAAATATGTATTTTATTGAGTGGAAATAAAAAAGAGGGGGCAATACCTTTATATAGATACTGCTCCCTAATTTTTAATCTCTTGCCTTATAACATAAGGCCCTATTTCTAAGATTAGATGCTCTCAATATACCTATTAATTTAAACTTTCTACATAACCCAGCGCATTTCCCCACCATCTTACCTCTATTGCTACTTCTACATTATTCTTAACCTTCCCTTCAACAGCTCCCAAAAACTTCTCTGCCCCTCCACCAACAAATACCTTATCATGCAAGATGGTCTTACCAAACCTATTTTCGATGTCTTTCATAATGTCTCTACAAACCGGAAGTATATCTGACAAATGGTCAACTAAATTAAAGTCCCCTTTTTCTGTCCTAATAATTGGCTTATTGGATTGAAACTTTTTATCGATTTGCTCTATAGTAACTTCTACACCCTCACTAGCAATCTTATCCTGCAATACCTTATACATATCATAAAGGGCAATGTTAGTCGTTCCATAATTGCTTATTGTAAATTTACCATTCCATTCTACTAGGATAACATCTGTGGTCTTCATTCCTATATCTATAATAAGTGTGGTATTATCTTTGTCTATATAATTTGTCAGAATCCTAAGTGCTGCATACCCTTCTGCTTGTACTTTAACATCAACAAGGTTTACTGATATCTCTTTTCCATTAACCACACCTTCTATTGTTCCAAGAGCCTTTATCTTCTCTCTAAACTCTTCCTTCTTGGCTTTGTAGATACTGATTGGTAATCCCACACCTAAGTTAATATAATGTGTGCCACTTCCATATAAACTATGTACTGCCCATACTATTTGATGCTCTATGTATTCTCTATTTGTCTTGTCCACATTACTAAGGGTAGTCTGCCCTACCCCTAGTGCTAACTTAACTCCCTTACATTCTATAATATCTCCACTTATAAGAGCCGTATCCATTGAGTATACGCTATTCGTGTAGGCCTTTATTATCTCACCTTTATCATTTATGCCAGCCACACAAATGGTGCTGTTACCCATATCAAGTCCTAAATTTTTCACATTGTTTGCCATGTTGTCATGCTCCCTGTTGTTTAAAATTCTTCTATTTCATCAGTATTGTGTAGTGTGGTTATAATTGGTGCATTTTGGTGTACTATTGGTGCTTGCTGGTGCTTGATTGGTTCAATTAGGTGTTGCTGTGGTTGACATTCTTGCCCTTTTGATTCACACTCCCACCAATTTAGTGCATCTTCTACCACACTTGTACCATTCTTCCTTATATAATCATCTAAGGCCTTATTAATCTCACCATTTAGGTTTCTAAAATTAGCCTTTGCCATAAGTCCTAGTTGCTTCTTCATTCTACTGCTTATGGATATACTAAATCGTTCCATTACAATGTACTTCCTACGATTTTTTCTATATCTACTGCACGTATTTTTATAGTTCCAAACTTAATAGCTGGAATTTCCTGTCTCTTAATCATTTGATAAACAGCTTCCCTAGTTACCCCTAACCTTTTAGCTACTTCTTCAACTGAATATAGTGCTTTTTCATGCTTCTTCTTTTTTTCAATTTCCTCTAATCGCTTAGTTAGTTGTTCAATTTTTACTGCTAGTTCTCTATTTGTCATTTTATCACCTCTATGTAAATTGTAGTTGACTTACGCCACACCATTCAGTTGGTACTTCCCTATAGGTGCTTGCCAGTTCTTCATTCGTTCTAAAGCGAGTGGGTTGAGCCTGATCTATAGGCTCCCCCTTTAGGAAAGCTTCTATCTCAGGGAATCTTCTTTTAAGCCTTTCGATTGCATCCTCAGCCATCTTATTAAGGTCGAAGCCTTTCCACATGAGTGGCTTCTTTTTAGGTGGTGTGGTTGATAGTTCTTGTTGTTCTTGAGGTACCTCCTCCTCAATATTTTCTTCCTGTGGTAATGTATTCTTAACCACACGAATTGTTCGTTTATAGTTGTCCTCAAGGGTTGAGATTATGTAATTCTTGGTAATGAGTGATTGGATAATATCACTTGCTCGTTTAGGTGTTACTTGAAGGATTTCTGCAAAATACTTATTTGATGCAAAGCAACCGTTATTTTTATCTAATGCCTTGATGATTGCTAGTGTGAATTTTTCTTGAAGTGTTAAATTAGAATCTGTAAGAATGTCAAGGCCAATCCAAAGACCTTCCATAGTATTAGATGTGGTATTTTGCATAGCTGTACTCCTTTCTAGTTTGTCCAAGTTGTTATAGTGATATTATACCATAACGGATATACCCAGTCAACAGGTCACCTGTTTATAGGTTGTATCTTTTTAAGTGGGCATGTGATAAAATAAGTACAAGAATATGCTACCGAGGTGACAAGTACGTGAGAGTAACAAATAACATCATAGCGATATTAGAACAGCAAGGTAAAACCATATACTGGCTAGCAAAAGAATGCGACATGAAATATGAAAGTGTCCACCGACTAGCAAATAATAAAACTGAATCTATAAAATTTGAAAATATGGCATCCATTTGTACTGCTCTTGGATGTACGTTAAATGATTTATTTACTATAAGTGATTAACTCAATGTGGTTAGTTGCTTATTTTTTTGTCCTCATTCTTCCTACTCTCTTTCTTTAACAATAACGATACTATAAAACATATTATAAGCTTTATTATAAATATATTATTTATCCTCACATCCTTATATCCCCCTCCCTGTTTTCATGGAACCCCCTTGGAAATAAAAAAGAACCCCCTAGAAGAAAAGTTCTAAGGGGCTAGAAGTATTTAGTGATATGGGGTAGAAGAATATTTATAGGGGTGTGGATAAGAATATTGGGTAAAAAAATAGAACCAGTCTTTTGGACCGGTCTTATCTATATTTATTCTAACGTATTTCGCTCAACATCAAATGTTATATCTTTCCCCTCATCATCATAAAATCTTAGTGTTTCAGACTCAGGAAACGTGCTCTCTATATTGTTATTAACCTCAAAACCAACCATAAAATACTCTTGTTTTGGAACATTTATAGTATACTCTTCACCTTCTAAGATAAACGATATTTTATTTATTAATAAGTCAGTGTTCTTTCCAGCAAATATAAAGCGCTTTTCATTTTTACCTTCTTCTACGCGATATCTAAAATTTCCTGTTCCATGACCTGAGGACTCTATCATATATTTACCATTTATCCCCTTTATAAGTCTAACTTCACCTAATTGACTATCCAATAAAATGGATACATGCCTTCTGTTTTCAAAGTCTATCCAATCAAGTATTTGAACATCTTTTTTAGGAATCTCATTGTTTCTATTATGACGATTCGACCACTCTAATATATATTTTTTTAGATTACTATTATCTGACTTAATCGGATATCTAAAGTGCTGCGTAATTACTAGTAAAATTACAAACATAAAAATTATTACTGTGCCTAAAGATATTCTCTTCATCGTCCCACCCCCTAATTACCACTTAATATTATAACACTCAATTCAATCATTTCTAACATTCTTTACATACTTCACAAAAAATCCCCTCACATTCCCCCTACTATAAATCCCTAATGAATGTAAAAATAAGGCCAACCATAATGGCTGGCACATTAAATTATTAGATTCAGTTGGTCTTGTGAATTAATCGGTCTTCCATATTATTATTTCTTCCTCACTTACTTATTCCCCTGAAAGTGTTTTTAGAGTGTTTTCATCAATATGACCGTCTGGAATGTAATAATAAGTTATACCAGAACGTACTTCATCTTTACAAAAATCCATATAGGTTGTTTTTCCCTTAGATTTTACAAACCACACACCTTTTAAGTTATATTTATTATTTTTCAAGTTATCTTGTGAAATTTCTTGTACAGTTTTTTTTATGTATTTAAATGAGCTGAGATAGCTCAGGATTTGGTCAATTTGGTAGTGGTCAGTTATACTATTAGGTTGATCCTTCCAGACAAGATGTATTTCAACAACATCATCCATTCTAAAACCTAATAGATGTTGAAAATTTTTAGGTGAATGCTCATTAATGTACCACCCCCATATACCTATCAGTACAATCAACAATATTAATATCTTTTTTTTCATCATAAACACCTTCCTATTATGAAATATAAAATAACACTCTGGTGTAACAATATCGCGGATATAACCATCACAATCAATGGACTATTCATTCTATGCTTTAACTCTAGTGTATCATCACTTTAATTGTTTGGGATTTCTGCATTTTCTCCAATGTAGGAACTCACCTCTCAAATGTCTAGCTACTTACTTTAATGTTATATCAGCACTTAACCCTCTTTTCTATTCTTTATATATTTAATAAATTTGACTATCTCCACCCCAACTATAAGCCCCCCTACATATCGCAAATTCCCCATAGATACTATAAGCAGACGCTGCATTGGTATTAAAACTCCCAATGGAAATGTTAATAACACCAGTAGAGCATTTGGAATTAATATAGTACATATCTCTAATCGTATATCTCTTGTTGAGGAAATACTTTTTTTACTTACTAACCAGCTTATACCTAAGCCTACCAATATCCACACACCTACTTGAGCCAACATCCCTAAATAACTCCACTCCATTTGACCAGTCCTTTTTATTTGGCTCTGTGCATAGTTTACTATTTTACTTTCAACCAAAATAATTCCCCACATATACAAGTTCCATATTAAGTAAATGACAGGTTGCTTTATCTTGTTTAGCATCCTAATCCCCCTTTTAATTCATATGATGTAATTATAACTCATAACTTGGATTGTATATAGCAGTTTATTATTTTGAGTTTCTTTATAGGGTATATGATAATTTTAGTATAAGCGACCTCACATTATCCCTCGTATAAACCCCATTAATCCACACCTCGGGACTACTAATAACCCCCTTCTTCTGCAACACCTTCACCGCTTCAACAAGCTCTTTATCCTCCTTCATTTTACCCTTTACTTCTTCCTTCAACTTTTTAAATGCCCCCACATCTTCCACATAATACTTAGGGCAAGTCTTCCCTGTTACGTCATAATGGCGAATAATGGCCCGTGTAGGTTCTAATTTGTACTTTTTACATAGTTCTACTAATAGGCTAACAAGGCTCTCATGTGCCTTTTGTGTAGGCTTTCCTGACCAATCAGGATGACAAACTTCCACACCTATAGAATGGCTATTAGCCTTACTTGCATGATAAGCCACCTCATTTTCAGGAACGCATCTTACTACCACACCATCATTGCCTATGATGTAATGAGATGATGCGTAGATGTAGTCACCAGCTGAGTTCTTTTTTCCTCCTTTCAATCCATCAAAATACTTCGCATTATTTTCTGCTGTCGTTCCAGCATTGCCAATCCAATGGATAACGATATTTTTAATTTGTCCTATCTTCTTCTGTGGTCTACTATATGGGTTTGGTGTAATGATCATTTCTTTGATTTGCATCTTATGTACCTCTCTTACTGTTTTATATTTTTAACAATCTGATCGAGTTTTGTATTAATATCTCTTGCTAATATTGCGTTTGTTTCAAGTAGCATTTTATTTGTAGCTGACATTTCTCCTAGCTGTGTAAGTAGCTTTTCTTCTCGTTCCTTTGAATCTACTCTTTGTTCTGCTTGCACTTTGGCAATATAAAATCCAAGACAAGCCACACAAGCTACTGGAAAGCCAAAAGTCTGTAGTAATTCTGTGAAATTCATGTTGTCACCTCTTTTCTCGATATAAAAAATCACCTAAGTGCATTGCAACTTAAGTGTCGAAAATTCTCTTTGATTTATACATTCAATTCGTCATAACAAATCTCTACCTTACCTGACATAGTGAGTTTAGTAAAAGAAGTCCAGCTAGGTGGTGATAAAGTTGGTACAATCATAATATCTACTGATTCATCATTAAACCAAACATCACCACATTGTGTTAATGTGCCATTTAATGCGCCTCCTCCTTGAACCGTTTGAATCCCTTCTATATAACCATTATCATTAATAGCAGATAGACCAATTGTTATAAAGCCTGCCAAATTGGGTGATTTTGCATGGGATTGGTTCTGTGTTAACTCTAAACTTGTTCCTACTGGTGCATCAGCAAATGATTTTTTAACGCTGTGACTATCTGTTAAAAAGGTAGAGGCTGTTAGGAATATTTCACAATACCCACTTGCTTTCCCTGCTGCTGATGCATTGGATTTGGTTGTACCACTCCAAGTAGTTGTCACCTTAATTCTAGCCGAACCATTTAATTTAGGTAGTCTTGTGCAAGGCAATGCTATCTTCCGATGGGATTTCTTTTCATTGTCTGCACTTATGGGTGTAACATCCATACTTGGAATATTATAGGTTATTTTTACATGATTACTTGCTCTTATTTGCATGCCCATTCCTCCTAGTCTCTCCCATCTTGTCCACGCCTTACCTGACGAAGACCTCATATACATTTCATTTCTTCCATATGGCATAGCTATTTGTGTACCATATCCATCTACATTCAGGTGTTTCTTGTAACTCAAATGCCAATTTCCTGCATCAGGTAATCCTATAGCTGTAGCTTGTGTACTATGTACCCAACAATCATAGTTTTGATGATGTGCCGGATTATTAATAATAGATGTACTTGGATTTGAGCCAAGATATACTGCAATATTTTGTGCTGACACATTGCCTATTTTATCTGAGTTCACTGCATGACCTACACTTACTTGACTAGGCTGATAAACATATTGTTCTGTACTAGAACCTTCTGAACCCCATAGGTGTGTGGGTGCTTTAGTGCCAAAAGACCAGTTAAACTTTTTACCTCCTATAGTATCTGCATTACCTCCATTAGCTGGAAGTGAAGAGGGGAAGTCTGTTATTTGTGCTTTTGTGTGGATGTGGTCAATAGGTTGAAACTCTGTAGGTTTATTCTGAATCCCCTCCCAAGATACATCTAGTTCCTCTACTTGCCTTTGAATTTCTTCCACATTCGCCCTAATATCCTGATGAGTCTCTCTATCATTTTCATGCTCCTTCAAAGCTTCAGCTGTTAGATAGACTAGACTCTTATCAATGACTGCTGTAACTTGTGTGGTGCTTGCTACAAGTACGGTTACATTAATCATCTTCTCATTTAAAGAATCCTTTGAGATATAGGAACTGTTGGTAGTATAGCCATACATATAAAGCACTTCTACATTATCCTCCCCCCTTGCATAGACTCCAATTTCAGTCCATTCAAAGGGTGTGGTTATATCTTCAATTTTAAGAGATGTGCTTAAGGTAACTTGACTGCCTTTCCTTACAATCTTATTGATAGGCAAGCTTTGTCTGACTTCAACTAATGATTCTGTCAAGCCAATATCTCCTTCAAAGTTTCCACTTCCCATTTCTATTCTTGTAAATTCTAGCTGCTCTCCACTAATGGCTTTTGAAAGCAACTCCATTCCTTTTGTGGTTATGGATTTAGTTTTAAATTCACTCATGATGTCTCCTTTATATTAGATTTCTATTGTGTCACTTGTTTGGATATATGTACCTACATAATGTGGTATATCTACAGGACTTAATACATTTATGACTAAAATTAAATGAGCTGGAAGTTTATCCTCCAACTCTTGCCTTAAATGGGTTATGAGATGCTCTTTGTGTTTCATAATACTAATCATTAAAGTGTAGTTCGTGTGGTCGAGATCAAGTAAGTAACTTTCCTTTCCAATGGTACTATTTAGGGTATTTTGTAACCATCTCATTGTAAAAGGTATTGTAGAGTTGAACTTACTTAGGATATTAAACCTTCTAACTTCCATATCTTTATCAGGTCTTATCTTAAGCATTCTTTCATAGTAACTTAGCCCTTCGTGATTGGCTGTCTCTACAAATTGATTCTGTTGGATTTGTTGGATAGTGTGGTTAAGTTCATCTAGCTCAGGTGTTAGGGCTTTATCTAGCTCTTGAAATTCTCTAATGTTACTTACAAAGTCAGGTAAATATTTATTAAGCCTCATTGACCACACCTACAAGCACAGGAACCTGTTCATCGGTTAAATAAAGGTTAGTACTGCTTCCATTTAGCTTAGTTCCTTGTACATCAATGATTCCTTCTATATCTAATAGCCTTGCTTCAATTTGACTTATTCTTACTACCACATCATCCTCTGACCATTTACTCCTTAACTCTCTAAAATACTTTTCTACCACACCTTCAACATCCTGCCTCACATTTTCCCATGAAGTCTCTTTAAAGGTAAGTTGTGTGGTTATCTGTAGTTCTACTTCTTCTGCACCTTCTACTGTAACCTTATGCCCTATGGGTGCTATACCTAAGCCTTCTCCACTTGTTTCTATTGGGTCAACTAACTCTTGAACCGTTTGAACTAATTCAGGTGAAGGTACATTATATTCTGCATCGAGTAACCTTACTTTCACAGTGCCACCTCCTGCCCAAGTAGGATAAACTTTAACCACACCTACCCCTTCTATCTTTCCAATCTTCTCTTCATAATCACGTTTATTCCCTCCAAAGGCTTCTTTTTCAAAACTACTAAAATACCTTAACCTCAGTGATTCATCTTTCTCCTCATCTTCACCAGCAATCACCACTTCTCCTAAAGTTGCACTCGTTAGGTTCTCTATGAAGTCCATATTCACCAATTCACCACTATATCTATTACCTATTGCACCAGTTTGGTTCGCCTTGGTGAGAAATACACCATCTTGCACATTTTCCGTAACTGTATACACCAATTCTTCTTTTGCCCAGCGTGAGCCAATAGGGACATCAATATTAAAGTAAGCCTTTCTAATGGCATGAGTTGCTGATTTTCTATAGATACCTCTTTCAGCTGTTCTTCTTTCTAGGTATTCACCATAAGCTGTATCTGCAAAGACTCTCTTTTCTAGTTCCTCTATATATAAATAGGCTTCATAAAGTTCAGCCGCACATGATGCTATGGCATCAAATAAAAAAGAACCCTCAGAAGTATCCATTTGACTTGATACCTTCTTAAGAGCTCTTTGTAATAATGCATCATATGTTAGGGACATTAATATTCACCTCCCCATAAGTTGTATTGACTGTAAAATCAACATGTAGTTGGTCTTGTTGTAGCTTAATATCAAAGTTCTTACATTCCTTAATGTGTGGATGAACAAGTAAACAATCTTTTATTCTTCTCTCCACTTCACTTCTTATAAGGCCTTTCTCATAGCCTTGTCCAATAATTTCTTCTAAATCCTGACCATAATCCCAACTGTAAATAATGTGCTTATAGCGTTTAGTTAGAAGTGTTTTATAAATCCACATCTTTAAAGCTTCTTTACCCTCTAATATCTTTCCTGTAAGTTGACCTGTTTCAAAGTTAAATTCATACTCTTTGTATATCTTAGGCGCGGCTATGTCTTGCTCTTCCACACTTCTCATAAACGGAAATAAACTCATAGCTTCACCACCTTACAAAGCACAATATAGATTTGTCTATTTTCTGTCGGCATAAGAGCTAATAGATCTCCACTTTTTAGGTCAGTCTTAAAAACTATATCTGCTGTTCCACTCAAATTGTAGGATGCACTAATTTTATGATTATGTGTGGCAAAGGATGCATCTCCCGTTCCTCCTGAGGTGGCTTGAGTACTTGAGGTAAGTTCTCCACTTGATACGATATGAGCACTTCTTTTATAGGACTCTGTTAGAAGGTCAGATACTAAAAGATCATCTTGATCTAGTAATAGTTCACCTGTTTTAATTTGTAATGGTTGCACCTTTACTACCTTTCCAATACATACAGATGGTGTATTATATTTCTTTCCTTGTTCTTGCATAATGTTTAATAGTCCTGTGTATGGGTTATTTATTGTTATCACTCCTTTCAAGGCATAAAAAATACCCCTAGTAAATTTCTACTAAGAGTACTATTAAGTAGGTTATTGAATTAATTTTAGAGCTAGTAAAATCACTATTTGGTTGGTTAAATACTCCATGATTACCCTAGTATTATGCTCATTTGGGGAATTCATCTGACTTTGGCTCTCTTACATGTATAAGCATATCCTGACTACAAGCTCCCAATATTTTATAATTTCTTCGTCCTTCGTTTAATGTCATTCCTCGGTTTTCATCACTGGGCTCATCATCGCTTGATGTAAAAACATCATTCTCCCAAAAACATACAGGACATATATAAGCGATGGCATCTTCTTTAGGAACAGGAAATGTATTATAACAACAACATGGACAAGGATATTTCCCCTTTACTTCACAAGTTGTTTCAAGGTCCGATACTTTTTCACAATCATTTGTTGCTTCAGGCAAAAAGGAAAGCTTATATTCATATTGTTTCATAATAGTACTCCTTCACAAAACAAATATTATTTTATTGGTTGAGAACTTATATTTATAGGATATAGTCGATTATAATATCTTCCCAAATATCATTAATGTTTTTATCTGCAAACTTAGCATTTAGGAGTAATTCATTAGAGGATATAAAACGTTGTTTTTCTTTACTTTCTTCACAATATATATACCAATCATTATTGCTATCTCTACTTTCAAAATAATGTTTACCATTATAACTAAACTCTATTTCTTGACCACAGTTTACAGCTTAATAAAATTCAGTTTTTGTATCTTTCAAGATACCCCTCCACTCATAAAATGTCTACTTGTATAATGTATATCCCTCACATTTATAATTTTCTCTAATACCTCTAATTTCTTATTTAAAAAAATATTTTAGGCATTGCCTTCATTTCATCGTAATCCATCTGTTTATCTATAACATAAGCTTTTTCATTTCTCTCATTTAAAATAAAACTATTTATCCACTCCGCTGAAGCATACCCTATATACTTCCTCATGCCGTATTTCTTTTTATACTCCTCCTCTTTACAAATGCCCTCACTATTTTTGTTTGTAAGCCATTTTCTAAAACTTTCTATTTCAGTATGGATTAATGCTGTAATATCTTTAGGATATTCGGCTCTACAAACCAATCCATCTTCATCAACACTTTGTTCTACAACTTTAGCCTTTTCTTCATGTTTATCTAAAATAAATTTATTAAGCCATTCTACAAATGCTTCTGAGCGATAACTACATCCATATTTTTCTCCATCCTTATACATCCAATAAGCGTGGTCATTTGTTTTATCATAGAGCCATTCTGTAAATTCATTCTGATAGGACTTTAAATCATTTAGAATAAACGCTGGACACTCTATAATGTCTGCATTTACACAGAACTGTACAAGTATACGCATCTCTATCCCCCCACTAAATATTCCTTCTGTATTATACATTTCAGTATAACTAATTTAGTGTATTCTCACAACTCTTAAACACATATTTGTGGTATATTGCCCACCACTCCAACTGTGACTATCACTCACAATAAAAAATAGACCCAGCTGTTTGGTTGCCGAGTCTTCAAGATTTACTAATTTCCCACTAACATATGAAGTATTGCCTAGTGTGGTTAACTCTATACTTTGCTCTATCCCTCTAAGCATATTACTTGCTACTGTTCCAGCTTGTTTGTCTTGCTCTTTGGTATAGACATCTTGAAAAATACCTACTAGAGCAATAAGCTCTTTATCTTCTACCACACCTAAGTACTGGTCTTGCTCATCATAAATCTTTACTCTATTAATAACTTCTTCTGCATTTTCTGAGTAAGAACTCTCTAGGATATTGGTATCTGAACTAATTGGAGTGGCTACAACTTCTTTCCCTATCTCATCCACACATAACTTGCCTTGTCTCATCCCAATACTATACTTCTTTTTATTTTGCTTACTTACCCCTTCATAGGCCTTTTGGATAATCTCATATATGCCCTCACCATTACAAAGCATCTTTTGTGATATCCCTGTAGGAGCTAACTCTCCTATTTCCACACCTAAATCATTACAAATTATCTGAGTGATTGCTTCAGCTGTTGTACCTTTAAAGTTATATGTACCTTTACTTTTTGCCAATCTTATTGCATCATCATAAGCTGTTACTTGGATTGTACCTTGCTCCCCTAGTCGCTCATTATAAAATACTCTTCCTCTAAATAATTCCACATCTTTATCATCATAAAGGAATAATTCTTCGCCTATGTTTGGATAGACTTCAGGAGTATAGTGGTCATGTAAAGGATATAGAAAGTTAAGTTCTAGCTTCCTAGCTATTTCATCTTCACTTCCACTCCATATAATTTCACTCACCATATGTGTTACATCTATAAATCCATTTTTATTCTTCAATAATACCTTTGGAATTATATCACCAGCCTTTGTCCTACCTTAAGCAAGTCAGGATTTTTTATATTATTCTTTTTTGCGATGACCTTATAATTAGAGCCTTCGCCTGTTACTTTCTTTGCTATCCCCCACAATGTATCACCTTTCTTAACCACATATTCAGATGGTATGGGCTTAGTTTCCCTTTTGGTTTCAGACACTTTCAAGGTTGTGCCATTTGCTGTGGTTGTAGTAGTCACATTACTTGCCTTAATAAACTTATATTCCTTTAGCTCCAAAATAAAATAAACATCACCTGTTCCATCAATTTCAGAATAGGTAATGCTTTCTATAGCCATTGCATAGTTTATAGGAGTTTCTGTAACAATCACTCTAATTGGTTTGCCTGAGTCCTTCCACTTCAAGAGCATCTTAATGCAGTCATAGGGCTGTGGAAAATCATTGTATAGACAAAAAGAATATTGCTGGTTTGGAAAGAAAGATTCTATTGTCATTGTAGCGAGCCCCGTTTTGCCTATTAGATTAATCTCGCCTAAGTTCGTTATATTTACAGTAGTATTTTGATGTGGTATTGAAACCTCAAAAGAGGAAGGAATGACCGGTAGCCTTAACCTTTCCTCGTTGTTATTAAATGAAAGATAGTAGTCCACACATACCTCCTTTATGACCTATTAAAAGCATACTTCTTCATTTTGTTATAGAGTGCATTAGCAATTCGATCAATGTCAGCATCTTCACGAACTATAATAGTGTCTGCTAGTTTTGCAATGTTAAAACTGCCACTACTTCTTGCACCATCATTAAAGGCTTTTTTAATACTTTCATCATGTGGATAGACTCTTGTTCCTCTTGGTAAATCCACAATTTCAGCCCCTCTATCATGAATCATAGCTGTACCACCTTGCCAGTTGTCAGTTCCTTTGTAGAGCATTGGTATTTCAGGAATACTAAAACCTATTTGCTTCCCACCTAAAAAATCAGGAAGTTTGATATTAGTCAGCTTATTTAGTCCTCTAATTCCTCTATTAATAAAGCCAATAATGGTATTCATCACACTTCTACATACACCGGCTATGCCTTCAAAGATACCACTAAAGATATCTTTTACACCTTGCCAAGCCTTTTCCCAGTTTCCTGTGAATACTCCCACAATAAAATCAATAAGGCCTCCAAATAAACTCATCAATCCATTAATGATATTACCCACACCGGTCATCATCCCTTGGAAAGCTCCCACTATTTCATGACATACCACAAAGATACTCATACCAAAAAGTTCAACAAAAGGCTTGATTTTCTCCCATAAGCCCATGAAAAAACTTATTAGAGCCTGAATAGCTAATCCAATAGCTTGTACTACTTTATTAAATGTTTCCTTCATCTTATTAAAGTCCACACCACAAGCTTCAAGATACCTGCCAATCTTACTTACTAAATCTAAGAAGAATCCTTTTAGAGGCTCCCAATACTTAATGACAAGTACAGCCACTAAAGCAATAGCTGTCATAGTAAGTACAATCTTATTAGCTGGTGAAAAGATAACCTTAAAGATTGAGCCAGCCATTTGAACATTTTTTGAAAATCTACTATACGCTCCAATAGCACCACTTACCCCTTTGACCATCTTGCCGAATATTAAAATAGCCACAGGAATAATAGCAATAAATGCTCCTATCTTTAAGGCTGTATCTTTTTGCTCATCACTCATGTTATTAAATGTAGTAATGACATTTTGAATACTATCAGCTAATTTTCTAGCATATGGCGTTAATCTTTCTCCTATTGCAAGTGCAAGAGATTCCACACCGCTCATAATAAGAGTGATTTGACCAGCCAAGTTATCTAACATCACGTCAGACATTCGTTCGGCTGAACCTGTCGAGTTATCTATTGCGGTGGCTAGACTATTAAAAGCTTCATCTGATGTATTCATAATGGCAAGTAATCCAGCCATTGCATTTTTGCCAACTAAAGATTCAGCCATTGCAGACCGTTCAGCTTCAGTTAATTCTTTGAAGGCTGTTCTAAGTGATTGTAAAGTTTCTCTAAAGGGCTTCATCGTTCCATCTGCATTAGATGTTTGTATTATATATGTACCTAAGTTTTTCCCTGTTACTTTAATCGTTCCACTCAGTTCAGTCATCATACTTCTTAAAGCTGTACCAGCTTGACTTGCCTTAATCCCACTATTCGCCATCATTCCAATAGCAAGAGCTGTATCTTCCACACTATAGCCTAACGCCCCAGCTACCGAACCAGCATAAGTAAACGCTTCACCCATCATACCTATTGTGGTGTTCGCATTAGTTGCTGTGGTTGAAAGTACATCTGCAAAATGATTTGCCTTACTTGCTTCTAGGCTAAAAGCACTCAAACCATCTGTAATAATATCACTTACTGTGGCTAACTCTTCACCACTTGCACTTGCAGCTGCTAAGATACCCGCTGTACCTTCTAGGATATCATTTGTTTTCCATCCAGCTAAAGCCATATATTGCATTGCCTCACTTACTTGTGAGGCACTAAAGGCTGTGGTTGCTCCTAGTTCTGTAGCCTTTTCTTTAAGTTGTATAAGTTGCTCACCTGTTGCACCTGATAAAGCTTGAACCTTCGACATTGACTTATCAAAATCCATTGTTGCTTTTAGGCTGGCTGTTCCTATACCCACAATAGGAGTTGTAACCCCCAGAGTGAGGAATTTCCCCATATTGGTTATGTTATTCCCTATCTTGTGGAGGTCTTTGCTAACCCTTTGAGCCTGCCTTGAATATTTAGTAAGTCCATCCTGCGCTTTAACTAATGTAGGTGTGAAGTTATCTGTTAGCCTAAGAATCGCATCAACAATATTAGCCATTAATCACCCCCATACATCTGCTTCATTTCTTGCTGTCGTTCTTCTATCTCTAGTTTCATAAAGCAGGCAAGGATGCGCTTTTCTCCAAGTGGTATATGATAGAATTCACTTGGTCTTATGTTTTTATATTTAAAAAGGAGATACATAAGCTGTAACTCCCAATCCTGGCTTATTGCTTTTTTACTTCTTCTTCGTCCTCTTCTGTTTTATCATAGCCTGATAGCTCTGTAACCACATTTGATAGATCTGCAATCTCACCAGCTAAAAATAACTTTTTGACTAACTCCTTTGGTGTTACACAATTAAAGTGCTGCAATAGCTTTGTATCCTTTAAACTAGGTTCTACCACACCATCAATAACAGTGAGTACCTGCATATCAAAGAGGTTAATATTACGCACGCCACCTTTCTTATTAAGGTCAATAGAAGCCTTCTGAATATCTGCATACCTTTCTCCATCGATTGCCTGACATACTACCTTAAAAGGTTCTCCTAAGGTTTGAGTAAGTCTAGGTACTTCCACCTCTCTTTTAGGCAGTTCCATAATTGTTTTATTGTCCATTTGAAGTAATTTATCTATTAATGACATCTGTTATGTCCTCCTCTATTCTGCAATATCTAATAAATCCCAATCTGAGAATGTAAAGTTAATTTGTTCTTCTCCTAATGTTTTCGCTGACCAGTTGGCAAGGATTAATTCATCAAAGACTGCATCCTTAATAACAATACGTTCTGAACCGATTGCATCAGGATCATCTAGCTTTGATATAATGGTACAAGCTGTTTGCTTGCCCTGTTTCATATCCTCATTTAATTTCTTAATAAAAAAAGAAGATACTTTGTTCATCGTGAGCGAACCACTACACGAAAAACCAGTTACCTTCTGAGATTTTGCTAATCTTCTTGTCATGTTGACATCTGTTTTATCGAGTGAAACTTTGGCTTCAAAGGCTGTGACTTCTGCCATATAGGTTCCGTCTATCCACACCTCACCCCAAGTTCCATTCATTATTTGCTGTGCATTGTATTTATCCATGTTGTTCCTTTCTTGTGGCATAAAAAATAGGGCTATATTAAGCCCTTATTATCCAATATCAATACTTTTTCCTTTCTTCAATAAAGTGCATAACCACTAATATGCCTCCATAAATAATTAATCCCCCCATAGTCATTAAAGATGCTCTTGTGATATCATCACTCTTTAATAACCCCTTTGCATCAAAACCGATTGTTTGCGCATATAATCTAAATCCATATAATTGAAGTGATAAAACTAAGCTTCCTAAAATAATAGCTATACTCCCCCATGATAATTTACTCATATATCCCTCCAGTAAGCTTTTTTCTAAATATTTTATCATACTATTTGATAAATATCACTATATACTAACATTCAATACAATATCCTCAATCGCATCCAATATCTTAATCTGTGACTTCAAAAACACCTTATCCCTTGTATTAGCCTTTTTAATATCAAGTTCTTTCATATTGCTCACATCCACACCAATACGCTTCAGATAATTCCTTTGTTGCTCTACATCAATCTTTACCACATTCTTAAAGTCTACATCTAAGATACCATCCATCACCAACTGATCAAGATATGCCTGAATAGCTGTAATCAGCACACATTTATTATCATAGCTATTAGAATACTTTCCAATATAACTATCTTCACAAGTCTTTTTTATATCATCTTCAATCATGTGCATAGCATCCACAATTTTTATCTTCTTAAAGGATTCTCCTTTATCTTGTGTGGTTGTGGTAAAGCTATTGACTCCTCTTGCAATTTTAGTTTTTTCTCCATCATGATATAGGATTAATTGCCCTTTGCCTATGGCTTGATCCATTTGCTCTTTAGTCAATTGGTCAAATCCTATCACTTCTTTAAGTGGTGCAAAAGTTGCACTAATCGTCATAGGTGTTCCAGCTAAAAGGCCAGCTATTCGTGAGGTATATTCTGCTGTACTATAATCACCCTCACTAGTCTTAATATTTGTGGTAGTAAAGTTAATGACCTTTTCTGTATCTGCTGTAGTTGCATTAGGTAAGACTACTTTGCACCTTTTATTTAGACCTGTCATCCACACAACCATACTAGCTACATCTCCACTCTCAATCTCTGGAATAGCTAGATAATCCCATTTAAGAGATTCCAATACTTCTTGAGCGTGACTATAATCCTCTTCCTCACCTCTTCTAAAAATAATAATGACCTTCTTAGGAGGTTTGATATATCCCATGAATGCCAACTGTATGTATTCTTTTTGTTTGTCTGTGAGTTGTGCAATACCAGCTGCATCTTTTATATTGTTTAATTCATGTACTTCTTGTGTTTCTCCATTCAATACAAGTGCCACTATACCACGTTCGCCTCTTTGGATAGCTGTTGCACCTGTCTGTTTGAAGTTAATCATCACGTTTGGTAAACTCATTTATTGCTCCCTTCTATATGGTGTTCAATGGTTGTGATAAGTTCATTATCAGGTTCAAAATTAATAAGCTCATGATAAGTAATACGAAAAGAAAATTGGTAAACATCCTTTTCAACTTTCTCAATCATACTATCTTGTATTGTAAAGTGCCTATCTTCCACACTTAAGCAAATACCAAAGGCTTGCTTTAACTTTGACATTACCTCTAGGCATTTAAGGCTATCCTTACAATCTGAAAAATAGGAAATAACAATGAGTAAGTTT
>NZ_JBKVCH010000003.1:332658-333302 GCF_046966505.1 Zhenhengia sp.
CCTACTACAATTCTATGCCCACGTTCTACTAAATGAAAATGAGGGCTGGTTGACCTAAACTCTACATATAGGTCTTTACCATACCCCTTCACTTTACTTACTTTATAGGAATTAATAAGTTTCTTCTTACTCGTACCTTGTAGTCTTTCAGGTGTTTTCTTCTTAACTTCTTTCCTAAATTGATTTCCCATTTTAGTTAAAAGCTTCTCTGATTCGTCAGGATAGCTCTTCGTAACAAAAGATAATTTCTTCTGTAAGTCTGTTAGTCCATTCAACTGGAATACATCATTCTTTGCCATTCCTAATCTCCTTTGAAGTGGCTGTAATCTCTAAAGCAAAATCTCCCTCATCCACATTAATAATCTCTGTGATATGAAGGAGTTTGTCTTTATACTTTATTTTCATGTTAGGTGTTATGCCTCTATGATATCTTGTTAAAATCCTATAGACTGTTTCAGGTCTTAATCGTTCTTCTAAGGTTTGTTCAAATCCTCTTATGGGCATAATATTAGCCCACATAGTTTTTATTGGTTGCTCTGATAGGATTGTTTGCCCTATTGAGTTAGTTGTTTCTGTGTAGGCTGTGAATGTTATTCTTTTGTTTAGTTTTCCTGCGTTGAAATAGATTTTATCACCTACTTTCT